>DASPMY010000028.1:0-62145 GCA_035626815.1 Croceibacterium sp.
GCGGGTTCAGGGATTTCAGCAGCGCCTGCTCCTCGGCCGTCCCGTTCGGCCCGGCCTCGACGGAGGTCCAGGGCAGGCCCAAGAGCTCCAGCGCCCCCTCGACGAGGGTGGAGCCATAGCCGGGCGAACCGTAGACGGTGAAAGTCACCGCTTGTCCCCAGACCCCAAGATTTTGTGAACACCTGCGGCGCTAGACCCCACTGGTTGATCTCCGTCCGATGCTGCTAGGTTGGATTCGCTGTCTCAGGGTCCCGCAATGAACGCCTTCGTCCCCGCTTCGTCCATCATTCCCTCCACGCCCGGCCTGCTGACGCCGTCGGCGGCCTACAAGCCGTTCCGGTATCCGTGGGCCTTCGACATGTGGAAGAAGCAGCAGCAGGTCCACTGGATGCCGGAAGAGGTGCCGCTGGGCGAGGACTGCAAGGACTGGGCGGCCAATCTCGACGACGGCGAGCGCAATCTGCTGACCCAGATATTCCGCTTCTTTACCCAGGCGGACATCGAGGTCCAGGACAACTACATGGAGCGCTACGGCCGGGTGTTCAAACCGACCGAGGTGAAGATGATGCTGGCCGCCTTCGCCAATATGGAAACGGTTCACATCGCCGCCTACGCCCTGCTGCTCGAGACCATCGGCATGCCCGAGGCCGAATTCGGCGCCTTCATGGAATACGACGCCCTGCGGGCCAAGCACGACTACATGGGCCAGTTCGGAGTCGATTCGAACGCCGACATCGCCCGGACCCTGGCCATGTTCGGCGGCTTCGCCGAGGGGCTTCAGCTGTTCGCCAGCTTCGCCATGCTGATGAACTTCCCGCGCCAGAACAAGATGAAGGGGATGGGCCAGATCGTCAGCTGGTCGGTGCGCGACGAGAGCCTCCACTGCGAGGGCATCACCCGCCTGTTCCACGCCTTCTGCGCCGAGCGGAAGTGCCTGACCCGGTCGGTCAAGGAAGACATCATCGATGCCTGCCAGAAGACCGTGCGGCTGGAGGACGCGTTCATCGACCTCGCCTTCGAGCAGGGCCCGGTGCCGGGGATGACCGCCAGGGAGATCAAGAAGTACATCCGCTACATCGCCGACTGGCGCCTCGGCCAGCTCGGCCTGCCGGCGATCTACATGGTCGACGACCACCCGCTCCCGTGGCTCGCCCCGCTGCTCAACGGCGTCGAGCACGCCAACTTCTTCGAGACCCGCGCGACCGAGTACTCGAAGGCCGCGACCCGGGGGAACTGGAACGACGTGTGGGCGAGCTTCGACAACCGGGCGAAGGCGAAGACCAGCGCGGCGAACGCGGCGGACGAGGGCGATGGGCCGGGGCTGTTCGGCGACGTGAGCGGAGCGCAGGCGGCGGAGTGAGTCGTGGGCGAGGAGAAGAAGTCTCTCGACGTCCTGGGCATCAAGCCTCTCTCCGACGCTGCGTTGGTCGTCGTTCAAGGAGTGGTTGATGGGGCGGGTGCGTTTCTTGGTCGCATCTGCCTTCCGGCTGCTGAGGAACTAGGGCTGCTCCTCAAGGACAAGGTCTCTGCATGGAGGGCTCGGAACGCAGCGGCGATAAGCCTCGAGGCAAAAAAGATTCTTGAAACCGAAGGCAAAGAGGATGTTCACGCACACCCGCGAATTGTTGGGAAGATCATCGAGGAAGGGTCCTGGGAAGACGATCCTGATTTGCAAAAGTTGTGGGCTGGCTTGTTGGCCAGCTCGTGCAGCCAAGACGGGCGAGATCAAAGCAACCTAATTTTTATCAATCTTTTGAAACAAATGACGTCGTCCGAGGTCAAGCTAGTTAATTATGCTTGCGAGCGTTCTAAGAAAAAGCTGACGGGAAATGGCTTGATAGTAGCCGACGGAGACTTCGCGATAAGTACTGAAGAGGTTCAGAATATCCTAGGAACTAGTGATATTCATCAAGCTGACGTTGAAATGGATCATTTGAGGGAAATCGGCATTCTGAGCACTTATTCCGGATTTCGATATGAGCACGGGCCCGCCGATATAACGCCATCAGCCTTGGCACTTCACCTGTACGTTCGGTGCCAAGGTAAGTCCCTCTCTCCAATTGAGTTTTACGGCCTTTCGGAAGCCACGGCCACGCCAGCGAATAGCATCGTTCCGGTGACTGATCCTTAGATTTCAGTACCTTTGAAGTACACCACTCGAAGCTACGCCGCAAACTCGTGCCGCTCACGGTGCCAAGCCAAATACCTGGGATGGGGTCGGTTCTCGTTCGCGGGTAAACGCGCCCGCCGGTCAGGGTAGATTAGCTTCTCCACGCTCGCGACATCGTTGATCTTGGTCGACAGCAGGATATCGCCCGCGTCGCTCAGCGACAGGAAGCCGCGGTCGAACATCCAGTGCACGGTTCCCGACAGCGCGATGCCGTTGCTCGCCTTGTCCGATCCGCCGTGCTCGACACCGATGATGTGCGCGGCCTGCACTTCGGCGCGTCCGCCGCCGTTGATCAGCCGCATCCCGGTCAGCGCGCAGCGGCATTCGTAGGCATCCAGCACGCGCTTGCGGAACTGGCGGTCGCGCACCTTGCGGCTGGTCAGCACGGTGTCGCGCTCGACCGGGCCGAGGAACGGCTCCTGCTCCTCGTGCACGCTGGCGGGCATCGGCTCCTCATCGTCCTCGCGCGGCAGCAGGTCTTCCTCCTCGATCAGCCCCAGCCCGACGATGCGGTCGAAATCCTCGTCCGAAATGGCGCGGATCGACTGGATGGCGCGGCCGTTGTTGAGCCTTCCATCGGCTTGGAGCAGCCCGCGCTCGACGGCCTGCCCGTCGTACTGAAAGGGCACGTCGCACCCGAACTCGAGATAAGTGCCGGGCTCGATCAACGCGAGGAACATGGCCGCATCGGTGGGGTCGCGCACGATCTCCTCCACGCGCGCCAACGCGTAGTAGCCTCGCGGTCCCGACCGGCGCGGCTCCTGGTAGACGATCCATTGCCCGACCGAGCGCGCCGCTGCATTCAGCCATTGCGGCCCGAAGCGATAGAAGCGGTCGGGCTCATCCGCATAGATCGAGTGCGAGCCGACCACGAACACGCACTTGCTCGGCGAGGCGAGCGGCAGGAAGGCCGCCCCGGCCTTGAGACGGTAGTGCCCGCCGCCGAGGAATTCGAGACCGCCGCGATCGCGCAACTGCTGCAGCTCCCGGCGCAGCGTGGCGTCGGGCGTCGCCCCGCGCGTCCCGGTCTCGCGCACGATCCGGTCGAGCTCGGCGTCGATCAGCTGCGCGAGCGTGAACTCCGCGCTGCCCGAGCGAGCCACCAAGCGGGCCACGGCAAGCTCGACCGAACTGGGCCAGATTCCGCCCGCCACCGCTTTCCTCCCGCGCGATGGCTGCCATCATGCGCGAATGACGGAAGCAGCGAAAGCGCCAAGAATTCGGATCGTCTGCGGCACTTGCGGCTCGACGAATGTGTCGCGCGACGCGTGGGCAGACTGGGACGACAAGACGCAGCAATGGGTCCTGGGTGCAGTGGCCGATTACGGGCATTGTCACGACTGCGAGGGAGAAAGTCGCCTCGAGGAACAACCTCTGTAGTCCTAGGCCGCGGTTCCTCGCTCCCGCCACCCACTGCCCTTCGGTCGGCATCACTGTCGATCCGCAGCCGCGGGCGCTCGTGCCGTCGATCCAGCGCGCCAGCCCTCGCCAACCATCCGCTTCCGCATGCGCGTTGTCGAACGCCGGCCCCACGCCCGCCATCACGCCCCTTGCCTCCACCCCGCGCGCTGCTAGCCTCGTCGCCATGAAGCGTCAGCTCGCCTTTGCGCTCGCCACGCTGCTTGCGGCGGCCGTCCCGTTCACCGCCGCGCTGGCGCAGGACGCCGGCGAGGACCAGGTCTATCAGGTCGACGCCGACGATCCGGTCATGGATGCGGCCATCGCCGAGGCCCAGCGGACTCTGCCGGACTTTCTCGCCCTGCTCGCCGAGCCGCCCGCGGGCACCAGCGAGTTCATGATCAAATACCCGCTGGCCGGCTGGGAGCACATCTGGGTCGACAACCTGACGATCGAGGGCGAAGCGATCGCCGGCGCTCTCGCCAACACTCCGGTGGAGGAGGGATACCAGTTTGGCCAACGCGTCAGCGTGCCGCTCGCGGAGATCAGCGACTGGGCCTACCGCGCGGCCAACGGCGTGATGCAGGGCCACCGCACGACGCGGGTGCTGCTCGGTCAGGCTCCGGACGAGATGGCCGCCGCCATCCTCGCGGACTTCGGCTGGGACTGAGCTCGCCTAACACCAGCCGCCGCGATACCCCCGCCACTCCTCCGCCAGCCTTTCGTCGACCAGCACCGCGCCCAGGCTCTCGCCGTCGCGGGTGACCGTGCGCAGCCGGCGGCCGTAGCGGTCGCGGTCGATCAGGGCGAGGGTGAAGGGGCCGGCGTTGAGCGGCACCTGGAGGCGGGCGGTCGCCTCGGCGCCGAGCTGGGCGTCGCGTGCGCACCCGGGGTCGCTGACCTCGGGGGTATTGATGTCGCGAGGCGGATCTTCTCGCCGGCGTAACAGAAGCTGTCGCCATCGAGTACGGCAGGCTGTCGCCGGTCCCGCGCGCCCGCCCTCACCGCTACCGCCGATCGCCTAGAACAGCCAGCTCTCCGGCCTCGGCATCGGCTTGCCCTCGCCGGCTTTCACCAGCGACAGAATCGAGCGGATGCAGAACCACACCGCGCCGAGCAACCAGACCACTATCGCGCCGACGAACACCAGCGGGAAGGCGGGCGATAACGCCCGGTCCTGCGCCGATTGATCGAACGCCGTGCCGAAGATAGTGGCGATCCACACGATGAACACGCCCAGGAACACGGCCAGCCCGATCCAGAAGGTGCGGATCAGGTAGCGGTAATGGCTCCTTTCCCATTCCTGCGTGTCCGCGTCGTTGCGCCAGATATAGGCCAGCACCAAGCCGACGAAGACCGAGAACCCGAGGAAGATGTTGAGCAGGTAAAGCAACGCGACGATGGCCGGACGCGCGAGCGTGACTCCGGTTGGCGGCGGCGATTGCTGTTGCTGGGCGGTTGTCTGGTCCATCGGCCTGTCCCCTTGCGGCTGTGCCGTGGCTCTTACAGCGCAGGCGGCCGCATCGCAAAAACCGCTGTCCTACACGCGCCCGATCTGCTCCATCCTGCGGGATGAAGACCGGGCTGCCGCGGGCTGTCGTTGCGAACGAGTCGCGGCTCCCGCGCGCGATTCCGGCGAAAGTGTCGCCCGGCCAGATCGGCGGCAAGCGCTTGGCCGATAACGGAAATATCGCCAAAGCCCCGGGCGACACGCTGTCGCCTTTGTCGCGTTCGTCACCCGGTTCAGCGCACCCACCGCCCCTTGGGCGCGGCATGGCTGTCGATCCGCCGCTGCGGGCGCTCGTGCCACGGGATGTTGAGCGCCCAAGAGGTCGGGTAGAACCCCGCCGCCGAGTTCGGCAGGTTGTCGTCGATCCGGCGCGCCATCACCTGCCGGCCGCTGCCAGCTCCGGATCGTCGGGCGCGTCGAGCAGCCCGTGCACTGGCGCGATTCCGGATGCCGCCTGTCGCGATGAAGACGCTCGGCGACAGCCGCACCCGCCCGGGCTCGGTCAGCGTCGCGACGGTCGTGGGCTTGCGCATCGAGGGGTCCTCGCGAGACCGCAACATAGCCGGTGCGGCGCGCGGAGTCGCTCAGCACCAGCTCCCGCGATACCCCGCCATTCCTCGGCCAGCCCCTCGCCGACCAGCACCGCGCCGAGTCTCTCGCCGTCGCGGGTGACGGTGCGCAGCCGCCGGCCGTAGCGGTCGCGGTCGTCGCCCGACGCGGCCGGGCCGAGCGTGAACGGCCCGGCATTGAGCAGCGCGCGCAGCCGCGCGGTCGCCGCCGCGCCGAGCTCGGCCTCGCGGGCGCATTCGGGCGCGCTCGTCTCGGGGGTGTTGATGTCGGCGAGGCGGATCTTCTCGCCGGCGTACCAGAAGGTGTCGCCGTCGATCACGCAATCGCCGCCGGCGGCGCCGCGCCCGGCGCACAGGGCGAACCGCGCCGTCTCGCGGTCGAGCGCGGTCGGCGGCGGCCGGTCGAAGCCGAGCGGCAGCGCCGGCGGGAAGCCCCACACGAACACCGCGGTGAACACCGCCAGCGGCGCCATCACCATGATCGGCGCGATTCGCAGGCGCCGCCGCCGCTGGCGCGGGCGGGCGCGGTCGCGGAACTTCAGGCGGCCCGGCTCGGTCCATGCGACCTCGCCATGGCCGCCCCCTCGCGCCCAGCGCGGCTTGCGGCGGAACGGGATCACGCTCGGCGGACGGCGGGCCATGCCGCGGTTGTGCGCCGCGAACGGTCACCAGGCGATTAGGGGCGGCTACGGGGCGAGGTGGAGCGATTTCCGTCCGTTTCGGAGCTTGCGCCGTGCTATGGCCGGCGGCCGGAGGAGCCCATGACGCCCGACAGCGCTTTCGCCGGCTCGATCCCGGCGCTTTACGACGAATGCCTGGTCCCGGTGCTGTTCGCGCCGTTCGCGGCGGACCTCGTCGCGCGCGCCGAGGCGCTGGCGCCGGGGGCGGTGCTCGAGCTGGCGGCGGGGACCGGGGCGGTCAGCCATGCGCTCGCTGCGGCGCTGCCCCGCGCGCGGATCGTCGCGACCGACCTCAACCCGGCGATGCTGGCGGTGGCGGCGGCGCGCGGCGCGGCCGCCAACCTGGCGTTCGAGCCGGCCGACGCGCAGTCGCTGCCGTTCCCGGCGCAACGGTTCGATCTCGTGCTGGCGCAATTCGGGGCGATGTTCTTCCCCGACAAGGCCGGCGCCTATGCCGAGGCGCGGCGCGTGCTCGCCCCGGGCGGCACGCTGCTGTTCAACGTGTGGGACCGGCTCGAGGCCAACACCGGCAGCGCGGCGATCCACCAGGCGGTGCGCGCCGTGCTGCCCGAGCCGAAGCCCGAGTTCATCGCCCGCACCCCGTTCGGCTACCACGACGCCGCGACGATCGAGGCCGACTTGCGCGCCGGCGGCTTCGCGCAGGTCGCGATCGAGCGCGTCGGTTTCGTCAGCCCGCCCGGCAGCGCCGCGGCGCTGGCGCGCGGCATGTGCCTCGGCAGCCCGCTCGCCAACGAGCTCGCGGCGCATCCGCCGGCGGCCCGCGAGCGCGCGCTGGCGGCTGCGCGCGAGGCCGCCGAGCGCGCCGAGGCGGAGCACGGCGGGCTCGCCATGGCGGCGCTGGTGATCGCCGCGCGCTAGCCGCGCCCGGCCTCCCGCGCCGCGATTCCCGCCTCGAGAAACCGCTGTCCTACAGGCGCGAAACCTGCCCTAACCTGGCGGATGAAGGCCCGGCCTCCGCTCCCGGACACCGCCGATGCGCCGTCCGTGCGCCGCCGCACGACTTCGCCGCGGCGCGGAGCCGCCGCGCCGACCGAGCGAGCGTCCGGCGCCCGGGGCCGGAGGAGGCCGGTCGACCGCCGGGTGAGCGTCGCCTACTCGTCGTCGTCGTCGTCCCGGTCGGTGTCCGCCTGCACGTCGGCTTGCGCGCCGACGCCGGCTTGCGCCGCTGGGGTCTGAGTGCGCACGCTGGCCCCGGCATTGACGTTCGCCTCGGCGTCGGTCGCCTCGTCGGCCTTGTCGCCGGCCTCCTCGACCGCCTCCTGGGCCCGCTCGGTCGCGTCGTCGACACGCTGGCGCGCACGGTCAGAGGCGCGCTGCGAGGTGCTGCGGACCCGGTCCACGGTCTGCTCGGCCGTGGTGCCGACGCCGTTGACGTCCGCGCCGGCCGAGCCGGTCACCCCGCCGGTGACGTCGCCCACCGTGCCGCCCACGCCGCCGGTGACGCCTCCGCCGACTTGCGCCTGCGCGGCGCCGGCCGCGGCCAGCACGCTCGCGGCGGCGATCGAGATCAGAGTCTTGCGCATTGTAGCCTCCTTGCAATCATGCCCGGAGTCTATGCGTGGCCGCCCCCGCGGCTCCCGCCGGCGCGACGGACCGCGCGGGCCGCGGGACAAGGCGAGCGAGCGAAGGGAACCGGCGCCTTGCGCACAAAGGCCGCCTTGGCGCTTGACTTGGCGCGCGATTGGACGGAGCCTCGCGCCAGCAACGTTGAGGGGGGATTTTCACGATGCGTGTTGTTTCGATGGCCGTCGCCGCCGGCGCGGCCCTGCTGGTCGCGGCGCCCGCCGCCGCCGACGAATGGTCCGACCAGGTCCGGCGCCTGATGGACGCCGCGGCCGAGAAGTTCGCCGAGAACGGCTACCACTACGGCGGCTACACCCACGAGGGCTCGCTCAACGACGACGGCAAGGACACGATGACCGTGCGCCTCGGCTCGGGCATGAACTCGATGCTGATCGCCGCCTGCGACACCGACTGCAGCGACGTCGACCTGATCCTCTACGATGCGAACGGCAACACCGTCGATTCCGACTTCGAGCTCGACGACTTCCCGATCGTCTCGACCACGCCCGGCCGCGACGGGGTCTACCGGCTCGAGGTGCAGATGGTCGCGTGCAGCGCCAATCCCTGCCGCTACGCGATCCAGCAGTTCGTCAAGTAGGCGCGTTGCGGTGACGCGCGCCGCCGCCGCGGCTCTGGCGGCGGCCGTCGCGGCGCTGCCCGCCGCGGCGCAGGCGTGCTCGGTCGCCGCCGACTACCGCGTGCCGGGCAACCTCGAGCTGGCGCGCGCGGCCGAGACGATCGTCGTCGCGCGGGTGATCGGCGGCGCCACCGATCGGCAGGGCGACGCGTACGCCAGCACGATCACCGTCCGCCCGCTGGCGACGATCAAGGGGGCGCCGCCGCAGGGCGACATCGCGCTCCAGGGCATGACCCTGGCCGAGGGGGCGGCGGCCGGCCTCGGCGGGCTCAGCAACCCGTACGAGTTCGCCCGGCCGCATCCGCTCGGCCTGATCGGCGGCTGCATCCGCTACGTGTTCCCGCGCGGCACGACCGCGCTGTTCTTCCTGCGCACCGGCCACGAGGGGATGTGGGCCGCGGCCGGCGAGCCGTTCAGCCGCTGGGCCGAGGACGTGCCCGACGAGAACGCGCCGTGGGTCGCGTTGACCCGGCTCTACGTCCGCGCCGCCGAGCTTGCGCCGGCCGAGCGCACCGCGCTGCTCGAAGCCGAGCGCGCGGCGCTGCTGGCGCGGCTCGACGAGCCGGTCGCGCAACTGATGGCCGCCGACATCGCCCGCCAGCTCGGCGAGTCCGGCGAGGCCGCGGCCGCAGCGCCGGCCGAAGACCCGTTCATCGAGCGGTCCGACAGCGCCGTCGACGCGGCGCTGAGGGCGATGCAGCAGGCGGCGGAGGAGGGAGCGGACTGACCGCGGGCGCTACGCCCGGCTCACACGCTCTCCTGGTAGGGCTGGAACTCGCACCCGGCGAGGTCGGTCAGCAGGTACAGCACCTCGCGGCTGTCGGCGCCGGCCTCGCCGTAGAAGAACCCACCCTTGTAGGAACCGTACTGCTCAACCTCGTTGGGCCCGAGCACGCGCGGCAGGCCGTACTTGACGTAGCTCGTGCCGCGGACGCTGACCGTGTCGTTGTTGATGTACCACGGCAGCGAGCGCGCTCCGCTGTGCCCCGCGGCGGGCGACGGGACGCACGTGGCGGTGGCAGCGGCCGCCGCGCGGAAGCCGATGTGCTTCTCGAAGTTCGACAGCGTGCTTTCCCAGAACTCGATGTTGTCGATGAACAGCAGCGGCGAGAGGCCGCCGTCGTCGAGGTCGACGTCCATCTCTATGATCGGGTCGTCCTCGTCGTCGAGGTAGGCGCGGCCGAAGCGGTTGTTGCGGTTCCACTCGTTGATCGTCTCGAGCCCCGGCGAGGTGGTGAAGTCATAGCCCGAATGGAATTGCACCGTCGCGCATTCCGCGTGGTCGGTGCAGTTGTAGAAGAATATCTGGAACGTCGTGCCGCCGACGCCGCTGGTGATCATCGGGTCGCCGACCTGGTCGGTGCCGAGCTTGGCGGCGTAGCCGCCGTCCTGCAGCGCGCGGACCACGCTCCCCGGGTCCTGCGCCCGGACCATCTGCGCTTGCGCGGGAACAGCCCAGGCCGCCGCGATGGCGGCGAGCGCCAGCCAGTTCGATTTCATGCTTCAGCCCCCCTCTGTCGTGGCGAAAGACTGTCGCGCCGGCCGCGGCGTGTCAATCGCGGCCATGGCCGAAGCGCGGTTTCGGGCGTTTCGGCTTCATGCCCTCCACGGTCATCCGCCGCTTTGCCTACGATCGCGCGACCGAGGCGCTCGACGTCGAGTTCGTCAGCGGGCGGCGCTATCGCTACCGGGGGGTGCCCGAACAGCTGGCGCAACGGTTCCGCGAGGCGTTCGCCAAGGGCCGCTTCTTCAACGCCCACATCCGTCGGTTCGACTGCGAGCCGTTGGCCGAGGACGCGGCGAGCCCGCTGGCCGAGGCGCCGGCGCACACTTGATCGCGCGGCGCCCGCGCCCATCTCGAAGGACGACCACAGGAGAGAACGCCCGATGCGCACGCAAGACGAAGTCGCCGCCATGCAATGCCCGGTCTGCCGCGTCCCGCTCGCGATGAGCGATCGCCAGGGCATCGAGATCGACTATTGCCCGCAGTGCCGCGGCGTGTGGCTCGACCGCGGCGAGCTCGACAAGATCATCGAGCGGAGCGCGCCCGCGCCGGCTGCCGCATCGCCTCAGGCGGGCCCGCGCGCCGAACCCGCGCCGCCGCTCCATGCCGGCGGCGGGCAGAGCCCGTGGGCGGCCGACGGCTATACCCACGGCGGATACGGCCACGGCGGCCACGGCTATGCCGGCAAGCCCTACAAGAAGCGCAAGAGCTGGCTCGAGGACATCTTCGACTGACGGCACGCGCCACGTAACGGAAGGACGACCCGCATGACCGAGACGACCATCGCCGACCGCGAGCGCGAGCTCGCCAGCCTGCTACGGCAAATCGCCGACCATCCCGAGCGGGCGTGGCCCGCCGAGCGCGCGCGCGTGGCCGTGCTGCAGCGGATGCTGGCGGCCGAGCAGGCGGCGGCCTGAGGCCGCGGGGCGCGGGCGTTCAGCCGCGCGGTTCGTCGCGGCGGTCGCGGCCTGAGCGGCGCTCGGCGGCGCGGCGCTCCGAGCCCGGGAAGGGCACGGCGGCCTGGCGCCGGTCACCGCCGCGGCGGTCGCTGTTGCGCGGCTTGCGTTCGGAGGTGCTGGTCATGCCTCTTCCTCACTTTCGAGGACAGGATCATCGCACGGCCCGGTTGTGATAGGGTTAACGCGCGTTAGCCCTGTCGCGCTCACAGTTCGGGCGGGTCGACCAGGCCGAGAGCACGGGCGGTGCCGTAGGAATCGTAGACCTCGAGGAAATCGACCGCGAGGCCGTCGCGCACCGTCCACACGTCGATCTTGGGGCCTTGGACGACCCGCAGCGTCTTGAGGTTGCGCCACGCGGCCCAGCCGATCCACACCACCTTGTCGTCGCGGGCGACGAACGCGTCGGTGCGCGCGTCGACCATCTCCCAGGCCTCGGCGATGGCGGTGAAATAGGCGAGCGCGGCCGCCTTGCCGATGAACGGACCGCGCATCTCCTCGTCGATCGACGAGGCCTCGAGCACCGAGTGCAGCTCGATGTCATCAGCGTAGAGCGCGAAGAACCGGTCGGGCGTGCGTCCGCGGCTGGCATGCCATGCGTCGTAGGCGGCGGCGAGCCGAGCCTCGAACTGTTCCATAACCCGGCACTCGCTTTCTGTTGTCGTGCCAAGACCCGGTTGTCCGGGTAGCATATCCGGGTTAACCACGCGAGCGGAGCGCGCGGAATCGTTCCGTATCGGGACACCGGGCCACCGCGAAGCAGGCCATTGCCGCTGGTCGGCCCGCGCCCTATGCAGCGGGCCCATGACCGCCTCCGAAGACCCGCAGATGCTCGCCAAGGCGGAGACGCTGATCGAGGCGCTGCCCTATTTCCAGCGTTACGCCGGGCGCAGCTTCGTGGTGAAGTACGGCGGCCACGCGATGGGCGATCCCGAGGCCGCGCGCGACTTCGCCGAGGACATCGTGCTGCTCAAGGCGGTCGGCATCGACCCGGTGGTGGTCCACGGCGGCGGGCCGCAGATCGGCGCGATGCTGCGCAAGCTGGGGGTGGAATCGCGCTTCGTCGACGGGCTCAGGGTGACCGACAAGGAAACCGCCGAGATCGCCGAGATGGTCCTGTCGGGGGCGATCAACAAGGAGCTGGTCGGGTGGATCGCCCAGGCCGGCGGCAAGGCGATCGGCATCTCGGGCAAGGATGGCGGGCTGGTCACCGCGACCAAGGTCACCCGCACGACCAAGGATCCCGACAGCCAGATCGAGCAGGCGGTCGATCTCGGCTTCGTCGGCGAGCCGGCGGAAGTCGACACGACCATCCTCGACACCGCGTGCAAGGCCGGGATGATCCCGATCGTCGCCCCGATCGCGGCCGACCGTGACGGCCAGACCTACAACATCAACGCCGACACGATGGCCGGCGCGATCGCCGCCGCGCTCGGCGCCGCGCGGCTGTTCCTGCTGACCGACGTGTCCGGGGTGCTCGACCGCCAGGGTGCGCTGCTGACCGACCTGACCCCGGCCGACATCGCCCGGCTGAAGGACGACGGCACGATCAGCGGCGGGATGATCCCCAAGCTCGAGACCTGCGTGAAGGCGGTCGAGGCCGGCTGCGAGGCGGCGGTCGTCCTCGACGGGCGGGTGGGCCACGCGATGCTGCTCGAGTTCTTCACCAGCCGCGGCGCGGGCACGCTGGTCAAGGCCGGGTGAAAGGCCCGGGGAACGCGCTGGCGATGGCGGTGATCGCGCTGCTGGCCGGCTGCGACGGCGGCGACCAAGCGCCGACCGCGGCCACCGGGCCCGCGGCGCCGCTCGGCGAAGCGCCGCTGCCGCCGCAAGCTGCCGAGTTCCCGGCGCTGGCGAGCCGCGACTGCGCCGAAGTCGTGCGGTTCTACGTCGAGGCGCTCGGCGCGCGCGAGTTCGCCCGCGCGGCGTTGGCGTGGGATGACCCGGTGATCGACGGCGCGCGGCTCGAGGCGGTGTTCGGCGGCTACCAGGTCCCCCGGGTCGCGTGGCGCGAGCCGGCGGTCGAAGGCGCGGCGGGCTCGCTCTACTGCACGGTCGCGGGCACGCTGAGCGATGCCGCCGATCCCGCCAAGGCCCCGGTCGACGGCACGGTGACCTTGCGCCGCGCCAACGACGTGCCCGGCGCCACGCCCGACCAGCTGCGCTGGACCTTGCGCTCGAGCACGTTCGTCGAGCCGATCGAGCGGTCGAGCCGGGGCGAGCCTTGATGCCGCCCCTGCCGCTGGGCTAGTCACCGTCGACCCAACAGGAGGCCAGCGCACCCGTGTTCTTCTTCACCCTCTCGCAGATCGTCGGCTACCTGATCTCGATCATCATCGTGCTGGTGATCGTCCAGTTCGTGCTCAGCCTGCTGGTCGCGTTCAACGTCGTCAGCATGCACAACCAGTGGGTCGGGGCGATCTGGCGCTCGATCAACGCGCTGCTCGAGCCGATCCTGCGGCCGATCCGCCGGCTGATGCCCGACACCGGGGCGATCGACTTCTCGCCGCTGATCCTCATCGTGCTGCTCAACATCGTCAACATCATCTTCCGCAACCTCGCCTACAGCACGCTGGCATGAGCGGGCGGGGGGGCTTCCGAGGCGCGCTGGCCGCCGCGGCGCTGGTCGCGCTGGCCGGCTGCGCGGCTGGGCCGGGCCTGCGCGACCGCGACCGTGACCGCGTCGAGCGGCGCGCCGAGCCGAGCGCGGTCGTCGCCGCCGAGCTCGCCTTCGCCCGCGCGGCGCAGGAAAAGGGCCAGTGGACCGCCTTCGCCGAGTTCGCCGACGACGACGCGGTGATGTTCGTGCCGCAGCCGGTCAGGGCCAAGGACTGGCTCAGGCAGCAGACCAACCCGGCCGAGGCGGTCCGCTGGCAGCCGCACCAGGTGTGGTCGAGCTGCGACGGCTCGCTGGCGGTGACCAAGGGCGCGTGGCAGCGGCCCAACGGCACCGTCGGCTACTTCACCACCGTATGGCAGCGTCAGCGCAACGGCGACTACAAGTGGGTGATGGACCAGGGCGACGTGCTGGCCCAGCCGCTGCCCGAGCCGGAGATGATCGGCGCCACGCGGGCCGACTGCGGCGGCGAGGTCGCGCCGGTCGTCATGTCCGGCCGGGACGGCAACATCCGCACCGAAGGGCGCTCTGAAGACGGGACGCTGTACTGGACGGTCACCGCCCGGCCCGACGGGAGCCGCAGCGTGATGGTCAAGCTGTGGCGGAACGGCGCGATGGAGAACGTGCTGAGCGAGACGGTCGCTGCCGGCGGCTGACGTGCTCGAGCTGTTCCTCTCCGCCTTCGTCACCCTGTTCGTGGTCATCGACCCGCCGGGGTGCGCGCCGATCTACGCCGGGCTGACCACCGGCGCGAGCCCGGCGCAGAAGCGCGCGATGGCGCTCCGCGCCTGCCTCGTCGCCGGCGCCATCCTGCTGATCTTCGCGCTGTTCGGCGAGCAGCTGCTGGCCGCGCTCCACATCGAGCTCGAGGCGTTCCGCGCCGCCGGCGGGATCATGCTGTTCCTGATCGCGCTCGACATGGTGTTCGAGAAGCGCACCCAGCGGCGCGAGGCGCGCGCCGAGAAAATCCGGGAGACGCCCGAGATCGAGGACGTCTCGGTGTTCCCGATGGCGATGCCGATGATGGCCGGGCCGGGCGCGATCGCCTCGGTCATGCTGCTCGCCGGCGCGGCCGACGGGATCGACGAGGCACTGGTGGTGCTGTCCGCGCTGCTCGCGGTGCTGGGGCTGACGCTGCTCGCCTTGCTCGCCGCCGGCCCGCTGATGAAGCTGGTCGGCGCGCGGGTCGAGGCCGTCATCACCCGCCTGCTCGGCGTGCTTCTCGCCGCGCTCGCCGCGCAGTACGTGATCGACGGGGTGCGCGGCAGCTTCGGGCTGTAAGTTCCTCCCCGGGCACGGGGAGGGGGACCACCCGAAGGGTGGTGGAGGGGCACCCTCGGCCAGTGCCGGCCCTCGACGTCGGGATACGCGGCACGTGCCCCTCCACCATGCTTTGCATGGTCCCCCTCCCCCGTCGGGGGAGGAACTACTGCAGCGTCACCCGGCTTTCGTCGGGATCGCTCATGCCGAAGAACTGCATCAGCTGGACCAGCAGCTCGCACCGCGCGCGCAAGTCGGCGGCCTCGAGCAGCGCCTGCTTGGCGGCGGCGTCGAACGGGGCGATCTGGCTGACCCCGTTGATCAGCGTCATGTCGTCGAGCCGCTCGACCGAATCCCAGTCGACGCTGTAGCCCTGACGGTCGGCAAATCGGCGCGCCTCGTGCTCGAAGCCGGCCCGCTCGGCGCTGCTCAGCACTTCGTCGCCCGGCTCGGGCAGCAGCTCGGCCTCGACCTGGCGGTACGGCGTGTCGACCGACAGCTCGCGCAGCACGCGGAACCGCGCCTCGCCCTCGAGCACGATGTTGTAGCGCCCGTCCTCGAACGCCTGGACCTCGCCGATCTTGCCGACGCACCCGACCGCGAACAGCGGCGCGTCCTCCTCGGCCAGTTGCGGCTGGATCATCGCGATCCGCCGGTCGCGGGCCAGCGCCGCGCCGACCAGCGCACGATAGCACGGCTCGAAGATGTGCAGCGGCAGGTTGAGCCCGGGGAACAGGACCGCGCCCGACAGCGGGAAGATCGCCAGGCGGGTGGCCGCCATCCGCCTAGCCGAACAGCAGCAGCGACAGCCGCCGCCGTTGCCCCGCGACCCACGGGTCCTCGAGCCCGACCGCCTCGAAGATCTGCAGCAGCTTGGCCTTGGCCGCGCCGTCGTTCCACTCGGGATCGATGCGGATCATCTCGAGCAGCGTGGCGGCAGCCTCGTCGCGCTGGCCGGCGGCGAACGCGGCTTGGGCGAAGTCGAACTGCGCCGCCATGTCGGTTGGGCGCTCGGCCGCCGCGGCGCGGCGGGCCTGCAGCTCGCCTTCGTCGACCCCGCTGCTAGCGAGCTCGAGCGCGAGCCCGGCTTGCGCGACCAGCGGATCGGCGCGCAGCGCCTCGGGCAGGGCGTCGAACGCGGCCCGGGCCTCGTCGGGCCGGCCGGCGGCGAGCAGCGCCCGCACCAGGCCCGACTGCACGCCCGGGTCCTCGGGCGCCATCGCCGCGATCTGCGCGAAGATCGAGGCGGCGCGCTCGCCGTCGCCTTCGGCCAGCACCTGCTCGCCCATCGCCACGAGCGGGGCGATCTCGGCGTCCTGCTCGTCGCCGCCGAGCGGCAGCTTGTCGAGGAGCTGGTCGAGCGCCTGCTTGAGCTGCGATTCGCTGCGCGCCGCAGTCAGGTCGGCGACCGGCTGGCCCTGGAAGATCGCGTACACGGTCGGGATCGAGCGCACCTGGAACTGCGCGGCGATGAACGGCTCCTCGTCGACGTTGAGCTTGACGAGCGCGACGCCCTTGTCGGCGTACTCGGCCGCGACTTTCTCGAGCAGCGGGGCGAGCGCCTTGCACGGGCCGCACCATTCGGCCCAGAAATCGAGGATGACGAGCTTGTCGCGAGAGGGTTCGACGACCTGCTTGCGGAAGCGGTCGACGGCTTTCTGCTCGTCCAGGTTGAGCCCCATGCTGGCCACGTGTGCACCTTCTCTGTCGCGTCGAGCGCCCGTTAGTCGGCGCCAATGTGGCCCTTGGGCACGATTTGTGAAGGGCGCAAGGTTTGCCCTTGCGAGCGCCGGGGCCCGATGCTAACCGCGCGCCTCCCACCGCGACGCGCCTGCGTCCCGGTCGCCGATGAGCGGGCGTAGCTCAGGGGTAGAGCACAACCTTGCCAAGGTTGGGGTCGAGGGTTCGAATCCCTTCGCCCGCTCCATTTCCATCCCAATCGAAGTTATCGACACGCGCCCACGCGGACGATAGCCTTTCGGGGCATGGGGGGGCGCGCATGACAATTCTTGACGGCCAGGTCGCGCTGGTGACGGGCGCGGGGCGCGGCTTCGGGCGCGCGATCGCCGAACGGTTCGCGCAGGAAGGCGCGGCGGTGGCGCTGCTGGCCCGCTCGCTGGCCCAGATCGACGAGGTGGCGAACGCGATCCGCGCGGCGGGCGGCAACGCCATCGGCGTGCGCTGCGACGTGACCGACGCTGCCTCGGTCGAGCACGCCGCGGCCAAGACCGAAGAGCTGCTCGGCCCGATCGACCTGCTGGTCAACAACGCCGGCGTGCCCGGTCCGTTCGGGCCGATCTGGCAAGTCGATCCCGACGAATGGTGGCGCGCCCAGGCGATCCACATCCGCGCGCCGATGCTGTTCATGCATCACGTGCTGCCGGGTATGGTCGAGCGCGGCCGAGGCCACGTGATCTGCGTCTCCGCCATCGCCAGCCGGCTGGTGGCGCCGAACCTGTCGGCCTACTGCACCGGCAAGATCGCGCAGAACCGCCTCGTGGCCGAGGCGGCCGCCGAGCTCGCCGGCACCGGGGTGACGGTGTTCGCCATCGACCCCGGCTTCGCGGCGACCCAGCTCGCCCGCGACACCGCCGCCGATCCCGAGGCGCGCAAGTACTTCAAGCCGCTGATCGAGCGAATCGAGAGCGTGCCCCATGCTTACGGCGAGGATCCCGACCTCGCCCGTTGCGCGCAGCGCTGCCTCGATCTCGCATCGGGGCGATACGACGCGCTGTCCGGCGGCTATTTCGAGTTGCCCGACGATCTCGACGCCGAATTGGTGAAGACGGCGGCCGCCTAGCTCCGGCCCGGCCTATCCCGCGTGCCGGTCGAGCTCGTCGCCGACCAGGGTGACGACGTGCAGCAGGTTGGTCGCGCCGCTGACGCCGAACGGGACGCCGGCCATCACCACCAGCTTGCTGCCGGCGCCGCCGAAGCCGTGGCGCAGCGCCATGCGCTTGCCCTTGGCGATCATCTCCTCGAAGCTGCCGATGTCCTTGATCGTCACCGCGTGGGCGCCCCACAGCAGCGCCACGCGCCGCGCCACCCCCGGGGACGGCGTCAGCACCATGACTGGGACCGAGGGCCGCTCGCGGGTCACCCGCCGCGCCGACGAGCCGGTCGAGGTGAACACCGTGATCGCGTTGATCGCGACGGTGTCGGCGATGGTCATGCAGGCGTGGGCCAGCGCGTCGGCCGTGGTCGGGTCGGGCCGGGTGTCGAGCAGGCGAACGCGCTGCCGGTAGGCCTCGTCGCGCTCGACCTGGCGGGCGATCGAGTCCATCATGATGACCGCTTCCTCGGGCCACTGGCCGGCGGCGGTCTCGGCCGAGAGCATCACCGCGTCGACTCCGTCGTAGACCGCGTTGGCGACGTCGGACACTTCGGCACGGGTCGGCGCAGGGCTCTCGATCATCGATTCGAGCATCTGCGTCGCCACGATAACCGGTTTGCCGGTAAGCCGGGTCAGGTTGACGATGCGCTTCTGCAGTGGCGGCACTTCCTCGGGGTTGAGCTCGACGCCGAGATCGCCGCGCGCGACCATCACCCCGTCGGCCAGCTCGACGATCTCGCCGAGCCGGGCGACGGCCTGCGGCTTCTCGATCTTGGCGCACAACGCGCCCTTGCCGCCCATCAACTCGCGCGCCTCGGCGATGTCCTCGGGCCGCTGGACGAAGCTGAGGCCGATCCAGTCGGCGCCGTGCTCGATGGCGAAGGCGAGGTCGCGCCGATCCTTGTCGGTCAGCGCGGGGATCGGCACTTCGGCGTCGGGCACGTTGACGCCCTTCTTGTCGGAGATGACCCCGCCGACCTCGGCGGTGCAGACGATCCTGTCCGGCGTCGTCTCGGTCACCCGCAGGCGGATCTTGCCGTCGTTGATCAGCAGCCGCTGGCCGACCTCGAGCACCTCGAACAGCTCCGGGTGCGGCAGGCAGACGCGCGTGGCGTCGCCGGGCCCGCGATCGCGGTCGAGCGTGAAGCGGCTGCCGTGCGCGATGGTCGCCTGGCCTCCGGCGAAGGTGCCGACGCGCAGCTTGGGCCCCTGCAGGTCGCACAGCACGGCGATCGGCCGATTGAACTCCTTCTCCAGCGCGCGGATCGCGTGGATCGTCTCGGCATGGGTCTTGTGGTCGCCGTGGCTGAGGTTGTCGCGGAAGGCGTCGGCGCCGGCCTTGAACAGGCGCCGCAGCATCTCGGGGTCGCGGCTGGCTGGGCCGACGGTGGCGAGGATCTTGACCTTGCGGCCGCGCGGTTCGAACTTTGTCGTCATGCCGCCCGCGCCTATGGCAGAGCCGCGCGACAACACAAGGAGCTGACGAATGACCGGCACCGCTTCGAAGGGCGATCCGCTGGACGAGCTGCCCGATGCGGTCGCCGCCGCCGCCTTCCGCCGCCTCGTGCGGCACTTGCGGCACCGCTCCGACGCGCAGAACATCGACCTGATGGGCCTCGCCGGGTTCTGCCGCAACTGCCTCGCCGACTGGATCGGCGAGGCCGGCTTCGCGGGCGACAAGGCCGCGGCGCGCGAGGCGATCCACGGCATGCCGATGGCCGAGTGGAAGGCGCGCTTCCAGAGCGAGGCCAGCCCCGAGCAGATCGCCCGGATGGAGGCCAGCGTCGCCCGCAACCAGGGCACCTAGGGAAAAGTTTTCCACCCGGTTCACCGGGGCCGCGGCGCTCGCTATCGAGGGGGCGACCGATTCTCAAATCACTGGAGCTTCACCCGATGGCCACTGCCACCGACGACCGCCTGCGCCTCCTGATCGAGCGCGTCGAACGCCTCGAGGAAGAAAAGAAGGGCATCGCCGACGACATCCGCGACGTCTACGCCGAGGCCAAGGCGGTCGGCTACGACAGCAAGATCATGCGTCAGATCGTCCGCCTGCGGAAAATGAAGCCCGACGACCGCGCCGAGATGGAAGCGATCCTCGACACCTACAAGGCGGCGCTCGGGCTCGGCTGAACGGAACGGCGGCGGCGGCCGCTCATTGGTCGGGCGAAAGGGAATTCGCCATGACCGATGACACCCAGACCATCGAGAAAGCGCACGTCGAGGAGATCGCCGAGGAGCCCAAGCTGCCCGGCCACGAGACCGAGCTCGAGCCCAAGCCCGAGTGGCAGCCGCGCTACCCCGGCTCGGGGCGGCTCGCGGGCAAGGTGGCGATCGTCACCGGCGGCGACAGCGGCATCGGCCGGGCGACCGCGGTGCTGTTCGCGCGCGAAGGGGCCAAGGTCGCCATCGCCTATCTCGAGGAAACCGACGACGCCCGCATCACGGCCGACGCCATCGAGCAGGAAGGCAGCGAGGCGTTGCTGCTCCCCGGCGATCTCGGCGACCCGGCGCAGTGCGAAAGGGTCGTCGCGGAAACGGTGAAGAAGTGGGGCCGGCTCGACGTGCTGGTCAACAACGCCGGCGAGCAGCATCCCGACAAGGACATCCGCGACATCACCGCCGAGCAGCTGCAGCGCACGTTCCAGACCAACATCTTCTCGATGTTCTACCTGACGCAGGCGGCGCGGCCGCACCTCAAGAAGGGCGCGGCGATCATCAACTGCACCTCGATCACCTCGTACCAGGGCAGCAAGGAGCTGCTCGACTATTCAGCGACCAAGGGCGCGATCACCGCGTTCACCCGCTCGCTCTCCGAGAACCTGATCGGCGACGGCATTCGCGTGAATGCCGTCGCGCCGGGACCGATCTGGACCCCGCTCAACCCGTGCGGCGGCGCGAGCCCGGAGAAGCTCGAGACGTTCGGCGAGAACACCCCGATGGGCCGCCCCGGCCAGCCCAACGAGGTCGCGCCCGCATTCCTGTTCCTGGCGTGCGCGGATTCGAGCTATATGTCGGGCCAGGTGCTGCATCCCAACGGGGGGACGGTGGTCAATAGCTAGGGCTCGCTCCTGACGGCGACGATCCGCCCGGCCACGGCTCGCGACGCGGCCGCCTGCGCGGCGATCTACGCGCCTTTCGTGACCGGCAACTGGGTCACCTTCGAGCTCGAGCCGCCCGGACGCGAGGAGATGGCGCGGCGCATCGCCGAGCACGGGACCAGCCACGCCTGGCTGGTTGCCGAGGCCGAGGGCGTGATCGCGGGCTACGCTTACGGCTCGCCGCACCGCACGCGCGCGGCCTACGCCAGCTCGTGCGACGTCGCGGTCTACGTCGACCCTGCGCATTCGCGGCGCGGGATCGGCCGCGCGCTCTATGCCGAATTGCTGCCGCTGCTGGCGGGCAAGGGCTATCACGCCGCCTTCGCCGGGATCGCCTTGCCCAACGCGGCCAGCATCGGCCTTCACGAGGCGATGGGTTTCACCCCGGTCGGCATCTACCGCGAGGTGGGCTGGAAGCTGGGCGGCTGGCGCGACGTCGGCTGGTGGCAGCGGTTGCTCTGACGCGCTTCGCCGTTGTAAGGCGCCGCATCCGATTTCCAGCTAGATAAGCGAACCGATGGCCGGCCATTCCAAGTTCAAGAACATCATGCACCGCAAGGGCGCGCAGGACAAGAAGCGCTCGGCGGCGTTCTCCAAGCTCAGCCGCGAGATCACCGTCGCGGCGAAGTCCGGGATGCCCGATCCCGACATGAACCCGCGCCTCAGGCTGGCGGTCAACAACGCGCGCGCCGCCTCGATGCCCAAGGACAACATCCAGCGCGCCATCGACAAGGCGAGCATGGGCGATGCCGACGACTACGAGGAGATCCGCTACGAGGGCTACGGCCCGGGCGGGGTGGCGCTGATCGTCGAGGCGCTGACCGACAACCGCAACCGCACCGCCACCAACGTGCGCACCGCGTTCTCCAAGAACGGCGGCAACCTCGCCGCCACCGGTGCGGTCAGCCACGGCTTCGAGCGCAAGGGGATGATCGATTACCCGGCGAGCGCCGGCAGCGAGGACCACGTGCTCGAGGCGGCGATCGAGGCCGGCGCCGACGACGTCGAGAGCGAGGAGGACGGCCACACCGTGTGGACCGACATGGATTCGCTGCACGAGGTCGCCAAGGCGCTCGAAGCCAGCCTCGGGCCGCCGGAGACGGTCAAGCTCGGCTGGAAGCCCAGCCTCAGCGTCGATGTCGCCGAGGCCGACGCGCAGACCTTGATGAAGCTGATCGACACGCTCGAGGATGACGACGACGTGCAGACCGTGTGGGGCAACTACGAAGTGTCCGACGAGGTCATGGAGAAGATCGGGTGACGAAGGCGTGGGGGGCGGCCGCGGTGCCGGCGGTGCTGCTCGCCTGCGTTCCCGCCGCCCCGCCTGCGACGACCTCGAACGGCGCGACAGCGGGCCTGTGCCGAACGGGCGAACGCGCCCTCTGGCAGTGCCCGGTGGGCGGAAAGCCCGCCAGCGTCTGTCTCGGCGCGAACAGCATTCATTACCGCTCCGCCTCGGGGGCCGGCGAGCCCCTCGACATTGCGAGCGATGCGAGCTGGTCGAATATCCATATCGGCGGCAACCGCAGCCAGGGCGGGCTCAACCAGGATCACATCAGGTTCAGCAGCCAGGGCACGCACTACGTCGTCCACGCCGGCGAGACGGGGTCGCTGAACGAGCGGCCCGGGCTTCGCGTCTCGGGGGTCGCGGTCCTGCGCGGCGCGGCGGCGGAAGAAATGGTCGAGAGCCTGGACTGCCGGGCGGGCACTCCCTTCGTCACCGGCGCCTTTCAGGCCATTTCCGGCGCGGCCCCGCAGGAGTGGGACGGCGAGGAGACCGATGACGGTCCGTTCGATGCCATCTACTAGGCGATGATCATCCTCGGCCTCGATCCCTCGCTGAGCTGCACCGGCTGGGGGATCGTGCGCAGCGAAGGCGCGCGCCTCAGCCATGTCGCCAACGGCCAGGTGGCGACCGATGCCGGGTCGCCGATGGCCGCACGGCTGCATCACCTGCACGACGCGATCGCCGCGGTGATCGGCACGCACGCCCCCGATCGCGCCGCAGTCGAGGAGGTGTTCCTCAACAAGAACCCGCAATCGACGCTCAAGCTCGCCCAGGCGCGCGGCGCGGTGCTGGCGGCGTGCGGGCGCGCTTCGCTGCCGGTGGCCGAGCACGCCGCGCGGCTGGTCAAGAAGGCCGTGGTCGGCACCGGCGCGGCCGAAAAGGCGCAGGTCCAGGCGATGCTCAAGGTGCTGTTGCCGGGCGTCTCGGTCGCCGGCGCGGACGCCGCCGACGCGCTGGCGGTGGCCATCGCCGATGCTCACTTGGGAGGAAGCTGATGTTCCTGGTCGTGTTCCGCAACCGCAAGCGCGCCGACATCGATCAGGCGGCCTACGGCGCCGAGGCCGCCGCGATGGAGGAGCTGGCGCGCCGGCAGCGCGGGTTCATCTCCTTCAAGTCGTATGTGGCCGACGACGACGAGGTCATCGCGCTGTCGGAATGGGAAGACGAGGACGCGGCGCTGGCGTGGCGGCGGGTCGCCGAGCACAGCGCGGCGCAGTCGCGCGGGCGCAGCGAATTCTACGAGGACTACACGCTGTTCGCCTGCAAGCATCCGCGCATCCACCGCTTCAGCCGCAAGGACGGCCCGTGACCGTCGCGCTCTACGGCATTCCCAATTGCGACACCGTCAAGAAGGCGCGCGCCTGGCTCGACCAGCGCGGCGTCGCCTACGAATTCCACGATTACAAGAAGGAAGGCGCCGACGCCGGCAAGCTCGCACAGTGGAGCGACGCGGCGGGCTGGGAAACGTTGCTCAACCGCCGCGGCACCACCTTCCGCGCGCTGTACGATGCGGACAAGGCCGATATAGACCGCGCCAAGGCGATCCGGCTAATGCAGGCGCACCCATCGCTGATCAAGCGCCCCGTTGCCGAGCACGGCGGCGGACTGCTGGTCGGGTTCGACGCGGCCGAATGGGAAGCCAGGCTCGGCTAATCGATCGGCGGCACCGGCTGGGCTTCGACGTGCTTTCCACCAATGCGGATGAAAGCGAGGATCACCGTCCCGAGCGCGAACAGGGCGACGGCGCCGGCCATCGTCGTCGTCAGGTCGTCCGATCCGCCCAGCCACACGAACACCGTCGCCGATCCGAACGACACCGGCAGGTTGCCGATCGAATTGTAGATCGTGAACTGGGCCGCCGCGACGCGCGGATCGCTTAGCTGCATGCGCAGGGGGTTGGTGGTGATGCTCGACAGCGTCGAGCAGATCGACTGCAGCGCCAGAAGGCCCACGAACACCGCGCCGATGGTCCAGTAGTCGCGACCCAGCAGGATGAAGGCGCAGAACGCCGCCTCGACCATGAACACCAGCATCGCCGCGCGTTTGGGCCCCCACCGCAGAGTGAGGAAGCTGCCGACGGCGATGGCGGTCAGCGCCATGACGAAGTCGATCGTGGCGATCGACTGCGAATAGGTCGCCTCGTTGTAGGCGAGAAAGCTGGTCGCGAGGATCGGAAACAGCGGGAGCAGGATGCCTTCGCCGGTGCGCTGGGCGACGGCCGAGGCGACCAGCACGAAGCTGTCGCGCCGGAACAGCGACTTGATGGCGACGGCGAAGATCTTGAGCCAGTCGCCGACATGGCGCTCGAGGTTCTCCGGCGCCGCCGCGCCCGGACTCCAGGGGAAACGCTTCTCGCCCGGCCGCTCGCGCAGGAGAATGACGTAGACGGTGACGATGGCGATCGCCGGAATGAAGCACAGGAACGCGATCTGGCTGCCGAACAGGAACAGCAGGGTGCCGCTCGCCGCCGCCGCGGCCGAGCGGCCCACGGTCTGCCCGCCGAACATGAACGAGCTGGCGGTGCCCTGCTCGCGGTCGGGCAGGATGTCGACGGCCAGCCCGTCCACCGCCACGTCCTGGATCGCCGAGCCGGCGCCGATCAGGAACGAGATCGTCACCAGTAGCTGGATGTCGTCGACCCCCGGGGCGGCCACGGCAGCGATCGCGAAGGCAACCATCATCAGGCCTTGCGCGAGGATCAGCCACAGCCGCCGCCGGCCCATCGGAAGATAGGCGTATCGGTCCATCACGAAAGCGGGGATGAACTTGAAGCTCCACGGCAGGTAAGCCGTCGCGGCGATGAGCCCGACGTCGGCGTCGGGCGCGCCGTTCGCGGCCAGCCATGCGGGCAGCGCGATCACGGTCATGCCGAGCGGCAGGCCCTGGCCGAAGTACAGGAAGAAGAACGAGAACAGCCGGACGAGCCGGCTTTCGCTCAATACCAGGCGCTGCGCGCCGGCTACGGTCGCCATCCTCCGGTCCCCCGTCCCGCCTCGACCGGAGACTAGGGCCAATCGCGCGCTTGGCAATCGCCGTCAGGTCAGCGACGCCATTCAGCTGTCGCGGTAGCGCTCGACGCGCGCGATCTCCTCCCGCAGCGACGCGGCTTCGGCATGCCGGCCGTGGCGTTCGTAATCGGCAGCGGCGGCGCGGCGCGCGTCGATTTCCGCGGCGAGGAGGCGACTGATCGCGTCTGGGTCCAGATCGAGTCGCGCGACCTCGCCGGCCGGGTCGCCGAACGCGCGCGGGACGTGGCGGTCGGGCGCGCCCGCGACCGCCTCGGCGTTGTCGAGCGCGGCAATCAGCACGCGCAGCACGCGGACATCGCCGGAGGCCTTCGCTTGCATCGCCGCCTTGAGGTCGGCGCGCAACCGCGCCTTGAGCGCGGCCGCGCTCATGCCCGGGTCGCGGTGACGATGTAGTTGAGCGTGAGGTCGCTCGACAGATGCATGCCCCCGAGCGGCGACCAGGTTATCCCGCGCGGCGCGCCCATCGCCAGGCCGGCCCCGGCGAGAAGCTCGCGCAGCTCCTCGGGCGTGGCGAAGTCGTCCCAGTGGTGGGTGCCTTCGGGCACCGCGCCGAGCGCCTCCGCGGCGCCGACCAGCAGCAGCCGCGAGGCGTCGGTGCGGTTGGGGGTGGAGACGACGAGCAGCCCGCCGGGCGCGAGGTGCCGCGCCAGCTCGGCGACGAAGCCGGGCTTGTCGGCCACGTGCTCGAGCACCTCGAGGCAGGTCACGAGATCGAACCGGCCGTCGACCGCCGCGAGCTCCCCGGCGAGGTAGGTGATGGCCAGGCCCGAGCCCTGCGCATGGCGCGCGGCGGCGACCGCATTGGCCGGCGCCGCGTCCACCCCGGTGACCGCGGCGCCGAGCCGCGCCAGCGGCTCGCACAGCAGCCCGGCGCCGCAGCCGACGTCGAGCGCGGCCTTGCCGGCGAGCGGCCGGAGGCTCTCGATGTCGCCGCCCCAATGGAGGTCGATCGCCTCGCGGATGAAGCCGAGCCGCACCGGGTTCAGCCGGTGCAGCATCGCCGAGCGGCCCCTGGGGTCCCACCAGTCCTTGGCGAGCGCGGCGAAATGCGCCGCTTCCTCCGGCCGGATGGTTGCATTTGCGACAGTTGCATCGGGCATATCCGGTCCCTAACAGCGCCCCGGACTTCATTCCAGCAGGAGCGCCTTTCCCTTGGCCCGCATCGTGATGAAATTCGGCGGCACCTCGATGGCCGGGACCGAGCGCATCCGCCGCGTGGCCGCGATCGTGCGCAAGCAGCAGGCCGCCGGGCACGAGGTCGCGGTGGTCGTCTCGGCGATGGCCGGCGAGACCGACCGGCTGGTCAATTTCTGCCGCGAGGCCAATCCGCTCTACGATCCGGCCGAATACGACGTCGTCGTCGCCAGCGGCGAGCAGGTGACCAGCGGGCTCCTCGCGCTGACGCTGCAGGCGATGGGCTGCAAGGCGCGCTCGTGGCTCGGCTGGCAGATCCCGATCCATACCGCCGAGGCGCACGCCAAGGCGCGCGTCGCCTCGATCGCCGCCGAGGACATGATCGCGGCGATGCAGGCGGGCGAGATCGCGGTGATCCCGGGCTTTCAGGGCCTCGCCGAGACCGGCCGCGTCACCACGCTC
Organism: Croceibacterium sp.; assembly: GCA_035626815.1. Classification (GTDB taxonomy): domain Bacteria; phylum Pseudomonadota; class Alphaproteobacteria; order Sphingomonadales; family Sphingomonadaceae; genus Croceibacterium_A. The sequence goes on from DASPMY010000028.1 coordinate 26,730, forward strand.
GGCCGCGGCGGCTCGGACACTTCGGCCGTGGCGGTGGCGGCGGCGGTCAAGGCCGACCGCTGCGACATCTACACCGACGTCGACGGGGTCTACACCACCGACCCGCGGATCGTCGCCCGCGCGCGCAAGCTCAAGTACGTGACGTACGAGGAGATGCTCGAGCTGGCCTCGGTCGGGGCCAAGGTGCTGCAGACCCGCTCGGTCAGCCTGGCGATGAAGGAAGGCGTGCGGGTGCAGGTGCTGTCGAGCTTCATCGACGACGACGCGCCGCCGGCCGACGCGCTGCCCGGCACGATGATCGTCTCCGACGAGGAAATGGAAACAATGGACATGGAAAGCCAGCTGGTCACCGGCATCGCTCACGACAAGAACGAGGCGCGCATCGTGCTCACCCGCGTGCCCGACCGGCCCGGCGCGGTGTCGGCGATCTTCACCCCGCTGGCCGAGGCGGCGATCAACGTCGACATGATCATCCAAAACGTCGGCCGCGAGAAGGGCGAGACCGACGTCACCTTCACCGTGCCGCAGGCCGACCTCGCCCGCGCCCAGGCGCTGCTCGAGGACAAGCGCGAGGCGATCGGCTTCAACCGCGTGATCACCGACAGCAAGGTGGCCAAGATTTCGGTCGTCGGCGTCGGCATGAAGAGCCACGCCGGCGTCGCCGCGACGATGTTCCGCGCGCTCGCCGAGCGGCAGATCAACGTCCAGGCGATCTCAACCAGCGAGATCAAGGTCTCGGTGCTGATCGACGAGGACGAGACCGAGCTGGCGGTGCGCGTGCTGCACACCGCCTACGGCCTCGACGCGGACGAGCCCGCCGAATGACGGCTTAGCGGTCCGTTCGCCGGACCCGCTCGCGCTCCCGCGCATTTCCCCCGCAGGAGGCTGCAGGGCAGATGGCCGCGGAGCTGCTCCCCAACCGGACCCGGGCGATTGGCATGGGCGCCGCGCTCGCCGTGCACGCGCTGGTCATCGTGCTGGTGGTGCTGTTCGCGCCGCACTACGCGCGCCAGGCGGCGCAGCAGGCGGGGCTGGTGGCGATGCCGCTGACCGCGCCGCCGCCCCCCGCGCCGCCGCCGCCCGACGCGGTCGACGAAGGCGCCGCCGCGCCGCCGAGCCGCGGGCCCGACGAGGCCCCCTCGCCGCCCGAGCCGCCGCGTCCGCTGGCCACGCCGACCCCGGCGGAAGCATCGATCGATCCTGGCTCGGCGCAAGCGAGCGGCGCCGGTGCGGCGCCCGGTGCCGGCGCCGGCCAAGGGGGCGAGGGCAGCGGCTCCGGTGCCGGCGGCAGCGGCAGCGGCAGCGGGGCGGGGGTCGTCAGCCCGCCGCAGCGCATCGCCGGAGCGCTGACCAATGCCGACTACCGGGCCGCCCGCCCGCCCGAAGGCGCCGCGGGCACGGTGCGGGTCAGCTTTCGCGTGCGCGCCGACGGCCGGGTCGACCGCTGCACGGTGCTCGGCTCGAGCGGCTACGCGGTGTTCGACGCGGCGACCTGCCGGCTGATCGAGCAGCGCTTCCGCTTCCGCCCGGCGCGCGACGCAAGCGGCCGCGCGGTCGACTGGACCATCCGCACCGATTACACCTGGACGCCGCGTTAGGGCGCGGCCTCACCGGTTAACGCAGCCCTGCCTCGGCTCGTCGGCGGCGCTGCCCGTGCGGCGGCGCAACATGGTTAACGGCGGAACCGGTTCCCACAGTTCACGTTTGCTAGCGCGGGAGGCCAATCCGTGTGCCTGAGGAGGCGGGAGGACCGCTGCCGAGGGCTTCTTAGGAGAAGCATCGTGAACAAGGCTATTTTGCTCGTGGCAGCAGCGGCGTTGCCGCTGGGTGCCTGCGCATCGACCACTGACGACAGCGACCTGGCGACCGTCGGCACCGGCGCGGCGATCGGCGCCGCGGGCGGCGCGGGCGTGGCCGCTATCGCCGGCGGCGACCTGCTGACCGGCGCCGCGATCGGCGCGGCCGTGGGCGGTCTCGCGGGCGCCGTGTGGGCCGACCGCAACAACGACGGCCAGGCCGACGGCTACGTCTACAACGGCCAGTACTACGAAGGCTCGCCGGCGGGCTACCAGACTGCCTCGGCAACTCCGCGGTGCGGCCCGTCGACGCTCGGCTCGGTGGCGACCGGCGCGGGTGCCGGCGCGGCGGTCGGCGCGGGCGCGGGTGCGCTCATCGGCGGCCTCGGCGTGCTCGAGGGCGCGGCGATCGGCGCGGCGGTCGGCGGACTGGCCGGCGCGGTCTATGCCGATGCCAACAACGACGGCTGCGTCGATGGCTATGTCCGCGAGGGCCAGTACTACTCGGGCAGCCCGGTGGTGCAGCCGACCACGGTCGCCTACACCGGCGAGCGCGGCTGACCCAGGCCTCGAGCGGAGCATGGGGACCCCGGTAACGGAGCGCATGCTCCGCTCGATCCTGCCTGCGTTGGCGGCGGCGCTGCTCGCGCCGCTGCCGCAGGCGGCCCACGCCCAGGGCTGGGAAACCGGCGGCCAGCGGTCATTCCTACAGAAGGAGATCGCCGACCGCGCGAGCAAGGAGCTGCGGCCGTTCTACGCCGCGCGCCGGTTCCAGCCGCTGTGGCTCAACGAGTTCGGCCGGCCCTCGGGCGCGGCGGCGATGCTGATGCATCACTTGCGCACCGCGCAGTTCGACGGCCTCGAGCCCGACCGCCTGCGCTTCGAGCGCGTCGCCAGGCTGGTCGACAAGGCGCGGCGCGGCGACGAGGAGGACATCGCCAAGGCCGAGATCGCCCTGTCGACGGCGTTCGCCGGCTACGTGCGCGGGATGCGCGCCGCCGACCGCAGCGGGATGATCTACGAAAGCGCCGCGCTCGCCCCGGTGGTGCCGACGGTGCGCTCGGTGCTCGATACGGCGGCGAAGACCGCTTCGCTCGAGGATTACGTCGCCGAGATGCGCTGGATGCATCCGCTCTACGCGCCGATGCGCGAGGCGATGGAGGACCGCCGCTTCTCGGAAAGCCAGCGGCGGCAGATCTGGACCAACCTCGCGCGCATCCGCGCCATCCCGGCGATCCCGCAAGGCCGCCACGTGCTCGTGGACACCGCCAGCGCGACGCTGTGGATGTACGAGGACGGGCGCCCGGTCGATTCGATGCGCGTCGTGGTCGGCAAGCCGGAGCTGCAGACGCCGACGATGGCCGGCTTCATCCGCTACGCGATCGTCAACCCGTACTGGAACGTCCCTGCCGACCTGGTGCAGAACACGATCGCCGCTAACGTGCTCGCGCGCGGCGTCGGCTACCTCAAGAACGGCGGCTACCAGGTGTTCGCCGACTGGCGCGAGGGCGCGCCGCCGCTCGATCCGCACAACGTCAACTGGACGGCGGTGCGCGAAGGCCGCGCCAAGGTCCACGTCCGCCAGCTGCCCGGCGGCAGCAACTTCATGGGCAAGGTCAAGTTCGAGTTCCCCAACGCGCAGGGCATCTACCTGCACGATACCCCCGACAAGCACTTGCTGCGCGAGGACGCGCGCCAGTTCAGCTCGGGCTGCGTGCGGCTGGAGGACGCCGCGCGGATGCACCGCTGGCTGATGGGCCAGCCGTTGCCGACACGGCTGCGCGGCGACGCCGAGCAGACGGTGCCGCTGCCCGAGATGGTGCCGATCTACATCACCTACCTGACCGCAATGCCGCAGGGCCAGCAGATCGTGTTCCACGACGACCCCTACGGCCGCGACGGGCTGCAGCTGGCGGCGGTCGACGGCGCCCGGGCGGACCGGCCCTGAAGAATGAATCCGTCCGCGCCGGCCCATGGAAACCGGCGCGCCCGCGACGATGACCTTGCCGCTGGCGGCAGCGCGCCGTAAGCGCGGCGCCGATGAGCGATTATCCCAAGACCCGTCAGCTGATGGCGCGCGGCGCGGCGTTCCTCGGCAGCGAGCATGCGATCCTGTGCGGGGCGATGAGCTGGGTCAGCGAGCGCCATCTGGTCGCCGCGATCAGCAACGCCGGCGGCTTCGGGGTGATCGCCTGCGGGGCGATGACGCCCGAGCTGCTCGATACGGAGATTGCCGCGACCCGGGCGCTCACCGCGAAACCGTTCGGCGTCAACCTGATCACCATGCATCCTCAGCTGTTCGAGCTGATCGCGGTGTGCGGGCGGCACGGGGTCGGCCATGTCGCGCTGGCCGGCGGCATCCCGCCCAAGGGCAGCGTCGAGGCCTTGAAGGCCGCGGGCGCGAAAGTGCTGGTGTTCGCCCCGACGCTGGCGCTGGCGAAGAAGCTGCTGCGCGGCGGCGCCGACGCGCTGGTGATCGAGGGGTCGGAGGCCGGCGGCCACATCGGCCCGGTCGCCACCAGCGTGCTGGCGCAGGAGATGCTCCCCGCGCTCGCCGACGAATACCTCGTGTTCGTCGCCGGCGGGATCGGCCGCGGCGAGGCGATGGCCGGCTATCTCGAGATGGGCGCCGCCGGGGTGCAGCTCGGCACCCGCTTCGCCTGCGCCACCGAGTCGATCGCGCACCCCGAGTTCAAGAAAGCGTTTTTCCGCGCCAACGCCCGCGACGCGGTCGCCAGCGTCCAGCTCGACCCGCGGCTGCCGGTGATCCCGGTCCGCGCGCTCAAGAACAAGGGCACCGAGGAGTTCACCGCCAAGCAGCGCGAGGTCGGCCTGCTGCTCGACCAGGGCAGCGTCGACATGGGCGAGGCGCAGCTTCGCATCGAGCACTTCTGGGCCGGTGCGCTGCGCCGAGCGGTGATCGACGGCGACGTCGAGAACGGCTCGCTGATGGCCGGCCAGTCGGTCGGCATGGTCACCGCCGAGGAGCCGGTCGCCCAGATCATCGACCAGTTGCTGGCCGAGAGCGAGGCGGCGCTGACCCGGCGGTAGGAACCAATGCCTTGATCCGGCGCTCTGTTCAGCGAAGCGGAACAAGGAGAATCGACCATGATCGGCAAGCTCATCGGCGCCATCGCCGGCGCCAAGGCGGCGGACCACGTGCGCGGCCTGAGCGGCACCGGCGGCGCGCTGCTCGGCGCGGCGGCCCCGATGGTGCTGCGGCGGCTGAGCCCGCTCAGCCTGGTGGCGCTCGCGGCCGGCGGCTACGCGTTCAAGCGCTACAAGGACAAGCAGGACCGGCGCGCCAGCCGGCCGCCCAAGGTCCGCCCCAGCGCGGCCTAGCCGAGCAGTTCCTCAAGCCGGCCGAGCAGCGGAAGCTGGCTTTCGAGCATGACCTCGCGCGCCTGCTCGAGAGTCAGCCAGCGCCCGGCCGAGACTTCGGGGAAGCGCCTCGTCCGGCCGCTGCGCGGCGGCCATTCCATCGCGAACTCGTTGCTGCGGATTACCGCCGGGTCGAGGTCGTGCTCGACGGCGAAGGCGGTGACGCGCTTGCCGCCTTTCTGGCGGATCTCGCCGAGCGGCTGAAGCTCGCCATCGAGGACCACGCCGAGCTCCTCCCCGGCCTCGCGCCGGGCGGTCGCCTCGGGCGCCTCGTCCGGGCCAAGCTCGCCTTTCGGTATCTGCCAGGCGCCCCGGTCCTTGCGCAGCCAGTACGGCCCGCCCGGGTGGATCAGCAGCACCTCGAGCTCCGGCCCGGTCCGCCGGTAGAGCAGCACTCCGGCGCTGCGCTTCAGCGCGCCAGCCCCAGCATGATCTCGAGCAGCTGCTCGGGCTGGTCGGCCATGACGAAGTGGCTCGACCCGCTGTCGTGGTGGTCCCAGCCGCCCTCGGCCTGGACCTGCTGGGAGAAGCGGCGGAACGGCGTCGGCTCCCAGCCGCTCGCGAAGACGTAGGCGCGGCGCGGGATCTTCGCTTCCTCGCCGGTGTAGCGCACCGCCTCGGTCAGCGTCAGCAACGGGTGGCGGCCGAGCTGGCCGGGCACTGGCTCGAAATCGACCGAGCCGATCGGCGCGACGAGGCCGGGCGTCCATTTCTGGCTGTCGATGTACCAGGCGTGCTCGTATTCGCCGGTCACGTCCCACAGGCTCTCGCCGTCGCCGGGCAGGAACGCGTCGATGTAGGCGATCGCGTCGATCCGCGCGCCGAGCCGCGTGGCGACGCCGGTGATCACCATGCCGCCGTACGAGTGGCCGCCGAGGATGAAGCGGTCGAAGCCGGCCTCGGCGATCTGCCGGCAGACGTCGTCGACGTGGTCGCTCAGGGTGATGCCGGGGTGGAGCTCGCCCGAGCGCACGCCGAGCCCGGTGAGCGCGGCGACGACCACGCGGTGGCCCGCCGCGTGCAGCTCGCGCGCGAGCCGCGCGTAGCCGTGCCCGCCGCCCCACGCGCCATGCACCAGCACGTAATCCGCCATCGTCATCTCCCCGCTTGCGTGGCGCCAAAAGCAATGGCCCATGGAACCGCTCGGGTCCATGGGCCATCCTTGAGCCGAGGCCTCGGGGGGGATGAGGCCTCGGCTGCAGATCGGGCGGTCAGGCCGGCTCGGCGACCCGCGTGGTGCGCCAGCCTTGCGCGTACGTCTCGCGCGACATCTGGCTGTACGGCACCGGCGAGGCGATCGCGCGGACGTTGATCTGCTTGTGCGGCTCGACGGTGGTCTTCTTGCTGCCGCCGGCAGGCTCGCCCCAGGTCACGTGCAGCTCGGTGCCGAGCGGGATCTCCTGGTCGATCGTCGCCAGCGAGAGCGCCTTCTTCTCGTTGTACGAGTAGCCGGTGAACATCGACAGGCCGACCACGTTGCCGTCGGCGTCGACCACCTGGTCGTAGTTCGAGTTGGCGTAGTTCGCCAGCGGCAGGTCGAAGAACTTGTACTGCTCGCCTTCCGGCTCGAACAGGCTGGAGACGATCTTCTGGATGTCGTCCTTGTTCCACTCGAGGGTGACCTTCTTGCGCTGCTGCGCCGGGTCGATGTCCTTGAGCGCGTCGGCGCCGTGGAAGTCGTGGTCGAACTTGACGAACGGGCCGTAGCCGAGCTCCCACGGGTTGAGGTAGTAGTCCTCGATGCTCTCGCCGACGAACGAGCCGCCGATCGCGCCGGTCGCCTCGTAGCTGCCGGCCGGCAGCCACTCGCGGTAGGCCTTGAGCTTGTCGCCGGTGTAGATCGCCGGCAGCGGCGAGGGGATCCAGCCGGATTCGAGCGTGTTCGAGGGGTAGGCGCGGCTACCGACCGGGATCAGGCCGAACTCCTCGCCCGCCTTGAGGATCTGCTCGCGGACGTATTCCTGCTCCTCGTACGGGCCCCAGATCTCGAGGCCGGGCGAGCCGGCCATGCCGTGGCGCAGCGTGCGCACGGTCTTGTCGCCGATCTTCATGGTGCTCATGTTGAAGAACTTGAGCTTCTCGAGCGTGGCGCCGTTGAGCTTCTCGATCACGTCCCACGCGCGCGGGCCCTGGATCTGGAAGCGCCAGCTGATGCGGTTGACCGGCTTGCCCATCGGGCGGCTCGGCGAGCGGTCGTCGTGGATGATCTCGACGTTGTAGCCGCCGGTCTCGCCGTGGAAGCGCAGCCAGTTGGCGGCCGGCGCGCGGCCGACGTAGACGAACTCTTCCTCGGCGAGGTAGAAGATGATGCCGTCGCCGATCACGTGGCCGTAGGGCGTGGTCGGGACGTACTGCTTGGCCTTGTTGACCTCCCACCCCTTGGGCGAGTTGATCATCGTGTCGCTGAGCAGCTTCAGCGCGTCGGGGCCCTTGATGTAGAGGTCGACCATGTGGTGCGACTGGTCGAACAGCACCGCGCTGTGCTGCCACGCCCACTGCTCCGAGCGCCAGTTGGAGAACTCCGGCGCGACGACCGGATAGACGTAGGCGCCGATCTGCGAGTTGCGCAGCTTCTGGACGATGTCGGGGGTGTTCTGCAGAATCTGCTCAAGGTTGTCGGCCATCGCACTTCCTCTCATGCGTGAAAGAATCACATACGCGAAATTTGTATGTGGCGCATACAGAATTCGGCTAGTCGTGCAAGAGCAAAGCGGCCGTCCGGCCCGGGAGTTCCACGCGATGAACGTCGAAGCGCTCGATCACGTCAACATCATCACCGACCGGCTCGACGAGACCGCCGAATTCTACGGCCGGCTGCTCGGCCTCAAGCGCAAGGACGCGCCGCCGCCGCTGACGCCGCAGACGGCGACCTGGATGTTCGACGCGGCTGACCGGGCCATCATCCACATCAACTCGCTCGACTGCCATCGCACCTACGACCGCGAGGTGGAGCCCGGCTCACTGACCGGCGCGCTGCACCACGTTGCGCTGCGGTGCGTCGGCTACGACGAGGTCAAGGGCCGGCTCGACGCGATGGGCGCGGAGTACCAGGAGAACCTGGTCAGCGCGATCAACCTTCGGCAGATCTTCACGCCCGATCCCAACAACGTGCTGCTCGAGCTCAACTTCTTCGCGGACTGAGCGGGTGGCCAAGGAGAGCAGGGGGATGAGTCGTTCGGCTAAACTGAGGCGGCGTTCGTTCCTGGGCGGAGTGGCGGCAAGCGCCGGTCTCGCCGTGTTGCCTGGAGCGGCCCGCGGTTCGAGTCGGCGCCAGCCCAATTTCATCATCGTCATGACCGATGACCTCGGGTTCGGCGACATCGGACCCTACGGCAACCGCCTGATCCCGACGCCCAACCTTGACCGGATGGCGGTCGAGGGGGTGACTTTGACCGATTACTACTCGCCTGCGGTGGTCTGCACCCCGAGCCGCGCCGGGATGTTGACCGGTCGTCATGCGATCCGCAGCGGCATGTCGCAGGTCCTTTTCCCCAGCAGCGAGACGGGCTTGCCGCTGAGCGAGCGGACCATCGCCGAATTGCTCCGGCCCGACTACGCGACCGCCTTGTTCGGCAAGTGGCACCTGAGTTCGCAAGGACCGTCCTGGCCTCCGACCGTGCACGGCTTCGACCGGTTCTTCGGCATCCCCTTCAGCCACGACATGAAGCCGCTTTCGCTGTTCGCCGCCGAAGCCGGCTCGCCGAACGTGCGTCAGATGCCGGTCGACTTCGACTTCAACGGCGCCCTCGGCCGCTTCGACCCTGGATCGATGAAGCCTGCCTCTCTGACCTCGCAGCTTCAGCAGCAGTTCTACGCGGAGGCCGAGCGCTTCGTGATCGAGAACGCCGAGCGGCCGTTCTACATCGAGTTGTGGCTTAGCTCGCCGCACCTGCCCGAAATTCCGGCCGAGGAGTTCAAGGGCACCACCAGGGCAGGGCCCTATGGCGACATGGTCGCAGAGATCGATTCGATCATCGGACGGCTGCGCGCCAGGCTGGCTGAACTGGGTATCGAACAAGACACCCTGGTAGCGGTGACTTCGGACAATGGTCCCTGGTATTGGGGGTCCTCGGGCGGCCTGCGCGAACGCAAGGGCAATGGCGTATACGACGGCGGCTCGAGGGTACCCTTCATCGCCGTCCAACCCGGGAAGATTCCGGCTGGCGGGCGGCACGACTGGCTGGCTTCGGGTCTGGACGTGCTGCCGACGTTGTGCGCCATGGCCGGTCGGCCGCTGCCTTCTGGCGTTGAACTGGACGGCTTCGACATGACCGACGTGCTTACCGGGCGAGGCCCCTCGCCGCGGGAAGAGCTCGCCATCTTCACCGGCCAGGACGTCACCGCGATCCGCACCCAGCGGTGGAAGTACAACCGGCAGCGGACCTACGACGTGTTCGGGTATGACGAGCTCTACGACGTGTCGGTCGACCCGTCCGAGAGCTACAACGTGCGCGACCGCTACCCTGAGGTGGCAGCCGATATGGCCGGCCGGCTCGATGCCGCCATCGAGCGTTTCGCGCCGTTCCGCCATGAGGTGGTGAGCCCGGCCGAGATGCGGGCCCAGTAGCCCGGATCCGTTTCCCTCAACCTTCCGGTCTGCCGCTTCGCTCGGCGAACGGCCGCCGCCTCCGGTGCAGCGGCTAGACCGGCCGTGTCCCCGCGGTCGTCGTCCGGTACATCTCGCGGCGGTAGCCGTCGTAGTCGTTGGGGCCGAGGTGCATCGTGGCGCGGTTGTCCCACATCGCCACCATGCCCGGCTCCCAGCGCAGCCGGCAGGTAAACGCGGCCTGGGTGCAGTGGGCGACGAGGAAGTCGACGATCGGCTTGGCCTCGAACGTGGTCATCCCCTCGAACCCGACGGTGTAGGTGTCGCAGATGTAGAGCGATTCCTCGCCGGTCTCGGGATGGGTGCGGACCAGCGGGTGGTAGCGGCCTTCGAGCCCGGCCTTCTTCGTCTCCTCGTTCGAGAACTCGATCGGCTTGTCGAGCAGCACGCTCTGCGTGAGGTAGTTGTTACGCGCGGACATGTGCACGCGCAGCGGACGCAGCATGTCCTGGTAGGTCTTGCTCAAGTGCCGGAAGGCGAGCGCGCAATTGGCCCACGAGGTGTCGCCGCCGAACGGCGGGACCTCGACCGCGCGCAGCGTCGTGATCGCCGGCGGCTCCTCGAGGAACGGGCTGTCGGTGTGCCACCCGCCGCCGAACAGCGAGGCGACGCGCGTGTCGGCTTCCTTGATGATCGGGTGGACCTCGCGGTGCCCGGGCACGCCTTGCGTGTAGGCATCGACTGCGAACGGCCCGAGGCGGGCGCCGAACGCCTCGTGCTCGGCATGGCTCAGGTGCTGGTTCCGCAGGTAGATCATCTTGTGGCGGTAGAGCGCCTGCTTCAGTTCCTCGAACGCGTCGTCCGAGAGCTCGGGCAGGCGCACGCCGACCACCTCGGCGCCCATCGCCGCCGACAGCGGCTCGATGGTGATGTGCTGGTGCGGCAGCGGGTGGTTGTCGAAATCCCCCGCCGGCGTGACGCGCACTTCCCACATGTGTAAGGGTTCCTTCCTCGCGCAACCTTACCCGTTCGCATCGAGCGAAGTCGAGATGCGCCGGCGCGGCGCCCGGGTGTCTCGACTTCGCTCGACACGAACGGCCTTGGCTGAGGCTACGCCAGCTCGATCACCGTCTTGGCGAAGCTGCCGGGTCCCCACGCGTGCTCATAAGCCTCTTTGGCCTGCTCGAAGCCGAACCGGGCGCCGATCAGCGGCTCGATGCGGTTGGCGTCGACCGCGGCGTTGAGGCGGCGCGCCATGGCGGCCGATCCGACGAAGATGCCGCGCAAGCTGCCGGCGGTCATCATCAGCCCGCGCGGGTTGGGCCCGCCCTCGGGCACCAGCACCCCGATCATCGCCACCTCGCCGTGCGTGCGCAGCGCCGCCATCGACTGCTCGGCCGTCCCCGCGCCGCCGACCTCGATGACCTTGTCGACCCCGCCGAGCTCCTGGCCGACGTAGCGGCCCCAGTCGGGCATGTCCTTGTAGTTGACCAGGTGCGCCGCGCCGAGGTCCTTGATCCGGTCGAGCTTGTCGTTCGACGAGGAGGTTGCGATCACCTCGCACCCGCCGGCGCGGGCGAGCTGCAGCGCCAGCATCGACACCCCGCCGCTGCCGAGCACCAGCACCTTCATACCCGGCACCAGCGCCCGCGGGCCTTCGTAGAGCGCGTTCCACGCGGTGACGCCGGCGCACGGCAGGCACGCGGCCTGGGCGTAATCGAGGCTTTCGGCCATCTTCACCACGCCCGCCTCGGGCAGCACGACCAGCTCGGCGAGCATGCCGGGCGCGAACCCGTCGCCGAGCGCGGGGCCCATCCGCGGCGGGCCCTCTTCCCAGGCCTGGAAGAATGAGGATTGAACGCGGTCGCCGGCTTCGAATCGTTTCACGTTCGCACCGACGGCGATGACCTGCCCGGCGCCGTCCGACAGCGGCACCGCCGGAGCCTTGAGCGCGCCGCCGAAGTACTTGCCGGCGGCGACCGCGAAGTCGCGGTAGTTGAGCGAGCAGGCGTGGATCTGGATCAGCACCTCGCCGGGGCCGGGCACCGGGTCGGGCAGCTCCTCGAGCGTGAGCTTGTCGAACCCGTCCGACCCTGCCGGCAACATCCATGCGCGCATTGTGTGTCCCTTCTTCCTCTTCCCTCGCCCCCTTCAGGGGGAGAGATACGAAGGCTTGGCAGCTTGCTGCCTAGCCGCAGTTGAGAGGGGGATCCCGGCGCCGGCCCCCTCTCCCAACCCTCTCCCCCTAAAGGGGGCGAGGGCTTTGGTTACCTGTCCCCGCTCCACGTGCGCAGGCCGGGCGCCGTGCGGTCCTCGCCCTTGAGCGCTTCGGCCACGGCGGGCCGCGCGGTGACGCGCTCGCGCCAGTCGACCAGCCGCGGGTAGTTGGCGGCGACGGCCTTCTCGGGGAACATCCGCTCGACCATCATCCCGCAGTGCGAGTAGAAATTGATGTCGGCGAGGGTGTAGGCCTCGCCCGCGAGCCACGCGCTCTCGCCGAGCTGCCGCTCGACCTTCGCCAGAGCGTAATCGATCTTCTCGCTGGCGTTGGCGAGATCGGCTTCCGAGAAGCCCGAGCGCGCAGTCGCCCACTTCTTGCGCTGGTCGGGCAGCGGGATGTGGCTGAGCAGCTTCTCGAACGTGCCCTCGTCGATATTGCGCGCGATCACGCCGACGAGGCGGTGCCAGCCGTGCATCGAGACGGGGTTCATCACGTGCTCGTCGACGAACTTGTTCCAGTAGCGCATCCGCGCCGCGCCCGCCGGATCGCGCGGGCGCAGCGGCCCGGAGTCCGGCTGGTCGTCGGGGAAGACGTCCTCGAGGTACTCGTTGATCACCGTGGTGTGAGTGACGATCGTGCCGTCGTGGTCGAGCACCGGGACCTGGCCTTCGGGATTGATCGCCACGAACCAGTTGGAATGCTGCTCGAACTTGTGCAGGTCGACGTAGACGCTCTCGTAGGCGAGGCCTTTCTCCTTGAGCGGGACCATCGACTTGAGCGAGTTCGCGATCGGCTCGGCGTGGTAGTACTTCAGCATCTCAACGTTTCCTAAACCCGTTCGCATCGAGCGAAGTCGAGATGCGTCGCGGCGTGTCTGGACTTCGCTCGACACGAACGGAGATTGGAGTTCGTCGTCACACCTCGATGCTTTCGAGCACGCCGCCGTCGACCGCCCAGTCCTGCCCGGTCACGTGGCTCGCCGCATCGCTCAGGAGGAACGCCGCGACTTCGGCCAGCTCCATCGGCGTGCCCATACGCCGCTGCGGCACGCGGCCTTCGATCTTGTCCTTCTGCTCGTCCGGGATGCGATCGAGCGCCTCGGTGCGGATGAAGCCGGGGATCACGCAGTTGGCCCGGACACCGTGCGGCGCCATCTCGACCGCGATCGCCCGGGTCAGCCCGAGCACGCCGTGCTTGGAGGCCACGTAGGCCGGGTTCATCGCCATGCCGCGCTTGCTGCCCATCGAGCCGGTGACGAGGATCACGCCGTTCCTCGCCTCGATCATCGCCGGCAGCACCTTCTGGATCGCCCAGAACACGCTCGTCAGATTGACGCGGACGGTCTGCTCGAACACGTCGCTGTCGAACGCCACCGCCGGCGTGAAGCCGCCGGTCAGCCCGGCATTCGCGAACAGCCCGTGGATCGGGCCGAACTGCGCCGCCGCGGAAGCGAGCGCTCCGTCTAGCTCGGCCTTCTCGCCGACGTCGGCGGCGAAGCCGGCGGCGCTCTCGCCCATCCCGGCCACCGCCTCGTCGAGTAGCTCCTTGCGCCGCGCGATCAGCGAGACGCGCGCGCCGCGGCTCGCGATCAGCTGCGCGGTGACGAGGCCGATCCCGCTCGACCCACCGGTGACCGCGATGTGCTGGCCGTGGAAGTCCATCAGCGCTCCTTGACGAACGCCGCCCATACGGGCGCGTCCGGATAGTCGCTCGTTTCCGGCGACCACTGCTGCTCGAGCAGCGCCCGTGCCTCAGGCTCCGCCATCCCGCAAGCGTCGCGGTGGTAGCGGTAGAAGAACGCCGAGACGCGCCAGTTCATGATGCAGTGGACGTGGACCGGGCCTTCGGCCGCTTCGAGCGCCTCGACGAACGCCGCGTAGTGCGCTTCCGCGGGCGCGGCGAACGGCACCGGGATGTTGGTGTAGCCGATGCCGTGAGCAGCGAACGCGCCGTCGGGATCGGGCAGCGCCTCGGGATGGTCGGGCATCGCCAGATTGATCACGTGACGCACGCCGATCCCCGCGAGCCGTGCTGGATCGGGCTCGTGCAGCCGCCCGGAAGTCGTGACGCGCTCCGACAACCGCTGCCAGGCGCGGATGTCGTCGGGATCGCTCACGCCAGCCCCAGCACCCGGGCGGCGTTGTCCTTGAGGATACCGGGCATCACTTCCTCGCGGAAGCCCACTTCCTGGGCCGCCGCGATCCACTTGTCGGGGTGGATCAGCGGGAAGTCGCTGCCGAACAGCATCTTATGCTTGAGCTGGGTGTTGGCGTACTGGATCACCTGCTTGGGGAAGTACTTCGGGCTCCAGCCGCTGAGGTCGATGAACACGTTGTCCTTGTGCAGCGCCATCGACAGGCTCTGGTCGACCCACGGCCAGCTCGGGTGGGCGAGGATGATCTTCATGTCGGGGAAGTCGACCGCGACGTCGTCGATCAGCATCGGCTCGCCGTACTTGAGGCGCATCCCTCCGCCGCCGCGCATGCCGGTGCCCATGCCCGAATGGCCGGTGTGGAAGATGACCGGCAGCTTGTGCTCGTTGATGACCTCGTAGATCGGATAAGCCATCCGGTCCGCAGGATGAGCATTTTGCGCGATGCCGTGGAACTTGAAGCCCTTGACGCCGTGGTTCTCGACCAGGTCGCGGGCCTCGCGGGCGCCGTACTTGCCCTTGTGCGGGTCGATGCTGGCGAAGGCGATGCAGATGTCGTCGTTCTTGAGCGCCTGCTCGGCGACCTCGTAGTTCGAGACGCGCTTGGCGCCCATCGCGCTTTCGGCGTCGACCGTGAACAGCACGAGGGCGATGTTAGTCTCGCGGTAAAGCTCGATGATCTCCGGCATCTTCGGCCGCTCGCGCGGCGCCTTGAAGTAGGCGCTGGCGGCGTCGAAGAACTTGCCCATCACCGGGTCTTCCGGATCGTGGCAGGAGACTTCCGCGTGGACGTGGACGTCGATGGCGCGGATCTTGGAAAGGTCGATGGGCAAGAGCGCAGTTCCCCAGGCTTGCGGGTTGGATGGCCCGCGAGCCGACTATCCGATATTTTCCCCGCTCGTCACCCTGAACTTGTTTCAGGGTCCATTTCTCCGTCAGCCCGGAGCTGTCGATCTTTGCGCGACCGCGCCGAAAGGTCGCGCTCGCGCTGCGCGGTCCGGAAATTCGGCGCGATGGGCCCTGAAACGAGTTCAGGGTGACGGGATGTGAGACGGGGGCGGTTTGGCCGCCCCCCTTTTCCTCACAACTTGATGATGACCGTCTTGGTCTCGAGGTAGGCCTCGATCCCCAGCCGGCCCTGCTCGTGGCCGATGCCGCTTTCCTTGTAGCCGCCGAACGGCAGCGCGGTGTCGATCATCGCGTGGCAGTTGCCCCACACGGTGCCGGCCTTGAGCTTGCTCGCGAGTGTGTGCATCGCCGCGACGTTCTTGGTCCAGATGCCGGCGGCGAGGCCGTAGTTGGTGTCGTTGGCCTGCTTCGCCACCTCGTCGAGGTCCTCGAAGCGCTGCGCCACCACCACCGGGCCGAAGATCTCCTCGCGCACCACGCTCATCTGCGGATTCACGTCGGTGAGGATCGTCGGGTTGACGTAGTAGCCGTCGCCGCTCGGGGCGTCGCCGCCCATCAGCACGCTGGCGCCGTCGCGCTTGCCGGCCTCGATGTAGCCCATCACCTTCTCGTGCTGCTCCTTCGAAACCAGCGGGCCCATGTGCGCGGCCGGGTCGAGGCTCGGGCGCGGGGCCCAGAAGTCGGCCGTCGCGGCCATGCCCTCGATCACGTCGTCGAACACGTCCTTGTGCGCGTAGACGCGCGAGCCGGCGACGCAGACCTGGCCCGAGTTGAAGAAGATCGCCTGGGCCACGCCGGGGGCGACTTCGCCGACATCGACGTCTGGCATGACCACGACCGGGCTCTTGCCGCCGAGCTCGAGCGTGACGTGCTTGAGCGTTTCGGTGGCGTTGCGGTTGATCAGCTTGCCGATCTCGGTCGAGCCGGTGAACGCGACCTTGTCGACGTCGGGGTGCTTGACCATGCGGTCGCCGGCGGTGTGGCCGTTGCCGGTGATGATGTTGACCACGCCGGCCGGGATGCCGCTCTCGGCGACGAGGTCGGCGAGCCGCAGCGCGGTCAGGCTGGTCTGCTCGGCCGGCTTGAGCACGATGGTGCAGCCGGCGGCCAGCGCCGGGCCGATCTTGAGGCAGGCCATCAGCAGCGGGAAGTTCCACGGCACGATCTGCGCGCAGACCCCGACCGGCTCCTTGATCGTGTAGCCGAACAGCATGCCCTTGGGGAACGTGTAGGGGGCGATGGTTTCGCCGTTGAGCTTGCTGGTCCACCCGGCCATGTAGCGCAGCTGGCTGATCGCCCCGGGGATATCGATCGCCCCGGCCATGCCCTTGGGCTTGCCGTTGTCGATCGCTTCCAGCTCCGCGAACTCGTCGGCATGCGCCTCGAGCAAGTCGGCGAGCCTGCGGATCATCCCTTCGCGCACGATCGGCGGCAGGTCGGTCCAGCGCCCGTCGTCGAACGCGGTGCGGGCGGCGGCGACCGCCCGGTCGACGTCCTTGTCGGAGGCGTCGACGAACTGGCCGATCACCTTGCCGGTGGACGGGTCCTCGTGGTCGATGGTCTTGTCGTGGCTGGAATCGACCCATTCGCCGTTGATGAACAGCTGCGGCTTGCGGGCGAGGGCCTTCTTGGCGGCGGCCGAGTATTCGGGCTGCACGCGCTCGATGGTGGTGGCTTCGTTCATTGGGGGGCTCCTTTCCGCGAGCGACTCTGTTTGTCGCGAACCTAGCAAAGCGAGGGCCCGCGCGCCATGAACCGCGTTCCTAACGGTCGTTACGGTTAGTGTCGAATCCGATGTGAGCCCCAGGGAAGGCTGGGCCCTTAGGCCGCACGCGCAGCCGCCCGAGGTCCCTGCCTGCGCAGGGACTCACGAGTTGATCAAACGCTCGGCGGCCGCGCCGTGGTGCGGCTCTCGAGCGCCTTGTCCTCGTTGGCGCGCTTGAGCACGTACTGGCGGATCGCCTCGGCGTCGGCCGCGCTCACGACTTCCTTGAACGAGACCATGCCGTTGTGCTCGAGCGCGCCGTCGATCACCACCGAGCGGACCGCGTCGGCGTTGCCGATCGCCGGCGAGTGGCGCAAGTCCGGATTGAGCGTGCCCGAGACCGCGGCGTCGCCGTGGCACACGCTGCAATAGCGCCCGTAGAGCGCCCCGCCGCGCGCGACTTGCCCGGCCGTGCCGGTGAAGGCCGGCGGATCGAGCACCAGCTCGCGCATTGGCGGCGCGGGCGGCAGCTGGGCGGTGCCGCCGAGCTTGAACACCAGCAGGCGGCTGATGTTGCGCGGCCGGCCCGACTTGCTGGCGAGGATGCCCGGCGCGATGTCCCACACCCCGCCCCAGCCGGCGAGGATCGCGACGTACTGCTCGCCGCCCACCGCATAGGTCATCGGCGCGGCGATGATTCCGGTCTGGGCCGGGAACGACCACAGCTCGCGGCCGCTGTCGGCGGCGTAGGCGACGAAGTTCTCGCGCGCGTTGCCCTGGAACACGAGGTTGCCGGCGGTCGCCAGCGTGCCGCCGTTCCACGGGCCATCGAAGTCGATCCGCCAGGCCTCCTTCTTCGCGACCGGGTCCCAGGCCACCAGCGAGCCGGTCGTGCCGCCGAGGATCTGGTCGCGCACCTGGGGGATCGCCGGCATCGCGGTGGCGGCGGAATCGAGCCCGGTCTGGAAGCCCATCGCGCTCGGCTGCCAGCCTTCCTCGGCGAAGAACGGGAAGCCGGCGTTGTTGGCCGGGATGTAGACGAGGCCGGTCTGCCGGCTGAAGCTCATCGGCTGCCACGAATGCGCGCCGCCCGCGCCGGGCACGTTGACCCATTGCCCGCCGGCGATCTCGTAGCGCGCCGCGGGATTGATCTGCGGCTTGCCGGTGACGGGGTCGATCCCGGTGGTCCAGTTCTGCGCCGTCCACGGCGTGCCGCTGAGGAACTTGCCGGTCCTGGCGTCGAGAATGTAGAAGTAGCCGTTCTTCGGGGCGTGCATCACCACCCGCTTCTGCTCGCCGTCGATGGTCAGGTCGGCGAGCGTGATCTGGGCATTGGAATCGAAGTCCCAGCGGTCCTCGGGCGTCTCCTGGAAGTGCCACGCGTACTCGCCGCTGTCGGCGTTCACCGCGACGATCGAGGAAGTGTAGAGGTTGTCGCCCGAGCCTTCGCCGCCTTCGACCCGGTCGCGCCCGTTGGCCGCCGGATTCCACGGCTCGGCGTTGCCGGTGCCGAACAGCACCAGGTTGGTCGTCGGGTCGTAGGTGATCGAATCCCACACCGTGCCGCCGCCGCCGAGCTTCCACCACTCGCCGCCCCACGTCGCCGCCGCCCGCTCCATCGCCGGGTTCTCGAAGCCGTCGTCGGGATTGCCGGGCACCGTGTGGAAGCGCCACAGCTCGTCGCCGGTCGCCCAGTCGAACGCCGCGAGGAAGCCGCGCGCGCGGTACTCGGCGCCGCCCGAGCCGATGAACACCTTGCCCTTGGCGACGCGCGGCGCGCCGGTGATCGTGTAGTTGTCGTGGTCGGGCACGACTTCCTTGCGCCACGCGACCGACCCGTCGTCCTGATTCAGCGCCACGAGCCAGCCGTCGAGCGTGGCGACGTAGACCTTGTCGCCGTACAGCGCGACGCCGCGGTTGACCGCGTCGCAGCAGGCCACCGCCAGCGTCCGGCGCGGGACCTTGGGGTCGTAGGCCCATTTGAGCTCGCCGGTGCGCGCGTCGAACGCCTTGACCATGCTCCAGGCGGTCGAGACGTAGAGCGTGCCGTCGTGCATCAGCGGGGTCGCTTCCTGGCCGCGCGCGGTGTCGAGGTCGGCGAACCAGGCGAGGCCGAGCTCCCCGACGTTGGCGTCGCTGATCTGGGTCAGCGGGCTGAAGCGCTGCTCGCCGTAGTCGCGGCCGTAGGTCAGCCACTCGTTGCCCTCGGCCGCGGCGATCATCGCATCGGTGACGCCGGAGGTCGGGACCGGCGAGGGCTCGGCCGTTTCGTCGCGGTTGCAGGCGGTCAGCGCCACGGCGGCACAAGCGGCGACGATCCAGGTAGCGAGCTTCATGCGTTCCTCTCGACGGGTCCCTCGGCCCGAATTTTGTAAGCAAGGCTTACGGTTGCCGCGCCGGTCCGGTCAAGCGCGCGGGATCGGCGACAATTCTCGTTGCGCCACAGCGCAATTTTCGCCTATCCTGCGTCCCGTCAGTCGAGCGCGAGCCCGCGTTATGACCCTGGCCTAGCCCTACGAACTAGCCAGACAGGACAACTCCACATGCCTACCAAGCTGCCTTCACGGGCCGACCACGTCGGCTCATTCCTCCGACCGCGCAGCGTCATCGAGGCGCGCGAGCATCGCGGCGCGGGAAATATCGATTACGCCGAGCTGCGCGCCATCGAGGACCGGGCGATCGCCGAGCTGGTCCGGTGGCAGGAAAGCCTCGGCCTCAAGGCGATCACCGACGGCGAGTTCCGCCGCTACTTCTTCCACACCGACTTCCTGCTGCAGCTGGCGGGGGTCGAGGAGCACGGCGGGATCTCGAAGGCGTTCCAGAACGCCGCCGGGATCGACGTCCATTTCGCCCCGCCGAAGATGGTCGTCTCGGGCAAGGTCGAGCACGTCAAGCCGATCCAGCTCGCCGACTTCGAGTTCCTCAAGCGTCACGTCACCGAGACGCCCAAGGTGGCGATCCCGAGCCCGACGATGCTGCACTTCCGCGCCGGCCGGCAAGGCATTCCCGAGGACGTCTATCCGACGATGGACGAATTCTACGCCGACGTCGCCGCCGCCTACCGCGCCGAGGTCGACAGCCTGGCCGCCGCCGGCTGCCGTTACATCCAGATGGACGACACCAACCTCGCCTACTTGTGCGACGAGAGCCACCGGGCCGACGCCGCGGCGCGCGGGGTCGATCCCAACGAGACCCCGCGGCAGTATGCCCGGCTGATCAACGACAGCTTCGCCAGGGCGCCGGCCGACATGATCAAGGCGATCCACTTGTGCCGCGGCAACTTCCGCTCGAGCTGGGCGGCCGAAGGCGGCTACGAGCCGGTCGCCGAGATCATGTTCAACGAGCTCGAGATCGACGCGTTCTTCCTCGAGTACGACGACCCGCGCTCGGGCGACTTCGCGCCGCTGCGGTTCCTGCCCAAGGGCAAGACCGTGGTGCTCGGCCTCGTCACCACCAAGCTCGGCGAGCTCGAGAGCAAGGACGCGATCAGGCGCCGCATCGACGAGGCGACGCGCTACGTCGACATCGACCAGCTCGCGCTCAGCCCGCAGTGCGGCTTCGCCAGCACGGTGCACGGCAACGACCTCACCACCGAGCAGCAGGCCGACAAGATCCGCCTGGTCGTCGAGCTGGCCGAGGAAGTATGGGGCTCGGTCCCGGCGATGGCGGACTGAGCTACCACAGCCCTCCCTTCAGGGGGGGTGGGGATTGTCGGACAGTCCCCACCCCCCGACCCCCTCCCCTAAAGGGGCGGGGGAGTTATCGCGGCAGGTTGAACACCCGCTCGGCGTTGTCCTGCATCAGCATCTTCTTGTGCTCGGGGCTGAGGTTCATGCGGTCGTAGGCCGCGACCTCGTCGCTCGACTGCTGGTAGGGGTAGTCCATCGCGTAGAGCACCCGCTCGGGCCCGAGCACGTCCATGCAGAACCTGATCGCCGGCTCCCAGCCGACGCCGCTGGTGGTGATCCAGATGTTGTTGCGGAAGTAGTAGCTCACCGGGTGCTGTAGCTTGACCTGCTGCCCCTCGCGCAAGTGCGCGCGGCCGTCGGCGTTCCCTTGCATCCAGTCGAAGCGATAGAGCTGCAGCGGCAGGCATTCGCCCATGTGACCGATGACCAGCCGCAGCTTCGGGAACCGGTCGAACGCGCCCGAGAAGATCAGCCCCATCGTGTGCAGCCAGACGTCGTGCGGGAAGCCGGCGAGCGCGCCGAAGAAGCCGCGCGTCTCGTAATGCGGCGCGTTCCACGGCGCGGTCGGGTGGATGTAGAGCGCGGCGTCGTGCGCCTCGAGCGCCTCGAGGATCGGGAAGTACGCGAGCTCGTCGATATAATGGCCCTGGAAGTGCGAGTTGAGCACCGCGCCGTTGAGCTTGAGCGCGCCCATCGCCCGCTCGATCTCCTTGACCGAGCCCTTGACGTCGCGCGGGTCGAACGCGGCGCAGGCCGAGAAGCGGTCGGGGTGCCGGCGGCAGGCGTCGGCGGCGAGGTCGTTGGCCTCGCGGGCGAGCGCGGTGCCTTCTGACTGGCGCACGACCTGCACCCCGGGCGCGGTGAGCAGCAAGAGCTGTCGGTCGATGCCGTACTCGTCCATGTGCCACAGGCGCAGCTCGCCGAGATCCTGCATCATTTGCTGCAGGCTCGGCATCTTGGCGAACATCGCCGCCATCCGCAGCGAATCGTCGCCCTTGGCCTCGCCGCTCTCGAAGTACTCAACTTGCGCCTTGACCAGCGCCGGGAAGGTCCATGCCTCCTCGGTCGCGATGCGCTTGTAGGGCACGTCGCGGTCGATGTGCCCGGCGCGCGGGGCGAGGCCGACGCGGGTGCGGTGGCTGAAGTCTTCCTTGAAGTGGCCCTTGAGGCCTTTCTCGCTGCCGTCTTCGAGCAAGGGCATCAGAACAGTCCTTCGGAAATTCCGGCTGGCCCAAACTCCGTTCCTGTCGAGCCAAGTCGAGACACGCCTGCGCCACCCCAGCGTGTCTCGACTACGGGTTGCGCCCTCCGCTCGACACGAACGGGTTTGGGCTGTGGGTACATCAAAACATCCCGTTGCTGTTCTTGGCGGTCGCCGGATCGGGGATCGGCTGAATGATGTCCCAGTGCTCGACCAGGTAGCCGTCCTTGATCCGGAACAGGTCGACCACCGCCAGCCCGCGCTGATCGGGCGCATGCCTGAAGTGGTCGTGGACGCAGACCGTGCCGTCCTCGCCGTAGATCACGCGCTTGATGTCGTGGCTCATGTTGGGGCTGCGCTGCATGTGCGCCTCGAGCGCTTCGATCGTCGCGTCGCGCCCCGTGCCCGAGTTGGGATCGTGCTGGATGTAGTCGGGATGCACCCACTCGCGGAACGCATCGACCAGCCGGTTCTGGCGATAGAACACCTCGATGAAGCGGTCGGCGGCCTCGCGCGGGGAAAGCTGCGAGCGGTCCATCAGAACATCCCGTTGCTGTTCTTCGCGGTCGCCGGATCGGGCACTTCCTGGATCACGTCCCAGTGCTCGCGGATAAAGCCGCCGTCGATGCGCAGGATGTCGACCACCGAATAGCCGCGGGTGTCCGGCTCGTACTTGAAGTGGAAGTGGATCGCGACGAGGTCGGTGTCTCCCCAGATCACCCGGTGGACCTTGTGGCTGAGGTCGGGCAGCCGCGAAAGGCTGTTCTCCATCATCGCCAGCGTCGCGTCGCGGCCGGTCGGGGCGTTGGGGTTATGCTGGATGTAGTCGGGGTGCATCCAGGCCATGAACGCGTCGCGCGGATTGTCCTCGACATAGAACAGCTGGATGAACCGCTCGGCCACTTCGCGGACCGAGAGCCGCGCGCGGTTCGAGGTATCGCGCGGGTCGAACGGCGGCGCGTCCGGGTTCCACGGCAGGACGCCCGGCGCGGGCCTCATAACTCCCCTCCCCGGCGGGGAGGGGTTGGGGGTGGGGGTTCGGCGCCAGCGTGGAGCACCCCCACCCAACCCTCCCCCTCAAGGGGGAGGGCTATGAGAGCCGCGGTCACCTTTCTTCCCCCGCCAGCAGCTTGCCGAACTTCGGATGCGCGAAGTGCATCGGCACGTCGTGGCGGTATGGCCAGGTCTTGCGGTACTCTTCCTTGGGAAGCAGCCGGTCCGGGCCGACCGGGTCCTCGGGATAGAGCTTTTCGGCCGGCTGCAAGTGGCTGGTGGTGTGCGCCCAGCCTTTCTCGTAGTCGCCCTGCCACTGCATCTTGTAGTCGAGCCGCTGGATTTTCCATGCGCCGTTCTCGCGCACGTAGTCGTTCTCGTAGATGCCGGCTTCCATGAACTGCTGCGGCATGAAATCGGGCTTGGCGTCGAGGAAATCGTCGTGCCAGCCGCCGAACAGCATGCCGCGGAAGCGGCCCTTGGCGGTCTGCCGGTCGGGCGCCACGGTGATGATGTCCTGCATCTGGAAGTGGTCGAGCAGGAGGCCGTCGACGGGCCCCGGACGGCCGCCGGTGAAGCGGTGCTGGATCCAGTCGCCGTAGAGCCGCATCACCCCGGCCTTGCCGACGTACTCGCCGCTAAGGAACACGACCACGCCGTCCTCGGCGAACAGGTCGGCGACCTGCTCGGGCAAATTGAAATCGATGTAGTAGCCATAAGCCCAGTGCAGCCGGCGGATCGCGTTGACGTCCTCCAGCTCGCCCACGCGGTGCTCGAGATCGGCGAGCCGCTGTTCGACGTCACTCATTGATCGACTCTCCCTATTTTGGCTTTATCCGTAACGGCCGTTAGCGTTTTGGCGAGAGGATTTCGAACGTGAGCGACAGACCGTGGGAGGACCGCGTCGCCTTCGTCACCGGGGCGGCGACGGGGATCGGGCTCGGCGTCGCGCAAGCCTTCGCCGACGCCGGGATGCGGCTCGCGCTGAGCTACCGCAACGAGGACGACCGGGCGCGCACCGCCGAATGGTTCGCCGGCAAGGGCTACGACCCACCGCTGTTCCTCAAGCTCGACGTCACCGACCGCGCGCGCTTCGCCGAAGTCGCCGACGATGTCGTGCGCCACTTCGGCGAGGTCCACGTGCTGGTGAACAACGCCGGGGTCTCGGTGTTCGGGCCGACCGACGAGGCGAGCTACGACGACTACGACTGGATCATGGGGGTCAACTTCGGCGGCGTGGTCAATGGCCTGGTGAGCTTCCTGCCGAAGATCAAGGCGGCGAGCGGACGGCGGCACGTGGTCAACGTCGCCTCGATGGCCGCGTTCCTGCCGGGGCCGCAGGCCGGCATCTACACCGCCAGCAAGTTCGCGGTGCGCGGGCTGACCGAATGCTTGCGCTACAACCTCGCGCCGCACGGCATCGGCTGCTCGCTGTGCTGCCCGGCGCTGACTCGCACCAACGCCTGGACCAGCGCGCTCAAGCGCCCCGCCACGTTCGGCGACAGCGGCTTTCCCGAAGTGCCGAAGGAGTCGCTCGAGCAGTTCGGCACCGCGTTCGAGGAAGGCATGGACCCGTACGAGGTCGGCGCCAAGATCCTCGCCGGCATGACCGCGCAGAAGGGCCTGATCCTCACCCACCCCGAGCATGGCCCGGATTTCGAGGAAATCCACGCCGCGATCATGGCCGCGCTGCCGCAGGAGGAAGCGCCCCCCGGCCGGCTCAAGGTCGAGCAGCTGCGCCGCGACGCGATGAAGGCCGCCGAAGCCGGTCTCGTCATCGACCTCGACGACCTGACCTGACGCGCGCCGGTCGGTTTCTCAGCGCTTTAGGTCGTGCTATCCTCGCCGCACAGAGTCGCAGGGAGGCGGGGATGTGTGACGAAAAACAGCTTGCCGAGATGCCGACCGGCTCCGTGAGCCGCCGGCAGTTCGCGAAGATAGGGGCGCTGGCGACGCTGGCGGCCGGCATCGCGCCGGGGATCGCCGGCGCGCAACAGACCCGCATGGCCGAGCAATTCGCCGTGTTCGATGCCCCCGGCGGCAAGATGGACGCCTATTTCGTCTTTCCCAGCGAGGGCAAGCATCCGGCGATCATCGTCTGGCCGGACATCGCCGGGCGGCGCGACGCGTTCATCTCGATGGGCCGGCGGCTGGCGCGCGAAGGCTATGCCGTGCTGATCCTCAACCCGTACTACCGCAGCGCCGAAGCGCCGCAGTTCGACGATTTCGAGGACTGGCGCAGCCAGGGCGGGATGGAGAAGGTCGCGCCGTGGCGCGAGCAGCTGACCGCCGCCAACGTGATGGAAACCGCCAAGGCGGTCGTCGCCTGGCTCGACAAGCAGGACCCGGTCGACACCAGCAAGGGCATCGGCACCCAAGGCTACTGCATGGGCGGCCCGTTCACCGTGTGGACCGCCGCAGCGGCGCCCGAGCGCGTCAAGGCGGCGGCCTCGTTCCACGGCGGGGGCCTGGTCGGCGAGGAGGAGACCGCGCCGGTCAAGCTGCTCGGGCAGACCCAGGCGAGCTACCTGTTCGCGATCGCCCGCAACGACGACCGCACGTCGCCCGGCGACAAGGACGCGCTCAAGGCGGCGGCGACCGCAGCCGGGCGCCCGGCCGAGGTCGAGGTCTACCGCGGCGACCATGGCTGGACGGTCGACGATTCCCCGGTGTTCGAGGTCGACGCGGCGGACCGGGCGTGGGAGCGGCTGCTCAACCTCTATTCGACCAGCCTGTAGCCGCCATCGGGGCGGCTCCGGCCTCCTAGGCGAACCAGTAGCCGGTCGCGCGCATCTCGATGCTGACGCGCGGCGGCGCGCCGGCCGGCGCCTCGGGATCGTCGAACGCGACGTGCGGGATGCACTGCGCGCGCTGCGGGTCGCTCTCGCTGGTCTTGAAGACGATCGCCTCGTCGGGTTCCATGCCGCTGAACCACAGCCAGCGGTGGCCCGGGTCGTGCGCGACGACGTAGCCTTCGAAGCTGAACTCGGGCGCGCCGCCGGGCGGATCGAAGATCGCGTCGGCGCGGAGCAGCTCCGGCCCGGCGACCGAGCGCGCGTCGCACAGCGCCAGCGGCACGTCCTGCGGCGCGCCGCTGATCGCGCGCCAGACGTTGTACTGCGCGCTGCGGGCCAGCTCGCGATCCGGCGGCGCCGACTGGGCGCGGAAGCGCGCGCCGGTCTCGGCCGAGACGTCGACGTGGGCGAACCGCGCCGGGTGCGAGTTGTCGTGCCGGGCGTTTTCCCCGAGCCGCTCGGAGAAGCGCAGGATGCCGCGCGGGGCGACGACGACCTCGTCGCAGCCGGTCTCGCGCTTGAGCAGCTCGACGATCTCCGGCGCGTGGATCAGCGCGACCTGCTCGGGGTCGGCGAAGTCGGCGACCTCGCTGCGATGGGCCACCAGCACGCAGCCCTCGATGTCGAGCGAGGTGCGGACGCCGCGCATGTCGGCGATGGCCATCGGCTGCGGGGCGACGACGATGGTGTCCTTCTCGTGGGCGTTGGCGTAGTAGCGCGGCCGCTCGCCGGTATCGCGCACGTAGGCGATCGCCGCGGTGCGCGTGCCGCTCATGCGGGCTCGAATTCCTCGGTGTCGATCGTCGGCCGGATCGCGTCGTGATAGCGATGGCCGGCAACGGTGCGCGCGTTGATCAGCGCGTCGGCCGCCTTGAGCACCTCGTCGGCCACCGTCAGAGCCGCGGCGGCGTGGTTGTCGGCGAGGTGGTCGAGGCGGGTGGTGCCGGGAATCGCGTGGACGTGCCCGCCGCGGCCGAGCAGCCATACGAGCGCCAGCTGCGCCGGGGTCATCCCGGCCTCTTCGGCGAGCGCGGCGAAGCGGTCGATCAGCGCCAGGTTGTGCGGCCAGTTGTCGGGCTGGAAGCGCGGCATTCTGGTCCGCAGGTCACCCTCCTCGAGCGTCGCGGGATCGCGCAAGGTGCCGCTCAGCGCGCCGCGGCCGAGCGGCGAGAACGCCACCAGCGCGATGCCCAGGCGGCGGCAGGTCTCGAGCACCGCCAGTTCGACGTTGCGGGTCCACAGCGAGTACTCGGTCTGCACCGCGGCGACGGGGTGCACCGCGTGGGCTTCCTCGACATGGCGCGCGCTCCATTCGGATACGCCGTAGGCGCCGATCTTGCCCGCTTCGATCGCCCGCGCCATCGCCCCGGCCATCTCGGCCACCGGCACCTTGGGGTCGAAGCGGTGGAAGTAGTACAAGTCGATGTGATCGGTGCCGAGCGCCTGGAGGCTGGCGTCGATCGCCTGGGCGGTGGTGGCGGGCGAACAGTCGACGCCGCGGCGCGGGCCGTCGACGACGATGCCGGTCTTGCTGGCGAGGAACACCTCCCCGCGCCGGCCCTTCAGCGCTTCGCCGAGGAGGGCCTCGTTGCGCCCGCCGCTATAGATGCGCGCGGTGTCGAAGTGGTCGCAGCCGAGCTCGAGCGCGCAGTGGAGCAGCTGGATCGCCTCGTCGTGCGCCGGCGGGGTGCCATAGGCCCACGACAGGTTCATGCAGCCGAGGCCCACCGGGTGGAGCGCGCGGCCGGCGATCGTTCGCGTGAGATTGGTCATCGCCGCCTCCTCTGAAGAGGCGGCGAGGGAGTCGCAACCCCGGAGTTACAATCCCGCCAGCGCGTTCTTGGCCCAGGAGTAGAAATCGTCCTGCTTGCGGCCGAGCTCGTCGGTCGAGCGGCGGTAGCCGGCCGGGTCCTCGTCGATGTTGGCGCTGCGCCACTTGGCCTGGTGCTGCGCGAGCGCCTGGCGCATCTCGAAGAACTTGGCCTCGAAGTCGCGCGCCAGGTCGGGCTTGGCCTGGAGGCGGCTGTCGGCCTTGATCGAGCCCATCATCTCGGCCACCAGCGTGGCGAAGCGGGTGCGCAGGCGGACGATGTCGCGCACCGCGCGGTCGCCCGAGGTTTTGACCGCTTCCTGCATCTGCCGATGCGTCTCCTGGGCCTCGCCCAGGATCCGGTCCAGTTCAGCCATCGCACTCCCCCGCATGTCGCTATCGCCTGTGAATCGTCCTACACGGGGACGAGGTCAAGAGCGGTTAACGCGTTAGGACCAGCCGTCTTGCGCTTCGAGGCTGGCGGCGAGCTCGCCGATCACCCGGTAGCAGTCGAGCACCTGGGCAATCGAGCTGTTGGGCTCGCGCCCCTCGCGGATCGCGGCGACGAACTCGCGATCCTGCAGCTCGATGCCGTTCATGCTGACGTCGACCCGGCTGACGTCGATCGGCTCTTCCTTGCCGGTGAACAGGTCGTCGTAGCGGGCGATGTAGGTCCCGCTGTCGCCGATGTAGCGGAAGAAGCTGCCGAGCGGGCCGTCGTTGTTGAACGACAGGCTCAGCGTGCAGATCGCGCCGCTCTCGCTCTTGAGCTGGATCGACATGTCCATCGCGATGCCGAGCGTGGGATGCCTGGGCCCCTGGATCGCGTTGGCGGCGACGATCCGCCCGGCCTGGTAGGCGAACAGATCGATCGTGTGCGCGGCGTGATGCCACAGCAGGTGGTCGGTCCAGCTGCGGGGCTCGCCCTTGGCGTTCATGTTCTGGCGGCGGAAGAAGTAGGTCTGCACGTCCATCTGCAGCACCGACAGCTCGCCCGCGGCGATC
Organism: Croceibacterium sp.; assembly: GCA_035626815.1. Classification (GTDB taxonomy): domain Bacteria; phylum Pseudomonadota; class Alphaproteobacteria; order Sphingomonadales; family Sphingomonadaceae; genus Croceibacterium_A. The sequence continues at coordinate 54,933 of DASPMY010000028.1, forward strand.
TTGTTGTGCACCCACTGGTGGCTCGGGTTGAAGCGGCGGGTGTGCCCGACCATGCAGGTGAGGCCGGTCTCCCGCTGCTTGGCGAGCACCGCCTGCGCGTCGGGCCACGAATCCGCCAGCGGGATCTCGACCTGGACGTGCTTGCCGGCGTCCATGCAGGCGATCGCCTGCTCGGCGTGCATCTGCGTCGGGGTGCACAGGATCACCGCATCGACGTCGTCGCGTTCGAGGGCTTCCGACAGCTCGGTGCCCGAATGCGGGGCGCCGTACTTGGCGGCCACTTCCGCGGCCTGCTCCGCCCGGCGCGAGATCACCGAGGCGATCTCCACCCCGTCGATGTTCTTCAGGCCGTCGAGGTGCTTTTCGCCGAAGGCGCCGGCGCCGGCGAGGGCAATACGCATAAGCTCTCCTTGGATCAGGCGGCGGCCAGGCTATGCCCGCTCATCACCTTGCGCGGGTTGAGCGGCTCGCCGGCGATCTCCTCCGGCTGGAGGATCAACGCGCCGAGCGCGGTGTTCGAGGCGGGGATGTGGTAGAAGGTGTAGAGGTCCTTCACCTTGTCGCCCAGCGCACCGCGCATGATCAGCCACATCACCAGCTCGATGCCTTCCGAGCCCGCCTCGCGCAGATACTGCACATGCGGCATCTTCGAGAGCGTCTCCGGGTCCTCGATCAGCTGCTCGATGAAGTTGAGGTCGAAGTCCTTGTTGATCAGCCCCGCGCGCGGACCCTGCAGCTGGTGGCTCATGCCGCCGGTGCCCCAGACGTGGACATTAAGGTCCTCGGGGAAGCTCTCGACCGCGGCCTTGATGCTGTCGCCGAGGTTGAAGCAGCGCCGGCCGGAGGGTGGCGGATAGGTCACCACGTTGACCGGGAACGGGATCACCCGGCACGGCCATTCCTCGGGCTCGCCGAAGATCATGGAGAGCGGCACGGTGCAGCCGTGATCGACGTCCATCGCGTTCATGATGGTCATGTCGAAATCGTCGAGGATCAGGCTCTGGACGATGTGCCAGGCGAGGTCGGGATGGCCGATCACGTCGGGCACCGGGCGCGGGCCCCAGCCTTCGTCGGCCGGCTTGAAGCTTTCCGCGCAGCCGATCGCGAACGTCGGGATGATGTTCATGTCGAACGCGCTGGCATGATCGTTGTACACCAGCACGACCACGTCGGGCATGTTGCCCGGCTCGCGGACCCAGTCCCTGATCGGCTGGTAGCCGTCGAACACCGGGCCCCAGTAGTCGTTGTGCGCGGTCCCGGTCTGGATCGCGGCGCCGAGCGCGGGGATGTGGCTCGAGGTGATGCCGGCGGTAACGCGGGCCATAGTCAGCGTCCTTCCTTGATCGAGCGCTGCCCTTCGGGCGAGCGGCCGCCCTTGAGCATCATCTCGGCGTATTCCTCCTGCGTCATCCCGGTCATCGACCCGGCGGCGAACTGGAAGCTCTTCTTGTCCGTGCTGAACAGCTTCGAGAGGAAGTAGATGTTCCCGCCGCAGTCGATCATGCGGTTGTAGTCGCGCGCCATCACCGCATCCTTGGCCTCCTCGCTCAGCTGCCATTCGTCGAGATAGGCCTTCTCGTCGGCGAGGAAGCGCTCGCGGTTCTCGGCTTTCATCAGGCTCATCGCGAACTGGTTGAGCCAGTAGCCCTGCCGCGCGCGCTTGGCGGTGAACACGCGCGTGCCGGGGATGTCGTCGAACTCGGCGAGGTACGCGTGGATGTCGATGCGCTGTTTCTTGTCGGTCATTGCCCAGAATCCTCGGACTCGGTCCATTCGTAGGTGAGCGGCGCCTCGCGGAAGGCGAAGCGATCGATGTGGCGCTCGATCACGCCGCGCAAGTGCACGTTGCGCTCCGCATCGGCGGTGACGAGGGTAATGGCGATGCCGCCGGGCCGCGCGGTCATCACCGCGCTCTCCAGCTCGGAGAACGGGAACGTGCCGACGCCGTCGGCGTAGCTGGTCGCCATCTTGTGGCTCCAGTGGCTGACCACCTGCTGGATGTAGCGCTCGGGCTTGTCGCACCGGGCGAACCCGTTGGCGGTGACCGCGACAGCATGGGGAGTCATCGGCCCTGGCCTTTCAGCTTGGCATCGAGCCGCGGGAACACCCGGCGGGCGTTGCCTTCGAAGATTGCGTGGCGTTGCTCGTCCGAGATCGCCAGCGCATCGACGTAGCGCTTGGTGTCGTCGAAATAGTGGCCGGTGGTCGGATCGATCCCGCGCACCGCGCCGACCATCTCGCTGCCGAACAGGATGTTCCGGGTCTCGATCACCTCGGCGAGCAGGTTCACCCCCGGCTGGTGATAGACGCAAGTGTCGAAGAACACGTTGTTCATCAGGTGCGTGTCGAGGCTCGGCTGCTTGAGCATGTCGGCGAGGCCGCGGTAGCGGCCCCAGTGGAACGGCACCGCGCCGCCGCCGTGCGGGATGATGAAGCGCAAATTCGGAAAGCGGCCGAACAGGTCGCCCTGCAAGAGCTGCATGAAGGCGACGGTGTCGGCGGCGAGATAGAACCCGCCGGTCGCGTGCATCGCCGGGTTGCAGCTGCCCGAGACGTGGATCATCGCCGGCACGTCGAGCTCGCACATGACCTCGTAGATCGGGAACCAGGACTCGTCGGTCAGCGGCGGATGGGTGAAGTGCCCGCCGCCCGGATCGGGATTGAGATTGCAGCCGACGAAGCCGAGCTGCTCCACGCAGCGCCTGAGCTCCTTGATCGAAGCGGCCAGGTCCGCCTTCGGGCTCTGCGGCAGCATGCACACCCCGGTGAAGGTCTCGGGGAACAGCTCGGTGACGCGGTAGATCAGGTCGTTGCAGGCGATCGACCACGCCTCGCTGACCGCCTGATCGCCGATGTGGTGCGCCATCGCCGAAGCGCGAGGGGAAAAGATCGTGTGGTCCGCGCCGCGTTCCTTGATCAGCTTGAGCTGGTTGGTCTCGATCGTCTCGCGGATCGCGTCGTCGCCGATCGCCGGGTAGGCCGGCGGCTGGCTGCCGTCCTTGAACGCCGCCTTTTGCGCGTCGCGCCAGGCGTCGTGCTGCGGCGGCGCGGTGGTGTAGTGGCCGTGGCAATCGATGATCAGCGTCATGCCGCTTCGGTCCTGTTCGTCTTCATGGCCGCGTTCCGCTGCCGTACGATCGTGCCGCGGGTCATCACCGGCTCGACGCCGAGCCCTTGCAGCGTCCGCGCCGATTCTTCCATCTCCGCCGCGCGCCGAACCCCATGGGTCTCCATCCGCTCGCGGTTGTAGGCGATACGCTCGGCCCACCCGACCGGTTTCTCGGAGGCGTCGAGCGACGCGGTGACTTCGTCGAGCACGCCGGCCGCCTCGGCTGCCGCGGCGCATTCGGCCGAGAGCGCCTCGAGCCCCTTGACGATGACCGAGCGGATCATCTTGATCGCCGAGGCGCGGCCGACCGCGTCGCCGACCGTGCGGACGTTCGAGAACCCGAGCGCCTCGAGCAAGGGCTGCGCGGCCAGCGCGTGCGGCCCCGAGACGAGCAGCGGCACGGCGAGCCCCTTGTCGACCGGCGCCATCACCGCGACGTCGACGTAACGCCCGCCGGCCGCCTCGATGGCCGCGGCGGCCTCGCGCTTGGTGTCGGGCGCCACCGAGTTCATGTCGCACCACAACGACCCTTCGGGCAGCAGCGGCGCATAGTCGCGCGCGGCCTCGAGCGCGGCGTCGGCGGTGACCAGCGAGAGGAAGAACGCGCGGCCGGCCAGCGCCTGCGCCGCGGTGTCGGCGCTCGCGACCCCGCAGCCGGCCATCGCCGCGCGCCGATCGGGCAGCACGTCCCAGCCGCGCGCCTCTCCACGCCAGCCCTCGGCGCGGGCAAACGCCTCGCCGGCTTCGCCGAAGCCGACCAGCGCCACACGCGGCGGAGAGAGAGGAGCAATCGAGTCAGGCATACCTGGGGGCGCCGTTACCGAATGTATGTATTGCTTACAAGTTTGCGAGCCCCGGCGCACGCTGGGCCTCGCAATCGAAACTTTGCGCCCCAGCGAAGGCTGGGGCCTCAGGCCTCGCGCTCAGCCGCACGAGGTCCCTGCCTGCGCAGGGACTCACAGTCTTGACGCAAGGGGCCGCGCGGGTCCACCGGGCACGCGCAGCCTAGAGGGAGGAGTCGCGCCAATGAGCGGTGTCGTCGTCCAGAATATCGAACGCGCGGCCCTCGATGTAGTCGACGGCCTCGGCGCCTGCGGCGTGGCCACGGTGCACGAATCCCAGGGGCGCACCGGGCTGCTCGCCAGCTACATGCGGCCGATCTATTCCGGCGCGCGGATCGGCGCGAGCGCGGTGACCGTCAGCGTGCCCCCGGGCGACAACTACATGGTCCATGCCGCGATCGAGCAATGCCGCGAAGGCGACGTGCTGGTGATCGCGCCGACCTCCCCGTGCGAGGACGGCTATTTCGGCGACTTGCTCGCTACCAGCGCCCAGGCGCGCGGCGTGCGCGGCCTGATCATCGACGCCGGCGTGCGCGACGTGCGCGACCTGCAAGAGATGGACTTCCCGGTCTGGTCGAAGCGGATCTTCGCGCAAGGCACGATCAAGGCCAGCCTCGGCAGCGTCAACGTGCCGGTGGTCTGCGCCGGCGCCTATATCGAGCCGGGCGACGTCATCGTCGCCGACGACGACGGCGTCTGCGTGGTCAAGCGCGCCGATGCCCCCAGGGTGCTCGAAAAGGCCCGCGCCCGCGAAGCCAACGAAGGCGATAAGCGCCAGCGCCTCGCCAGCGGCGAGCTCGGCCTCGACATGTACGGCTTCCGCCAGAAGCTCACCGACATGGGGCTCAAGTGGGTGTAGCTTCCTCCCCGGGACGGGGAGGGGGACCATGCGGAGCATGGTGGACGGGCACGCGCGGTGAACTCTCCGCCCGCGGTGTCCGGTTTACTCGTACGTGCCCCTCCACCACCCTGCGGGTGGTCCCCCTCCCCCTTTGGGGGAGGAACCCGTGACCTCCGCTCCCGTCATGTGGATGCGCGGCGGCACGTCGAAGGGCGGCTATTTCCTCGCTTCGGACCTGCCGCAAGACACCGCCGAACGCGACGCGTTCCTGCTGCGCGTGATGGGCAGCCCCGACCCGCGCCAGATCGACGGCATGGGCGGGGCCGATCCGCTGACCAGCAAGGTCGCGGTCGTGGGGAAGTCCGCGCGCGACGGGATCGACGTCGACTACCTGTTCCTGCAGGTGTTCGTCGACCAGGCGATCGTCACCGACGCGCAGAACTGCGGCAACATCCTCGCCGGGGTCGGCCCGTTCGCGATCGAGCGCCGGCTGGTCGCCGCGACGGGCGAGGAGACCCGGGTGGCGATCTTCATGGAGAACACGGGGCAAGTCGCCATCGCCACGATCCAGACGCCGGGCGGCGTGCCCACCTACGAAGGCGATGCGCGCATCGACGGCGTGCCCGGCAGTCATGCGCCGGTGCCGGTCGAGTTCCGCGACACTGCCGGCTCCTCGTGCGGGGCCCTGCTGCCGACCGGCAACGCCGCCGACGAGATCGAAGGCGTGCGCTGCACGCTGATCGACAACGGCATGCCGTGCATCGTGTTCAAGGCCGCGGACGTCGGCGCGACCGGCTACGAGACCCGCGAGGAGCTCGAGTCCGACCGCTTCGCCGACTTGCGCGCGCGGATCGAGGCGATCCGCCTCGCCGCCGGCCCGCGGATGAATCTCGGCGACGTGAAGGAAAAGTCGGTCCCCAAGATGATGCTCGTCGCCCCGCCGCGGAACGGCGGGGCGGTGACCGTGCGCAGCTTCATCCCGCACCGCGCCCATGCGACGATCGGCGTGCTCGGCGCGGTCAGCGTGGCGACCGCCTGCCTCGTCGAAGGCTCGCCCGCGGCCGAGGTCGCGCAGATCCCCGCGGGCAGCCGCAAGACGCTGTCGGTCGAGCATCCGACCGGCGAGATGAGCTGCGTGCTCGAGGTAAACGCCGAAGGCGAGGTAATCTCCGCTGCCCTGTTACGCACCGCCCGAAAGCTGATGGACGGCGTGGTGTTCGCCTGAGCCCTTTGCGCTCTCTGTTCTTCTCTGCGGCCTCTGCGTGAACCGCGGTTCGCGCAGAGATCGCAAAGAAAGCAGAGCCCGCAGAGAAACGAAAGTTGAGCAATGGACCGTATCGTTTCCTGGCACCCCGCCCCCTCGAAGCCACGCTACGTCCCGCCGCCCGGCGCGGTCGACGCGCATTGCCATGTGTTCGGGCCGATGGCGCAATTCCCGTTCAGCGCAAAAGCCAAGTACCTGCCGGAGGATGCAGGCCCCGAAATGCTGTTCGCGCTGCGCGACCACCTCGGCTTTTCCCGCAACGTGATCGTCCAGGCGAGCTGCCACGGCACCGACAACGCCGCCACGCTCGACGCGATCGCCCAGTCGGGCGGCCAGGCGCGCGGCGTCGCGGTGGTCGATCCGGCGATCTCCGAGGAGGAGCTGCAGGGCCTCCACGCAGGCGGCATCCGCGGCATCCGCTTCAACTTCCTCAAGCGGCTGGTCGACGACGCGCCCAAGGACGAGTTCCTCGAGGTCTCGAGTCGCCTTCCCGCCGGCTGGCACGTGGTGATCTACTTCGAGGCCGACATCCTCGAGGAGCTGCGCGGGTTCATCGACGCGATCCCGGTGCCGCTGGTCGTCGACCACATGGGCCGTCCGGACGTGACCCAAGGCCCCGACGGGCCCGACATGCGCGCCTTCCGAACGCTGCTCGACAGCCGCCCCGACATCCATTTCAAGCCGACCTGCCCCGACCGGCTCGACCCGACCGGCGACCCGTGGAACCTGTTCGCCGAGGCGGTCCGCCCGCTGGTCGAGGACTATCCCGACCGCTGCATCTGGGGCACCGACTGGCCGCACCCGAACATGCAGGACAACGTGCCCGACGACGGCCACCTCGTCGACATAATCCCGCGCATCGCGCCGACAGCGGAACTGCGCCATAAGTTGCTGGTTTCCAATCCCGATCGGCTCTATTGGGGAGATTGAGCGCGCCCAACAGGGGAGAAGGTTCTGGGCATCACGCCGTTTAGCCGCCGCGCCGCGCTGATCGCCGGCGCCGTCGCGCTCGTCGCCTCGCTGCCGGCCGCCGCGCAGGACGACGACAAGCCGCCGCGCCGCACGCGCATCGCGCTCGGCCCGCAGGTCTATCCGAGCTATCCCGGCTCCGACGAATACGACTTCGGCCCGCTGATCAACATCGACCGGACGCGCGG
>DASPMY010000029.1:0-68512 GCA_035626815.1 Croceibacterium sp.
CGACGCCGTCGCCCGGCTGACCGGCGTCGAGGGCATCGGCGTGACCCACTTCACCCGCGCCGACGTCGTCCGCCACCCGATCGTCGGCCGCATCGTGGAGGCCTACGAGGGCACCGACCCGGGGTGATGCAGCTCGACATCGCCATCGAGGAGCCGTGGCCGCCGGACGGCTGGCAAGCACTGGCCGAGCGCGCGGCGGAAGCGGCGAGCCAGGTGGCTCCTGAGCTGGCCCCGGCCCGCCTCTCGGCCAGCCTGCTGTTCACCTCGGACGCGGAAGTCCATGCGCTCAACCGCGACTGGCGCCAGCGCGACAAGGCGACCAACGTGCTGTCGTTCCCGATGCTCGCCCGCGACGAGCTTGTGACGCTGCCTGCGGAGGGGCCGCCGGAGCTGCTCGGCGACGTCGCGCTCGCATGCGAAACCTGCGCCCGCGAGGCCGCGGACAAGGGCCTCCCGCTCGAGCACCACGCGGCCCACCTGATCGTCCACGGACTGCTCCATCTGGCCGGCCACGACCACGAAACCTCGTCCGCCGACGCCGAGGCGATGGAAGCGCTCGAGACAAAGGCGCTTGCGCTGATGGGAATCGCGGACCCATATGGGGGCGGCTAAGGCTGCATAAGGGAAAGCGACAGGGCGATGCCCGACAGTTCCAGACCGGACTCCGGCAACGGAGACGCGGACAGTAAAGGCGGCTTGTGGAGCGCGATCCGCAAGTTCTTCGACGAGGAGAACGAACCCTCGTTGCGGGCGCAGATCGAGGAAGCCATCGACGAGCATGAGGACGAGCAGGCCGAAGGCGACGAGCCGCCGGCCAAGGGCGACCTGTCCCCGGCCGAGCTCACGATGCTGCGCAACCTCCTGCATTTCAGCGAGCACGACGCCGACGATGTCGCCATCCCGCGCGGCGAGATCATCGCCGTCGCCGCCGACGCCAGCTGGGACGAGCTGGTCGAGCTGTTCGCCGAGCACGGCCATTCGCGCCTGCCGGTCTATCGCGATACGCTCGACGAAGTGATCGGGATGATGCACCTCAAGGACGTGTTCCCGTTCCTCGCCAACGGCACCCCGCCGCCGGCCGACTGGACCACGCTGATGCGCCAGCCGCTGTATGTGCCGCAGGCGCGCGGTGCGCTCGACGTCCTCGCCGACATGCGCGCCAAGCGCATCCATCTCGCCATCGTGGTCGACGAGTTCTCCGGCACCGACGGGATCATCACCATCGAGGACCTGGTCGAGGAGATCGTCGGCAACATCGAGGACGAGCACGACGACGCCCCGGTCGAGCTGGTCGTGCCGATCGGCGAGGGGATGTGGGACGCCGACGCACGCGCCGAGCTCGAGGACGTGGCCGTCACTGTCGGCGACCCGCGCATCGCCGAAGTCGAGGAAGCGGTCGATACGCTCGGCGGGCTCGCGTTCGTGCTGGCCGAGCGCGTGCCGGCGGTCGGCGCGGTGCTGCGCCACCCGAGCGGCTGGTGCATCGAGGTCACCGCCGGCGACGAAACCCACGTCACTCGCCTGCGACTGCATCAACCCGAGGTGAGCGAGGACCTGGTCGTCGACTGAGCAGCCGGCCGAGTGCGCGCCGTGCGTTGTGCAACGCAGCATCAGGCATTACTTGATCGGCCATGCGCCGCCTGCCCCCTCTCCGCGCGCTCGAAGCGTTCGTGCGTACGGTCCGCCTCGGCTCGGCGCGGGCGGCCGCCGAGGAACTCGGCCTCAGCCCCTCCGCCCTGTCGCGGCGGATCGGCAACCTCGAGGAGTTCACCGGGCGCAAGCTGTTCTCGCGCTCTGGGCAGACGATGCGGCTGAGCGACGAAGGCCGCCAGTTCTACGACACGGTGGCGCCGCATCTCGAGACCTTGGCGGCGGCGGTCGAGGCGCAGTCGGAGAACCTGCAGCTGCTGCGCCTGCGCCTCGGCGTGCTGCCGCTGTTCGGCACGCAGCGGCTGTTCCCGCGCCTGCCCGAGCTGCGCCAGCGCCATCCCCGCCTGCACATCGACGTCGACACCGGGCCGCATCTGCTCGACCGTGTCGGGGACACGCTCGACGCGGCGATCCTGCTGACCACCGATCCGGGCCCCGGCTTTCACAAGGTCCGGCTCGACCACAACACGGTGCATGCCATCTGCAGCCGCGAGCTCGCCAGCCGCCTCGGCCCGGCGCCCGGGCTCGAGGCGCTCGACCAGCAGACCTTCCTCATTCACACCGACATGGAGCTGAGCTTCGAAGCGTGGAAGGAGGCTCTCGGCTTGCGCGAGCTGCAGCCGGCAGCGATCGACCATTACGATTCCGGGCAACTGATCCTCGAGGCCGCGGCGCAAGGGCTCGGCATCGCGATCATGCACGACGACCACATCGCGCGGAACAACGATCCCCGACTGTCGCCGCTGTTCGAGGCCGAGATCCAGAGTCCCTACAGCTACTGGTTCGTGTGCCGCCCGCTCGATCTCGACACGCGGCCGGTGCGGCTGTTCCACGACTGGCTGGTCGAGGCTCGACTCTAGCCCCTCCCTTGCGCCACAGTGGCGCCAACACGTTTCAGGAGAGGGACCGCGATGAAGACCAAGACCCTGTTGCTCGCCGCCGCCGCGGCGCTTGCCCTGCCCACCGCCGCCCCCGCGCAGATGCGCGCGCTGAGCGATCCAGTTGTCGGCCATCCCGATCCGGAATCGCTGTTCACCAGCCCCGACCGCACGCTCCACCGCAACAAGCAGGCGGCGCTGCACATCCAGCGCGAGCTGCTCAAGTGCAACGAATGGAGCCGGGCGGGCGAATGGCTGACCGACAAGTACATCCAGCACAACCCGGTAGCGGCCTCCGGGCTCGCTGGCGTGGTCGAGTATTTCGTCAACGTCGCCAAGCGCCAGCCGCTCGTGCCGTGCCCGGCGCTGAGCGCGAGCGATCCCAACGCCGTCGTCGCGGTGATCGCCGAGGGCGACTACGTGACCATCCTCACCCGGCGGGCGATTCCGTACGCCGACGACCCCAGCCAGAGCTACACCACGACCTGGTTCGACACCTGGCGCTTCGTCGACGGCAAGGCCGACGAGCACTGGGACCCGGCGACGCTGCCGACCGGCCCCGCGCCGCAGGCCGCCGCGCCGGCCCGCGCGCCGTCCATCGGCACCGACGAGGACCGCGCGGCGATCGGCAAGCTGATGTGGAACTACGACCGCGCGCTCGATAACTACGACGCCGACGCTTACGCCATGGCGTTCGCGCCGGACGGCGCGTTCGGCAACGTCAAGGGCCGCGACGCGCTGCGCACCTTCGTGCTCGGCTTCAAGACCCAGCAGGACCAGCGGCGCGAGGCCGGCGAGACGCTCGGCGCGATGCGCCACTTCACGATGAACCAGTACCTCGAGTTCACCGGCCCGACGACCGCGCGCTACCACTACTACCACCAGACGGTGTTCGGCAGCGGGGTCGGCGGCAGCGACGGCGCGCCGCGCGTCGCCGCGGCCGGCAACGGGGTCGACGATCTCGTGAAGATCGACGGCCGCTGGTACATCCAGATGCGCAACGTCTCGGCCGGGACGGATATCGTCCCGCTGTAATGGGTGGCAGCGCGCCGAGGGGGCAGTCTCGTGATGGATTTTCGCTGGCTGGCGCTGGGGATCGCCCTGGGAGGTTCGACGGCGTCCCCGCTCCTGGCCGCGGATGATCGGCTCGCACTCGCGCCGAGCTCGCCGTGGACCATCGATTACGCGGCCGACAGCTGCGCGCTGCGCCGGACGTTCGGCTCCGGCAAGGAACAGGCCTTCCTGGAGATGCGGCGCTTTGCGCCGGGATGGGGCTTGCAGACGACCATCGCCAGCAGCCGCGCCGGCGCGCGGTTCGATCGGAACGTCCGGTATCGCTTCACCGACGACGCCGAGTGGCAGTATCCCGGCCTGGGGCTCGCCGTCACTCTCGACAACGGGCTCAAGGGTGCGATCGTCGAACCCCCGCTGGTCGAGCTGCCCGAACTGGAAGCGATCGAAGACGACGCCGAACGAGCGGCCTATTTCAGCGCGATCGACTTCAGGGCGATCGAGCGACAGCAGGCGGCCGCGATCGACTCGCTCAGCGTCCGCGGGCTCGGCCGCGAGTTCACGTTGCAGCTCGGCAAGCTCGAGGCTCCGATCGGCGCCTTGCAGGACTGCGTCGACGAGCTGACGACGCACTGGAACATCGACGTGGAGGCCCACAAGACCCTCACGCGCAAGGCCACGCCGGTCAATTGGCGCGCGGGCTCGAGGATGCTCGATTATCCGCCCCGGATGGCCCGGGAGGGGATGCCCGGGCTGGTGAATGTCCGGCTTGCCATCGACGAGACCGGCAAGATCACCGGCTGCAGCATCCAGATGCCGTTGAGCGACCCGGCGTTCGAGGAGAGCAGTTGCGACGACATCCAGCACGCGTTCGACTTCGACCCGGCGCTGGACAAGGACGGCAAGCCGATCGCCAGCTACTGGATCACCCGGGTGGTGTTCAGGCTTTAGTCTGGGCCGGCAGCGCAGCGGCAAGCACCCCACTGCGCGCTAGCGCCACTCGCGCGTCGGCATCTCGTCCGCCGGAACGAGCCGCGCGACCAGGCCAAGGAACAGGTCCGAGGCCGCGCCGCCGGCTCCGCCGTGGGCGTGGCCGCCGCGGCGGAGGCGCCAGTCGGGTCCGCCGGTCTCGACCGCGATGCCGGTGCCGTCGAGCATCAGGCTGTCCTCCCCTGCATAGCCGCCCGGCATGCCCGATAGCGCCGCCGCAGCCGGCTCGAGAAACGGCCGGGCCTCGGCGACGATGCGGGCGACTTCGCCCGGTTCGAGCGGCCCCTCCCAGCGCCCGGTGACGAACCAGCGGTTGCAGTCGTGCTCGACCTGCAGGCGCAGCACTTCGAGCATCTCGCGCTCGCGCTGCGGTCCTTCGAACGCGGTTTCGGCGTAAGCCCGCACCACCCAGCCGACGTGGGGATGGCGCAGGCTGGGCGAGGCGGCGAAGCTGATCTGGCGCGTGACGTAGACGCTCGCCACCGGCCGCACCGCGTCGAGCAGGCCCGGCACCGGCTGCCGCGGGCAGGCGTCGCTCGCCGCCGCCGGGGCGGACAGCAGCGCCGCGCCTCCGGCCAGCGCCAGCGCCAGCGCGGCGCGGCGCATCAGGCGACGGTGGCCTTGACGATCTTGCCCGGCTCGCGCGGCGGCTCGCCCTTGGGCAGCGCGTCGACGTGCTCCATGCCGCTCTCGACCTGGCCCCACACGGTGTACTGCTTGTCGAGGAAGCGGGCGTCGTCGAAGCAGATGAAGAACTGGCTGTTGGCGCTGTCGGGCATCTGGCTGCGCGCCATCGAGCAGGTCCCGCGCACGTGCGGCTCGGCGTTGAACTCGGCCTTGAGGTCGGGCTTGTCCGAGCCGCCCATGCCGGTGCCGGTCGGGTCGCCGCCCTGGGCCATGAACCCGGGGATCACGCGGTGGAACACGACCCCGTCGTAGAACCCGTCGCGCGCCAGCTCGGAAATCCGCGCGACGTGGCCCGGCGCGAGGTCGGGCCGCAGCCGGATGACCACGTCGCCGCCCTCCCCGTTGCCGGTGTCGAGGGTCAGGGTGAGCTTGTCGTCGGCCATCGTCGCGTCTCCTGCGGGAAAGGGGCGGATATAGGCCCGTGGCGGGCGTTGTCAGCTTGCTTTTGCTCCCGAGGGGCATAGACCGCGCGGCATGGCCGAGCATGACCTCTCCGAGCTGGACCAGGACGTGCTGCGCGAGGAGCGCGAGGAGCTCGACGAGGAGAACCGGCTCAAGCCGCAATTCGTCGATTCGGTCGTCGCCGCGCTCGAGGCCGGCGACGAGGGCCGCGCCTACGCGCTGGTCGAGCCGCTCCACCCGGCCGACATCGCCGACTTGTTCGAGCTGCTCGAGCGCGACGAGCGCCGCCGGCTCGCCGCGGCGATCACCGACCTGCTGACCCACGAGGTCATCGCCGAGCTCAACGACTACGTCCGCGAGGACATGCTCGAGGCGCTGCCCCCCGGGGCGGTGGCCGACATCGCCGAGCAGCTCGACACCGACGACGCGGTCCAGCTGATCGAGGACCTCGAGCCCGAGGACCAGCGGGCGATCCTCGCCGAGATGGAGCCCGAGGACCGCGCGGCGATCGAGAGCGCGCTGGCCTATCCCGAGGAGACCGCCGGCCGCCTGATGCAGCGCGAGCTGGTCGCGGTGCCCGAGCACCTCGGCGTCGGCGACCTGATCGACTACTTGCGCGACAACGAGGACCTGACCACCGAGTTCTGGGAAGTGTTCGTCGTCGACCCGCGCCACCGCCCGGTCGGCACCTGCCAGCTTAGCTGGATCCTGCGCACCCCACGCCACGTGCCGCTGGCCGACGTGATGAAGCGCGACCAGACGCTGATCCCGGTGACGATGGACCAGGAGGAAGTGGCGCTGCGGTTCCAGAAATACGCCCTGATCAGCGCCGCGGTGGTCGACGAGAACGGCCGCCTGGTCGGCCAGATCACCGTCGACGACGTGGTCCACATCATCCAGGAGGAAGCCGGCGAGGACGTCATGCTGCTCAGCGGCGCCGGCGAAGGCGACATCAACGAGCCGATCCGCGAGGCTTACGGCGCGCGGGTCCGCTGGCTCGCGGCGAACCTGCTCACCGCCTCGGTCAGCGCGGCGATCATCTACTTCTTCGGCGGCGCGATCGAGGAGCTGGTGGTGCTCGCCGCGATGGCGCCGATCGTCGCCAGCATCGGCGGCAACGCCGGCACGCAGACGATGGCGGTGACCGTCCGCGCGATCGCCACCAACCAGCTGACCCGCTCCAACACCGGGCGGATCATCTGGCGCGAGCTGCGCGTGGCGCTGCTCAACGGCGCGACGATCGCCGCGCTGATCGGCCTCGCCACCGCGCTGATCTTCACTCCCGCGCTCGGCGCGGTGATCGCGCTGGCGGTGGTCATCAACATCCTCACCGCCGGGCTCGCCGGGGTGGCGGTGCCGGTCATGTTCGAGCGGATGGACCAGGACCCGGCGGTGGCGTCGAGCGTGTTCGTGACGATGATCACCGATTCGATGGGCTTTTTCGCCTTCCTCGGCCTGGCGGTGGCGAGCGGGCTGGTCGGCTGAGGCCGGCGACAAAAGCGACAAAAGCGACACCGTGTCTCCTCATAGTTCGGCACAATAGCTTTATATATCAACTCATTAAGCCGGACTCGGGTGGGCGACACATTACGCGGGCGAACGCCATATACACCGTTTTGGTTCGCATATTAAAGACCATGCGGTCAATTTGGCACGAAACGGACGTGTAGGAAACCCAAATCTCGGCCCCGCCTTGCCCGCCGCCGCGGTGGACCTATCTTGGCCCGATGCCGCTCAGCATGACCAAGATCGCCTACCGCTCGGGCAGCCTCGACAACTTGCGCCGCTGGGTCGAGGCCGGGCCCGAGGCGCTGATGACCACGCGCTATCTGCCCAGGCGGCACGCGGAGATGATCGGCGGCTCGCTGTACTGGATCATCGAGCACGCGATCGTCGCCCGCAGCGAGATCCTCGGCTTCGAGCAGCGCGAGGACCGCCGCTGGACCATCCGCCTCGCGCCCTCGCTGATCCTGGTCCACCCCAAGGCCAAGCGCGCCCACCAGGGCTGGCGCTACCTCGAGGAGAAGAACGCGCCGCCCGACCTCGCCGAAGGGGAAGTGGCGAGCGACGCGATGCCCGGGCGGCTGATCCGCAAGCTGTCGCAGCTCGGGCTGGCCTGAGCGGCGGAACGGTCGCGCCCCGTCCCCCGTTGAGGGGGCGAGGAGAGTGACCATGACCGAAAGCAAGCCGCACCCCGACAACGCGCTGATCGACGAGCTCCAGGAAGACGGCCCCGCGCCGAGCCAGGGCGGCAGCGCCGGCGGCAACGTGCAGCGCACCGTCGGCAGCCGCTCGGAGCTGCACAACACCACCGGCGAGCAGCTCGGCAGCGAGCGCGCGCGGGGCAGCGACAACCCGGCCGACACCGAGATGAAGGGCGAAAAGACGATCGACCGGCTCGATCCGGCGAAGAACGGGCCCTCATCCAGCTCCGGCTAAGCCACTGGCGTGGCCAGGCCTTCGTATCCTCGTCCCAATGGGAAAGGATAGCGCAGCTTACGCCCGCAGGGCGGTAGCGCCGCCTGGATGAGGGTGATCAGGCGTTCTGCACCAGCCCCGCCACCTGGCGCAGCATCGCGGCATAGTCGTTGGGCTCGCGGGCGCCCTGGATCACGTACTTCCCGTCGACCACGAAGCTCGGCACCGAGTTGATGCCGGCCCGGCGCCCGCGCGCTTCCTCGGCGCGGACGGCGATGGCCAGCGCCTCGTCGGCGAGCGCCGCGGCGGCCTTGGCCCGGTCGAACCCTTCGGCCGCGGCGATGGCGAGCAGCACCTCGCGGTCGGAGACGTTGCGGCGCTGCTGGAAGTGCGCCCTGAGCAGGGCGAGCTTGAGCCGGGTCTGCGCCTCCGGTCCCTGCTCGGCAAGCGCCCAGCGCAGCAGCTTGTGCGCTTCGAACGTGTTCCACATCATCGCCGGCGGCTCGTCGCCTTCGCCGGCCCATTCCATCGGGAAGCCGGCGCGGGCGGCGGTCGCCTGCATCTGCGCGCGCATCGCCGCCACTTCCTCGGGCGTGCGGCGGTAAGCCGCGGCGAGATGCTCGTCCTGGCGCCTGCCTTCGGGCGGCAGGTCGGGGTTGAGCTCGAACGGCATCCAGCGGAGCTCGACCTCCACGTCGCCGGCGAGCGCGTCGACCGCCTTGGCGAACTGGACGTAGCCGACCGCGCACCACGGGCACATCACGTCGGACCACACGTCGACCGCGATCCGGGGTTTCTTCGAGGGCATCATCCGTTCTCCAGCCACCATTGCAGCAGGTGGTGCGCGATCGCCTGGCGCGTCGGCGCGACGAAGCTTGAGCTGTCGGGCCCGCTCGCCATCGCCTCGGCGACATCGGCGCGCGTGAACCAGCGCGCGTCCTCGATCTCGGTCTCGTCGATCCGCAGTTCAAGGCTGTCGGCGTAACCGATGCAGCCGATCATCAGCTGCGACGGGAACGGCCACGGCTGGCTGGCGACGTAGCGCACGTCGCGCACGCGCACGCCGGCTTCCTCGAGCACCTCGCGCGCGACCGCCTCCTCGACCGTCTCGCCCGGCTCGACGAACCCGGCGAGCGCCGAGTACGAGCGCGGCGGGAAGCGCGCCTGGCGGCCGAGGAGGAGCTTGCCCTCGCATTCGACGAGCATGATCGCCACCGGGTCGACGCGCGGGAAGTGCTGCGCCCCGCAGCCGCCGCTGTCTTCGGGACAGTCGCGCTGCCAGCCGGCCCGGGCGAGCCGCGTCGGCTGGCCGCACCGGGCGCAGAAGCGGTGCCGCGCATGCCAGTCGAGCACGCTGCGCGCGGCGCCGTAGAGCGCGAGGTCGCCATCGCCGAGCAAGCCGAGCAGGGTCCAGATCTGCCGCTGGGTGTAGGCCGGGTCGGCGTTGCCTTCGCCCGGCACCGCCGCGAACGCCGCGCGGGCATCGGGCAGCAGGCCGAGGAACACCAGCTCGGCATCGGCGTCGGCCGCGGCCAGCGGGCGCCAGGCCAGGCGCCGGTCCTCGCCGAGCTCGGGGATCAGGCCGTCGAGCTCGAGCACCACGCCGCCTTCGCGCGCCCGGGCCAGCCGCGCGGGATCGGCGCGCAGGTGATCGGCGCGGTCGAGCGGCTGGCCGGAGAAGCGCACCGGGGCGAGCCCGGTCACGCCGGCGCCATCGCCGCGAGGTCGGCGCGCGCCGCCGCGGGGAACTCCTCGCTCAGCGGATAGGCGGTCACCGGCAGGTATTGCGTGTAGAGCCCGGCGCGCAGCCCGAGCGGCAGGTGGACGAAGCCGAAGGTCCCCGCCGCGCCGGCCCAGCCGTAGATCCCCGCGTCGGCGCCCTTGCCGACCCGGCCGCCGGCGCCGAAGCCCCAGCCGCCGTCGTACCCGCCGCCGGGCAGCAGCGTGTCGGGCAGCAGGTCCGAGGTGCCGAGCCGCACCGCCGCCTCGCTCATCACCCGGGTGCCGTCGAGCGCGCCGTAGCCCGCCAGCATCGCCAGGAAGCGGTCGTAGTCGCGCGGCGTGCTGGCGAGCCCCGCGCCGCCGAACGGGAAGGCCGGCTTGTCGAGGTAGATCGAGCTCGCGCCGAGGTCGATCGGCAGCACGCGGCCGTCGGCGACGAAATAGCTGGTGGTCAGCCGGTCGGCCTTGTCGCGCGGGACCTGGAAATGCGTGTCGCTCATCCCCAGCGGGTCGAACAGCCGCTCCTGCAGGAAGGCGTCGAACGGCTGGCCGGAGACGACCTCGATCACCCGGCCGATCACGTCGAGCCCCATCGAGTAGCTCCACCGGGTCCCCGGCTGGTAGACCAGCGGCAGCTCGGCGACGCGATCGGCGAACAGCTCGAGGCTCGGCGCCGGGACGCCGGCGAGCGACGGGATCAGCGCCTGCAGCCGGGTGAACTGGCCCGGCATCGCCCCGGCCGCGCGAAAGGCCGCGGCGATCGGGCCGGTCTGGATCACGCCGTAGCCGAGCCCGGCGGTGTGCGTCAGCAGCTGGCGGATCGTGATCGGGCGCGCGGCGGGCTCGAGGTTGTCGGCGGTGATCGGGCCGTCATAGACCTTCTGCACCTGCATCGCGGCGAACTGCGGGAGGATCTCGTGGAGCGGCTGGTCGAGCCCGAGCTTGCCCTCGTCGATGAGCATCATCGCCGCCATGCCGGTGATCGGCTTGGTCATCGAATAGATGCGGTAGATGCTGCGCGCGTCGGAGGGCCGCGGGGCGGTGAAGCTGTCGGCGCCGACCGCGATCACCTCGGGCGCGGCGCCGCCGAAGCCGAATGCCGCGACCATGCCCGAGACCTTGCGTTCGTCGACGTAGCGGGCCATCAGCCGCCGCACGCTGGGCCACGTTTCGGCGGCCTGGGCCCACGCCGGCAGCGCCGCCGCGGCGCCCAACGCCGCCGCCCCGCCGAGCCACTGGCGGCGCGTCAGGCGCGCATTCGCTTCGAGCCATTCCATCGGCACCTTCCTCCACCGCGCGGCGTGAACGCCAGCTTATCGCCTTCGCCGCGCCAGGGAACCACTTGCGTCGGCGAGGTGTGGTAGGCATATAAGACACATGCTCAACCTCGCCTCGATCCTCGTCGGCATCGTCGCCCTGCTGCTGGCGATCCCCTCGACCATCCCCTTGCTCGGCTGGGGCAACTGGCTGGTGCTGCCGATCGCCGTCGTCGGCATCGGCCTCGGCGCGCTGTCGCGCTCGAACGGCGGACGCAACTTCTGCCTGATCGTGTTCGTCATCGCGGTGGTGCGCCTCATGCTCGGCGGGGGAATCATCTAGCGGTCGCCAGCCGGGCCGCCTTGACGAACAGCGTGGGCAGGCCGGCGGCGTCGAGCTCGGCCACCGGCCACCACTCGCCCCCTTCCAGCTCGCTGCCGCGCTCGCCGGCGTAGATCGCCACCCCGAGCTCGAGGTCGAAGTGGGTGAAGGTGTGGCGGACCACGCCCCCGGCGCGCCACGCTCCGGGGAGCGGCGCCTCGCCCGAGCCGTCGCGGCGCGCGTTCCAGCCGTCGTCGGGCAGCGCGCGCATCCCGCCGAGCAGGCCCCGGCCCGGCCGGCGGACCAGCCACACCCGGCCGTCGCGCTCGATCCAGAAGGCCGTGCCGATCCGCCGCGGCCGGACCTTCTTCGGCGCCTTGACCGGGAGCTCGTCCTGCCGCCCTTGCGCCCGCGCGGCGCACCGTTCGGCCACCGGGCACAGCAGGCACTTCGGAGCGCGCGGGGTGCAGATCGTCGCCCCGAGATCCATCAGCGCCTGCGCGAAGTCGCCCGCGCGCGCCTCCGGGGTGATCCGGTCGGCCGCCGCGCGGATTGCCGGGCGCGCGGCGGGCAGCGGCGCGGCGATCGCGCAGAGCCGCGCGACGACCCGCTCGACGTTGGCGTCGACCACCACCGCGCGCCGCCCGAAGGCGATCGCCGCCACCGCCGCGGCGATGTAGGCGCCGACCCCGGGCAGCGCGCGCAGCTCGGCTTCGCTGTCGGGAAACTCGCCGCGCGCCGCGACCGCCCGCGCGCAGGCGACGAGGTTGCGGGCGCGCGAGTAGTAGCCGAGCCCGGCCCACTCGGCCATGACCGCCTCCTCGGGCGCCGCGGCGAGCGCTTCGACAGTCGGCCAGCGCGCGGTGAACCGGGCGAAATAGGGCGCCGCGTGCGCGGTGGTGGTCTGCTGCAGCATGACCTCCGACAGCCACACGCGGTAGGGCTCGGGCGGCGGCGCGCCCGGCGGCGAGCGCCACGGCAGCACGCGCGCGTGGCCGTCGTACCAGGCCAACAACTCCCGCGAGACCCTACCCTCCATCGCCGCGCTATGGCATGGCCGGCGGCACGATGGAACGCGACGAGAAGCCCACGAAGACGGCCAGGCCCAAGGCCCCGACGGCCTCGAGCAGCAAAGCGGTAGGCCGAGACTATGCGCGCCCGCGCGGCGGCCCGGCCAAGCCGGTCGCCGAGCTGGTGCCGCAGATCGGCCGCGCCGCGTTCCGCCGCTTCGGCTTCGTCCAGTCGAGCGTCGTGACCCGCTGGCCGGAGATCGTCGGCGCGCGGCACGCGCAGGTGTGCATGCCCGAGGCGATCCGCTTCCCGCCGGGCGAGAAGAGCGACGGCATCCTCCAGCTGGTCGTGCTGCCGGCGCACGCCCCGCTGATCCAGCACGTGATCCCCGAGATCGTCGAGCGGGTGAACCGCTTCTTCGGCTACAAGGCGGTCGCGCGGGTCAAGCTGCGGCAAGGCCCGGTTAAGCCGGCGCGTGCTGAAAGCCCGCCGCAGGGAACGAATGCGCCGCCCGCGCTCAAGCCGATCCCGATGGAGCTCGGCGACAGCTTGCGCGACATCGGCGATCCCGAGCTGCGCACGGTGCTCGAATCGCTGGCGCGCAGCCTCGGGGCGAAGGAGGGCATGGAATGACACGCTTGAGGCTGCTCCAGGCCGCCGCGCTCGCCGGGGCGGCGATGCTGCTGGTGGGGGCCGCGCCGAACTGGCTGGCGACGGTCGCGCTCGACGGCACCGCGCACCGCATCGGCAATCCCGAGGCCAAAGTGCGGCTGACGGAGTACGTCAGCTACACCTGCCCGCATTGCGCCGAGTTCAACCGCGCCGGCGAAGGCGCGCTGCAGCTCGGCTACATCGCCTCGGGCAAGATCAGCGTCGAGGTCCGCCACCTGATCCGCGACCCGGTCGACCTGACGGTGGCGGTGCTGGCGCATTGCGGCCCCGAGTCCAAGTTCCCGCAGAACCACACCGCGTTCCTCAGCGGCCAGGCCGGCTGGATCGGCCCGCTGACCACCGGCACCGCCGCGCAGCAGCAGCGCTGGCGGACTCCCGGAGCGACCGGCCGCCGCGCGATCGCCACCGATTTCGGGCTCTACCGGATCATGGAGCGGCGCGGCTACACCCGTGCCGCGGTCGACCGCTGCCTGGCCGACGACGCGCTGGTGCGCCGCATCGTCGAGACCTCCGACAAGGACTGGGACCGCCCGGGGATCGACAGCACGCCGAGCTTCGCGATCAACGGCGTGGTCATGCCCGGGACCCACACCTGGCCGGCGCTGTCGCGCCAGCTCGACGAATTCGTCCGCCGCGCCGCCTCTTAACCATGCTTAGCTGTGGAAACAGCCGGGCCGTGCTTCAACCGCTCCGGCCCATCGTCTAGCCTCGTTTCAAGCCAAGGGAATCCGCTCGATGCCGACACTCCGCCATTCCGTCCTCGCCTTGTGCGCCGCGCCGCTGGCGTTCGCGCTGGCCGCCTGCGATTCGAGCAGCGAGGACGGCGCGCCGCCGCCGACCGGCGAGCCGATCGCCGAGATCCCCGCGCCGGCGGGACAGAGCTGGCTCGAGATGGCGGCGGTCACGCCCGAGGGCGGCTACGTCATCGGCAACCCCGCGGCGCCGCTCAAGCTGGTCGAATACGCCAGCCACACCTGCCACGTGTGCGCCGCGTTCTCGCAGGAAGGCGCCGCCGAGATGGACGAATACGTCGGCACCGGCGTCGTCAGCTACGAGATCCGCAACCTGATCCGCGACCCGGTCGACCTGACGATCGCCCTGCTCGCGCGGTGCGGCCAGCCGTCCTCGTTCCACCCGCTCGCCAACCAGGCGTGGCAGAACTTCGACTCGCTGATGGGCACGGTCCAGGCCAACGGGGCGGCGATCGACCAGGCGCGCGAGCTGCCCGAGGCGCAGCGCTTCCAGGCGATCGGCCAGGCTTCGGGCCTGCTCGACTTCTTCGCCGCGCGCGGGATCAGCCGCGACCAGGCGATGCAGTGCCTGGGCGACCTGCCCAAGGCGACGCAGATTGTCGATGCCTCGCGCGCCCAGTCCGACGAGCTGGCAATCGAGGGCACGCCGACGTTCTTCCTCAACGGCCGCCGGATCCAGGAAACCTCGTGGGCCGGCCTCGAGCCGGTGCTGCAGGCCGCCGGCGCGAGGTAACGCGTGAACCGCCGCTCGCGATGCTGATCCGGAAACTCAAGCTCTCGGGCTTCAAGAGTTTCGTCGAGCCGGCCGAGCTGCGCATCGAACCGGGCCTGACCGGCGTGGTCGGCCCGAACGGCTGCGGCAAGTCCAACCTGCTCGAGGCGATCCGCTGGGTGATGGGCGAAAGCTCCCCCAAGTCGATGCGCTCGGGGGGGATGGACGACGTGATCTTCGCCGGCACCGCGCAGCGCCCGCCGCGCGATTTCGCCGAGGTGGTGCTCGATGCGGTCGACGGCGACGGCGAGGAGCTGCAGGTCACCCGCCGGATCGAGCGCGGCGCCGGCAGCGCCTACCGCGTCAACGGCCGCGACGTGCGCGCCAAGGACGTCGCGCTGGTGTTCGCCGACGCGGCCACCGGCGCGCATTCGCCGGCGCTGGTCAGCCAGGGCAAGATCGCCGCGGTGATCGCGGCCAAGCCGGCCGAGCGGCGCATGATGCTCGAGGAAGCCGCCGGGATCGCCGGGCTGCACGTCCGCCGCCGCGAGGCCGAGGGCAAGCTGCGCCAGACCGAGGCCAACCTCGCCCGGCTCGAGGACCTGATGGCCGGGCTCGACAGCCAGATCGCCGCGCTGCGGCGGCAGGCCAGGCAGGCCGAACGCTACAAGGCGCTCTCCGACAAGATCCAGCACGCCGAGGCGCGGCTGGTGTTCGCCCGCTGGCGCGACGCCGCCGCCGCCGCCGAGGCGGCGCGGGCGCAGGCCGGCGACGCCGAGGCGCGGGTCGAGCAGGCCCAGGCGGCGGCGCGCGAAGCGCACAAGGCGCAGGCCGCGCTGGGGGAAACGCTCGCCGAGGCGCGCGAGGAGCTGGCCGACCGGCGCGACGACGCCAGCGCCCACGGGCACCGCATGGCCTCGCTGTCGAGCCAGCTCGAGGCGGCCGAGCAGCGGCTCGCCGACCTCGACCGGCAGAAGCAGCGCCTCGAGGAGGATCGCGGCGAGGCCGACCGGCTGACCCGAGACGCCGCCGCGGCGCTGCAGAAGCTCGAGCACGACCTCATGGCCGGTGAAGCGGCGCTCGCCGGGGACGAGGCCCGGCGGCCCGAGCTCGCGCGCCGGGTCGACGACGAGGAACGCGCCGGGCGCGCGGCCGAGCTGGCGCTGGCCCGGGCGACCGCCGACCACGCCGGAGTCGAGGCCGAGTGGCGCATCGCCGAAGCCGAGCTCGCCCAGGCCGAGGCGCGGCTGGCCCGGCTGGCCGGCGAGGCCCGCCGGCTCGGCGAGCAGCGGGCGGCGCTCGGGGCGGAGGAGGATGTCGAGGCGTCGCTGGCGGCGGCGCGCGAGGCGGTTCGCGCGGCCGGCGAGGACGCGGCGAAGGCCCGCGGCGCGCTGATCCACGGCCAGGCGCACAAGGAAGCGCTGACCGTGGCGCGCGACGAAGCGGCGAGCGCGCTCGCCACCGCGCGCGCCGAGCTCGCCGGGACCGAGCGCGAGTGGCAGGCGCTGGCGCGCGACCGCGCGGCGCGCGCGCGGCAGGCGGCGGGCAAGCAGGGGCTGCCGGCGGCGCTCGACCGGGTGGCGGCCGAGCCGGGCTACGAGCGGGCGTTGGCCGCGGTGCTCGGGCGCGACGCGCGCGCGCCGCTGGGGATGCCCGAAGCCGCGGCCGAGGGGCGCTACTGGACCGGGGCCGCGGCGCCCTCGCCCGTCGCCGACAGCCTCGCGGCCCATGTCCGCGACTGCCCGCCGCAGCTCGCCGCGCGGCTCGCGCTGGTCCATGTGGCCGACGCCGACGACGGTCGTGCGCTCGCGCCCGGCGAGTGGCTGGTCACCCGCGCCGGCGCGCTGCGCCGGTGGGACGGCTTCGTCGCCCGCGGCGAAGGCGCCGCCGAGGCGGCACGGCTCGAGGCCGAGAACCGGTTCGCCGAGCTCGAGGCGGCGCTACCGGCCAAGCGCGAAACCGCCGAGCGTGCCGAGGCGGCCCAGCGCGCCGCCCAGGACGAGCTGGGCGAGCGGCAGCGCGCGCTGGTCGCCGCCGAGCGCGAGGCGCAGCAGGCGGCCGAAACCGAGCGCCAGGCGCTGCGCGCGCTCGACCAGGCCGAAGCGGCCCGCGAGCGCCTCGCCGCGCGGGCCGAGGAGCTGGCGGCGGCCGAGGCCGGCCTCGCCGAGCAGCGCCAGCAGGCCGAAGCCGAGCTCGGTGCGGCGCGCGCCCGGCGCAGCGAGCTGCCCGACCCCGAATCGGGGCGCGCCGCGCTCGCCGCCGCGCAGGCGCACAACGACGCCGCGCGCCTCGCGCTGCAGGCGGCGATGGCCGCGCTCGCGGCGCACGACCAGGCGCTCGCCGTCGCCCGCGAGCGGGTCTCGGCGCAACGCGGCGACATCAAGAGCTGGGAAGCGCGCGCCGGCGACGCCGCGCGGCGGCTGTCGGACATGGAGCGCCGCTTCGAGGAGATCGCCGAGGAGCGCGCGGTCACCGCCGCCAGGCCCGCCGCGCTGATGCGCGAGATCGAGGGTGGCGAAGCGGTGCGCGAGCGGCTCGGGCGCGAGCTGGCCGCGGCCGAAGCCGCCGTCGCCGCCGCCGGCGAGCGCGCCCGCGCCGCCGAGGCCGCGCTCGCCGAAGCCAACGAGGCGCTGTCGGCCGCGCGCGAGCAACGCGCCGGCTCCGTCGCGCGCGCCGAGAACGAGGAAGCCCGCCGCGAGGAGATGGCGCGCATCTCGGGCGAGCGGTTCCAGTGCCCGCCGCCGCTGCTCGCCGGCCGCTTCGGGTTCGAGCCCGAGCGGGTCGCCCATGCCGGCGAGGAGTCCGCGGCGATGGACCGCCTCGTCGCCGATCGCGAGCGGATTGGGCCGGTCAACCTCGTCGCCGCCGACGAGCTGGCGCGGATCGAGCAGGAGCACGGCGCGAGCGCGGCCGAGCAGGCCGAGCTGGCCGAAGCGGTCAACCGCCTGCGCGGCTCGATCGGCAACCTCAACCGCGAGGGCCGCGAGCGGCTGCGCGAGGCGTTCGACAAGGTCGACGCGCACTTCCGCCACTTGTTCACGCGGCTGTTCGAAGGCGGCCAGGCGCACTTGGCGCTGGTCGATAGCGACGATCCGCTTGAGGCCGGGCTCGAGATCTACGCCCAGCCGCCGGGCAAGCGGCTGCAATCGCTGACGCTGCTCTCCGGCGGCGAGCAGGCGCTGACCGCGATCGCGCTGATCTTCGCGCTGTTCCTGACCAACCCGGCGCCGATCTGCGTGCTCGACGAAGTCGACGCCCCGCTCGACGACGCCAACATCGACCGCTTCTGCGACCTGCTCGACGCGATGGTCCGCGAGACCGAGACCCGCTACCTGATCGTCACACACAACGCGGTGACGATGAGCCGCATGCACCGCCTGTTCGGGGTGACGATGGTTGAAAAAGGCGTCTCGCGCCTGGTCAGCGTCGACCTGGGCGGGGCGGAGGAGCTGCTGGCGGCGGAATAAGGGAGTCCGATGCCCGACCACCCACACTCCTTGGTCGCGATCGTTCCCTGCAACGACATCGCCGCCAGCACCGCGTTCTACGCGCGCCTCGGGCTCGAGCTGCTCAGCGACTACGGCAGCTACCGCATCCTCGGCGACGGCCGGGGCTGGCTGCTGCACTTGTCGGCGGAATCGCCCAAGGGCTGGGTCGTGCCGGGGCGCAATCCGAACGGGCTCTATCTCTACACCGCCGACGTCGATGGCCTTGTCGCGCGGTGCCCGGACCTGTTCCCGGGTGGGGGCCCCAACCACAAGCCGTGGGGCATGTACGAGGTTTCGCTGTCCGACCCCGACGGCACGCTGGTCCGGATCGGCCGGCCGAGCGAGCTGGTGGGGGACTAGCCACACGACGCCGCATTCGCCGGTTGACCGCCGCCGGCTTTGCCGTTCAATGGCCCGGTGCACAGGGGTCGCGCTTCCTGCCTGCTGATGACGGCGCTCGTCGCGGCGGGCTGCGTCGACAGCGGCAACCGGGGGTGGGACCTCGGCCGCTGGTCCCCGCCGCTGGTCGCCCAAGCGCACGTCGAGGCGTTCCGCGGGGTCCACGAGGGGCGCATCGGGCTGCGCTGCATGGCCGGCGGGACGCCCACGGTGTTCGTCGAGACCTGGCGCCCGGTGACCGCCGGCGGGGCGGCGGTGGCGGCATCGATGACCTATCGCATCGGCGGCGAGGAGCATTCCGCGCCGGGACGGCTCGGCCCGCACGCGTTCGAGCTTCCCGCCGAGGCGACGCCGGAGCTGCTGCGGCAGCTCGAGCAGGCCTCGCGCATCGAGGTGCTGGTCCCACTCGACGGCGGCGGGGTGTACCCGGTGACCTTCGACGTCAGCGATTTCGCGCACGCGCACGACTGGGTGCGCGACGAATGCCGCCAACTGTGAAACCGACAACGGGGGTCTGCCCATGAAAACCTGGATCAAGCTCGCGCTGATCTTCGCGCTGCTCGCCGCCGGCACCGCCTGGCTGCTTCTCGACGCGCAGCAGCGTGAGGCGCGCATGACCGCCAAGGGCACGGCGCTGGTGACGGCGGTGACGTTCAAGCCGGACGACGAAAGCAGCAGCCTCGACGAGACCGAGTTCGCACTGCGCGTCACCGCCGGCGAGCGCTCGGTCGAGACGACCGACACCCTGCCCGGCGACCGCCGGGACGAGTTCCGCGAAGGGCACACCTTCACCGTGTGCTACAATCCGGCCGATCCGGCCGAGGCCGACATCGAGCTGGATCCGGCGGTGGCCTGCGGAGCCTGACGCCCTACCCGAGGATCGCCCGCGGGCCGGCGCCCTTGGCCCCCATCCGGTCGTCCTTGTTGTAGAGCTGGCACTTCTGCAGGCTGAGGCAGCCGCAGCCGATGCACTGGTCGAGCTGGTTGCGGGTGCGGGTCAGCAGGTTGATCCGCTGGTCGATCTCGAACCGCATCCGCCGGCTGATCGCCTGCCAGTCGCTCAGCGTCGGCGCGCGGCCTTGCGGCAGCTGGGCGAGCTGCGCCTCGATCTCGGCCAGCGCCAGGCCGAGCTTCTGGGCGATCAGGATGAAGCTGACCCGGCGGATGTCGGAGCGCAGGAAGCGGCGCTGGTTGCCTTGGGTGCGCAGCGACTGGAGCAGGCCCTTCTCCTCGTAGTAGCGGATCGCCGAGACGGCGACGCCGGTGCGCTCGGCGAGCCGGCCGATGGTGATGAAGGGGTCTGCCATGCGGTCCTGCCCGTCTCTTTTTTTGGTTGACCTCAAGTTAGCTTGAGGTTGCACAAGAGACAAGCGCGATGATTCGCGCGCCGCCCGGCAGCGCGAGGTTCGCGTTCCGGCACAAGGCTTTACGGCAGGAGTTTCGCACCATGAGCCAAGGACGGATCGAGCACGTCAACCTGACCGTCAGCGACATCGAGCGCTCGGCGGCGCTATTCGAGCGGCTGCTCGGCTGGCGCCGACGCTGGCGCGGCGCGGCGATGAACGGCGGCGAGACCATCCACGTCGGCGACGACGCCACGTACCTGGCGCTCTATACCGACCGGCGCGACCATGCGGGGCAGCGCAAGGGCCGCCCGCTCAACCACGTCGGCCTGCTGGTGGACGACCTCGACGCCGCCGAGCGCGTGGTCCGCGAGCACGGCTTCGAGCCCTGGGGCCACGACGACTACGAGCCGGGGCGCCGGTTCTACTTCTTCGACTGGGACGGCATCGAGTTCGAAGTGGTCAGCTATGCGCCGGCTCAGAAGCTCTCTTCGTAGACCCGGGAGATGTCGCCGTCCCACTCGCCGTGGAACTTGTCGAGCAGGCGCTGGGCGGGGACCCGGCCGCTGGCGACGATTTCCTGCAGCGGCTCGAGGAAGCCCGCCTCGCTGTCCCCCCCGGCGTTGAACCGCGCGCGCGCGGTGAGGCCGGCGCTGGCGATCTCGAGCACCTCGCGGGCGAGGTCGCGCAGCAGCCCGCCGCCGGGCAGCGGCGCGTCGAGCGCGAGCTTGGGCACCGCCTCGCGCAGCGCCTCGCGCTCGTCCATCGACCAATGCTTGACCAGGTCCCACGCGGCGTCGAGCGCGGTGTCGTCGTAGAGCAGCCCGACCCACAGCGCCGGCAGCGCGCAGATGCGGTTCCACGGCCCGCCGTCGGCGCCGCGCATCTCGAGGAAGCTCTTCAGCCGCACTTCGGGGAAAGCGGTCGACAGGTGATCGGTCCAGTCGCTCGCGGTCGGCAGCTCGCCGGGCAGCGCCGGAAGCTTTCCGGCGAGGAAGTCGCGGAAGCTCTGGCCGGCGGCGTCGATGTACCGGCCGTCGCGGAACACGAAGTACATCGGCACGTCGAGCATGTAGTCGACGTAAGCCTCGTAGCCGAAGCCGTCCTCGAACACGAACGGCAGCATCCCCGTGCGGTGCGGGTCGGTGTCGGACCAGATGTGGCTGCGGTAGCTGAGGAAGCCGTTCGGCTGGCCTTCGGTGAACGGCGAGTTGGCGAACAGCGCGGTGGCGAGCGGCTGCAGGGCGAGGCCGACGCGGAACTTCTTGGCCATGTCGGCTTCGGAGCCGTAATCGAGGTTGGTCTGGATCGTGCAGGTGCGCAGCATCATGTCGAGCCCGAGCGCGCCGACGCGGGGCATGTGCCGCAGCATGATCGCGTAGCGCCCCTTGGGCATCACCGGCAGCTCGCTCCGCCGCTTGTCGGGCCACATGCCGAGCCCGAGGAAGCCGACGCCGCATTTCTCGCCGATCGCCTTGACCTGGTCCAGGTGGCGGCCGGTCTCGGCGCAGGTCTGGTGCAGGTTCTCGAGCGGCGCGCCCGACAGCTCGAGCTGGCCGGCGGGCTCGAGGCTGACGTTGCCGTCGGCGCCGGAGAGGGCGATGACCTGCCCGCCCTCCTCGATCGGCTCCCAGCCGAACTGCTGCATTTCCAGCAGGATGTCCCGGATGCCGCCGGGCTCGTCGTACGACGGCGCGGCGTGGCTGCCGGTGCGATAGACGAGCTTCTCGTGCTCGGTGCCGATGCGCCAGGCCGCCCGCGGCTTCTCGCCCGCCTGCAACGGCGCGACGAGCTGGTCGCGCCGCTCGATCGGCGGCTCTTTCCCCTCGGACACCTGACGCGTGCTCATGGGCGCGCCGCTAGCGGCAAGCGGCCGGGCGCGCCAGCGGCAAATTGCGGCGTGCCCGGCTACCAGTCGCCGGCGATCGCCATCCACAACGCGGTCGCCGCGATGGCGGCGGTCTCGCCGCGCAGGATGCGCGGGCCGAGCGAGACCGGCCGGGCGTGCGGCAGCGCGCGGACGGCCTCGCGCTCGGCGTCGTCGAACCCGCCCTCGGGCCCGATCAGCAGCGCCGCGGGCCCTTCGCGCGCGGCGAACTGCGCGGCGGCGGGCGCCCCGCCCTGCTCGTCGGCGAAGAACAGCCGGCGCTCGGCGGGCCAGCCGCGCAGCAAGGCGTCGAGCTTCGCCGGCTCGGCCAGCTCGGGCAGCGCGGTGCGCGCGCACTGCTCGGCCGCTTCGGTCACCACGGCGTGCGCGCGCTCCAGGTTGAGCCGGTCGGCGACGCAGCGCCGCGCGAGCACCGGCTGGATGCGGCGGACGCCGAGCTCGGTGGCCTTCTCGAGCACGAGGTCGAAGCGGTCCTTCTTGAGCAGCGCCGCGCACAGCCAGAAATCGGGCACCGGCTCGCGCGCGCGCAGCAGCTCGAGCGGACGCAGGGTCACCTCGCGCTTGCCCACATCGGCCACTTCGGCCGCCCACTCGCCGGTCCGGTCGTCGCACAGGATCACCGTGGCGCCCCCGGCGACGCGCATGACCCGGGCGAGGTAATGGGCCTGGTTGCCCGCGACGACGACCGCCTGCCCGGGAGCCAGCGGACCGGCGACGAACAGCCGCGGGGCGCTGCGCGGCGGCCAGGCGGGCGTCGCCGGCATCAGGCTGCGCCGCCGATATGCTTGAGCGCCTCGCGGCGGCTCAGCGGGCTGAGCGAGGCGGCGTTGCGCGCGACGTAGTGCCGCACCTCATCGGGGTCGGTCCGTGCATATTGCCGGAGCGCCCAGCCGATCGCCTTGTTGAGAAAGAATTCCTTCGATCCGAGCGATGGCTCGATGCACCGGAAAAGCAGCTCGGGATCGGTCCGCGCGCCGGCCTTGATCTGGTGCAGGATCGCGGCGCGGCGCTTCCACATGTCGGCATCGCTGCTCCAGGCGAGCATTGCCAGGTCCATCGCCGGGCCGACGTACTCCGCCATCGTCCACAGCCGCTGCGTGGCGATGGCATCGACGTAATCCCACCACGCGCCGGTGACGACCATCTCCTCGTACATCGGCAGCGACGACAACGTGTGGTACGGAAGCGCCGCTCTCACCCCGGACAGCTCGATCGCCGCGTAGCGCTCCTCGCGGAACTCCGCTCCGCGCCAGAGCGACAGCACGTCGATCCGCCACGACCGCGCATTGCTCCATTCGAGGCCGGCGAACAGCTCGCGGCAGATCTTGCGCAGCGGCACGGCGGAAACGCCCAGATAGGGCATCGCCGACTTCATGTAGGCCTGCATGCCGGGCGCGCGGGCGGGGTCGGCGACCTGGCGCAGGCGCTCGCGGAGCATCGGCAGCAGCGGCGGCGGCGCGGCAGGCATGGCTAGGCACTATCGGCGGTGCCCGCTAGGACGCAAGCGATGTCCGACGCGATCGTCCCCGACAGCCAGCACCGCGGCCTGGTGGCCCGGCTGCCGCGGCTGCCGCGGGACCTGGCACAGCTCGCCCGGTTCGACCGGCCGATCGGCTGGTGGCTGCTGTTCTGGCCGTGCGCCTGGGGCGTGTGGCTCGCCGGCGCCGGTCCGCGGTGGCCCCTGGTGCTGTGGCTGCTGCTCGGGGCGATCGCGATGCGCGGCGCGGGCTGCGTGTACAACGACATCGTCGATGCCGATCTCGACCGCCAGGTGGCGCGCACCGCCAGCCGGCCGGTCGCCAGCGGGCGGGTGAGCCCGCGGGCGGCCTGGGCCTGGCTGCTGGCGCTGTGCGCGGTCGGTCTCGTGGTGCTGCTGCAGTTGCGCTGGCCCGCCCAGCTCGTCGCGCTCGCCAGCCTCGCGCTGGTCGCCGCCTACCCGTTCATGAAGCGGATCACCTGGTGGCCGCAGGCGTGGCTCGGGCTGGTGTTCACCTGGGGCGCGCCGGTCGGCTGGACCGCGCTGCGCTCCGATCGCCTCGACGTGATGCTCGCGCTCTATGCCGGGTCGATCTTCTGGTGCGTCGGCTACGACACGATCTACGCGCTGCAGGACCGCGAGGACGACGCGATGGTCGGCATCGGCTCGAGCGCGCTGCGGCTCGGCGACAATGTGCGCGCCGGGGTCATCGCGTTCTACTGCCTCGCGGTCACCGGCTGGGGCCTCGCCTTCTGGCTGCTCCGCGAGGACTGGCTGGCGCTGCTCGCGCTGGCCCCCGCCGCGCTGCACCTGATGTGGCAGGCGTCCACGGTCGAGCCGGGCGATGCCGACAATGCGCTGGCCCGCTTCCGCTCGAACCGTTTCGCCGGCCTGCTGGTCGCCGCCGGGTGCTACGTCGTCGGCAACGCCTGACGCGTCACTCCGCCGGCTCGGGCTGCAGCGACTCGTGCGAGCGCATCCGCGCGGCCAAGCGCGTCAGCGGCGCGGTGATCAGGCCGTGCACCGCCATCCACGCGTGATAGTCGCGGTACTTCGGGTCCTCGGCGAGGAGGTGGGCTTCCTCGGTCCGCGCGCGCCAGTAGTAGATCGCGCTGACCATGCCGAGGAACACCGCGTTGCGGATCGCCTCGACCGGCGAGCCGGTCGTCACCAGGAACGGCATCGCGGTGAACCACCAGAACAGGTTCTTGGCGAGGTACGCCGGGTGCCGGGTGAAGCGGTACGGGCCGTTGGTGAGGACGCCGCGGTAGGTCAGGTTTGAGAAGCGGATGCCGAAGGCGAGCGTCGCCCAGGCATAGATGGCGGTGAGGAACACCAGCCCCGCGGCCCACGCCCACAGCACCGCCCCGTGCCCGGCCAGCCAGTAGCCCCACCCGGCGGTGTGATACTCGTACTGGATCATCCCGCCCTCGCCCATGAAGGCGTAGACCAGCGGCGGGTAGCAGATCATCGCCGCCAGCCACCCGCCGAGGAACGGGTTGCCGCTGCGGATGTGCGCGTCGAACGGGCGCAGCGTGAGCAGGTAGCCGACCGTGCCGATCTGCACGTCGATCACGAACAGCAGCTCGAACAGCGCGGCGCCCAGGCGCACCGGATCGCCGGCGATCGCGCCGAGGTCCGCTTCGACGACCGCGGCGAAGCCCGCCGGGAGGATCGAGATCATGAACGCGCTGAAGAAGCCCTTGATGATCCACGCCCGCCAGTGGCGCTTGACTTCGGCCGGCTCCCACCGCGCGTTGCCGAACAGCATCGCGCCGAAATGCCAGGCATGGTCGCGCGGCTCGACGAGGTAGCGGTCGAGCCACAGCACGTAAGGCACCGACAGCACGACCAGCGGCCCGGCCGCGAGCGCGATCGTGCGCATCGCGAACAGGTATTGCCCGTCCCAGTACCACCGTCCGAGCGCGTAGAGCGCGGCGATGATCAGCCAGGTGATCCACAGCCCGGCGATCTTGGTCACCGAGACGTCGAGCACCGCCGACAACGGGCGCGGGCGGCGCCAGTCGATCCCGGTCGACGCGCGGCGGTGGACCTTGTCGACCAGCACCGACCAGGCGGCCATGGCGAGGCCCGTCAGCGCCATCGCCAGCAGCGCCGAGTGCGGTCCCGAAAGCCGTTCGCGCGGCCCCGGAAAGTCGAGCGCGCCGGCGATCTCCGGCCACAGCCGGGCGACGGCGATCCACGCCAGCAGCGCCGCCAGGCCGACGAACCCGACCCACGGCGAAACGTCGCTGGCCGGCGGCCGCGCGGGCACGGGGGAAGGCGCGCTCATGCGCGCGGCCTAGCGCACAAGGGTTAAAGGGCGGGTAAAGCCCTGCCCGGCGTCAGCGCCAGGCGGTGATGCGCCCGCCGTCGTCGAGGATGAACAGCGTGCCCGCGGCGACGATCGGCGGCAGCGAGACCGACTGGTCGAGGTCGGCGAACGGCGCCGCGGCGCCGGTCATCACGTCGACCGAGACGACGTCGCCCTCGGAGCTGGCGATCCACAGCCGGTTGTTGGCCAGCACCGGCCCGGTCCAGAAGATCGGCCCGGTCTTGTTCTTCGGGCTGTCCCACCGCTCGAGCTGGGTGACCCAGCGGACGCGGCCGGTCGAGCGGGCGATCGCCAGCAGCCGGGCGTCGTCGGTCAGCGTGAACAGCCACTCGCCGGCGACCGCGGGGGTCGAGATCCCGGCCAGGCTCAGCTCCCACAGGCGCTGGCCGGTGACCAGCTCGTAGGCCGCCATCCGCCCGCCCTGGCCGAGCGCGTAGACGCGGCCGCTGTCGATGATCGGGTCGGCGTCGACGTCGGTCAGCGTGCCGACCTGGGTCGAGATCGAGGTCCGCGCGAGCGCGTCGGACCACAGCTCGCGGCCGTTCTCGTAGCGGTAGGCGACGAGCTCGCCCGACGAGTAGCCGGCGATCACCGTGCCTTGCCCCGCCGCCGGGGCGGCGACGCCGAACACGCCCGAGGCCGCGCTCGCGGCTGCCTTGTCCCACACCGGGGCGCCGTCGGTGATGCCGAGCGCGTGGATCTGGTTGTCCTGCGTCATCACGTAGACCGCGTTGAACGCCACCGTTGGCGAGCCGCGGAGCGGGCCGGCCGGCGTCTTGCGCCACACCTCGCCGCCGGTCTGCGCGTCGAGCACGACCACGTCGCCGGCCCCGCTGGTGGCGTAGACGCGGCCTTCGAAGTAGCTCGCCCCGCCGCCGAACGCGGAATCCTCGAGATCGTCGGACACGTCGATCCGGTGCTCCCAGCGGCGGGCGCCGGTGGCGGCGTCGAACGCGTGGATGACGTTGTCGGTATCGACCGCGAACAGCATCCCGCCGCCGGTCACGGGGGCTGCGGCGAGGCGCCGCCGGCTGCTGTTCCCGGCGATGCTCGCGGTCCACGCGCGCGCGGGGGCGGCGGACAGCATCAGGTGCCCGGCGGCCTTGGCGGCGTTGCCGCCGGCCTGCGGCCAGTCGGCGTTCTCCTGGGCGGGGGGCAGCACGACCGCGACCGCGGCCAGCGCCGGGTCGGCCTTGACGTCGTTGTCGACCCGCGAGAGGATCGGCGTGCGGTTGCCGATCGTCGGCGTGGACGGATCCTTGCCGTCGCCGCCGATCCCCAGCGTGCCGCAGGCGGCGAGGCCGGCCGCGAGCAGCGGCAAGGCGAGGCAGCGGGCCCGCAACCGGGCGGGGCGGAAAGTCACATCCATCGGTCGGTCCACCCTCATTGTGCGGCGACGGGCACGGGCGCGTTGGCGCTCGCCGTCTCTTCGCGCATTTCGGCCAGCGTCTGGTCGACGTCGACCACCGCGTCGTAGCCCAGCAGCCCGGCGAGCTGGCGCGTGCGCGAGCGCAGCGTCCGCGGCACGGTCTCGTCCTTGGCGATCGCCGCGAACAGCGGCCCGGCGAGGTTGTCCTTGCCTTGCGCGACATAGGCCATGCCGACCATCTCCCCGGCGCTGCCGAACCACGGATTGCCCGGCGTCGCCAGCGGCTTGAGCCGGTCGACGACCTGCTGCGGCGGCAGCTCGTCGAAGCGCGCGGCGACGACCCGGACCGTCGCCAGGTCGCGATAAGCCTGCGGCGCGTCGCCGTCGGCGGCGATGCCCTCGTACAGCGCGAGCGCCTCGTCGCGGCGGTTGTCGCGCAAGGCGATCCCGGCCCGCGCCAGCTTGGCGGAAACGGCGGTCGCCGAGCTGCCGTCGGCGGCGAGCGCCTCGAGGCCGGCGTCCGCCTCGGCGACCTGCCCCGCGTCGATCTGGTCGAGCGCCTTGACCAGCGTCTCCGACTTCGCCTCGAGCTGGCCCTCGCGGTGATCGGACCAGAACAGCCAGCCGCCGAACGCGGCCAGCGCGAGCACCAGCCCGCCGCCGAGCGCCCAGCCGTAGCGCTTGGCGAACGTGCCGACCTGGTCCTGGCGCACCGCCTCGTCGACCTCGCGCAGCAGCGCCTCCTGCTCGGCGGCCTTGCGCAGCGCGAGCTGCTGTTCGCGGGTCTGTCCGGAATCGGGTGTGAGGGCCACTAAGGTCGTTTCTGGTGCTGTTAACCGGTCGGCGGGCTGTTTAGCGGATGAGCGCGCCTTTTCAATTGCCGAGTCGAGCCTGTCCCCCGCGCGGTGAACGGCCGATGAAGCCTCAGCGGCCGCCCATCAGGCCCCAGTAGAGCGCGCGGTAGCGGGCGATCATCGTCTGCTCGTCGTACTCGGCGCGGGCCTTGGCGCGGTTGGCCTGGCCGATGCGCCGGCGCAGCGGCGCGTCGCCGGCAAGGCAGGCCAGCGCATCGGCCAGCCCATCCTCGTCGCCCGGAGCGCTGAGGTAAGGCCCGTTGTCGCTGGCGACCATCGCCGCGACGTCGCCGACGCGCGGCGCGGCGATCGGCAGCCCGGCGGCCATCGCCTCGGCGACCGAGATCGGGAACTGCTCGGAGCGCGACGACAGCGCGAACACGTCGAACAGCCCGACCGCGCGGGCCGGCTCGGCGACGAAGCCGGGCAAGTGCACGCGGTCCTCGACCCCGCGGCGGTCTGCCTCGGCGAGGATCGCCTCGCGCTCGGGGCCCTCGCCGACGACGATCAGTTGCCATTGCTCGGGGAGGCCGGCGAAGGCGCGGACCAGCGCCGGCAGGTCCTTGACCTTGCGCAGCCCGGCCATCGTGCCGACCCACAACTCGCCCTTGCGCTTGACCACCCGCGGCAGCGCGTCGCGCTTCGGCGCCCGGGCGAAGGCGCGGGTGTCGATGCCGTTAGGGATCAGCCGCACGCGGGTGCGCGGCTGGGCCCAGGTCTCGAGCGCGATCCGCTCGAGCGTGCGCGAGGGCACCACCAGCGCCGCGCTGCGCCCCAGCGCGATGCGGCGGTAGAAATTGCGCCGCCGCTTGAGCCCGCCGGCCTCGTCCTCGTTGAAGCCGTCCTCGTGGTGCACAAGCGGGGCCAGCTTGTAGACGTCGGCGAACAGCGTGTGCGCCAGCGCGGCGTCGATCGCGCCCCAGTTGTAGGTGCACACGAGGTCGTAGCCGGCCATCGCCGCGGCGAGGCGCTTGAGGCGGCCGGGCCACGGCTTGCCGGTGAGCGAGGGAAACCTGGGCCAGCGGACCCGGGCCTGGGGATCGAGCATCGCCGCGGCCGAGCGGCGCGCCGGGTCGCCCGAGACGATGGCGTGCTCGGCAGCGGCGCCGAACGCATTGATCAGGCGGACGCAGCGCAGCTCCTTGCCGCCGGCGTCGAACGACGAATGGAGGTGCAGGATGCGCGGAGCTGCGCGGTTCTCGCTCACGAGACGCGCGCCAGGAACCGCTCGAGCGCCGCCTGCACCAACGGCTCGTCGAGCGTCGGGGCGTGCCCTGTGCCGGTGACCATGCACACGTCCATCTCGGGCAGCTCGTCGATCATGCGGCCCAGCGTGCGGTCCGAGAGGATGTCCGACAGCGCGCCGCGGACGGCCAGCACCGGGCGCCCGGCGAGCGCCCGGAACGCCGGCCACAAGTCGACCGCAGCCGCCGCCTCGGCGGCCTGGAACGGCTCGGCGATGCGCATGTCGTAGTCGAACGCGATGCGCCCGCCGGGACCGACGGCCATCAGCCGCTTGGCCATGCGCAGCCAGTCGGTCAGCCGGTAGTCGGGATGGGCGACGCCGGCCTGCTCGCGCAGCCCGCGCGCGGCGTGCATCCAGGTCGGGAAGCTGCGCCCCTGGCCGACATAGCCGCGGATGCGCGCCAGGCCCGCGGGCTCGATCTCCGGTCCGACGTCGTTGAGCACCGCCGCGGCAATGCGCTCGGGCGCCATCAACGCCAGCAGCATGATGACGATGCCGCCGAGCGAGGTGCCGATCATGACCGCGCGCTCGATCCCCAGCTCGTCGAGCAGCGCCACGATGTCGGCGGCATATTGCAGCGGCTGGTAGCTCGCCGAATCCTTCGCATAGTCGCTCATCCCCCGCCCGCGCAGGTCGGCGCAGAGCACGCGCCAGTCGCCGGCGAAAGCGTCGGCCACGCCTTCGAAGTCGCGGCAGTTGCGGGTCAGCCCGGGGAGGCACAGGATCGGCGGTCGGCCCGGCGCGCCGCCCGAATAGTCGCGGCAGCGCAACGTCAAGCCGTCGGCGCTGGTCCATTCGCGCTGGAAGAAGGCGGCCGGGTAATTTCTCATCGCCTGCTTGTTCCCCCGCTCCGGCCGCCCCACTAATGCAAAGATGCGCGCCGAACCGCAACCTGTCGCGAGCGGAGAGGGAGGAGCGGGCGAGTATCGTCCGGACACGCCGATCCTCGCCCTCGCCGAGTGGCTCGGCGATCCGGTCGCGCCGGCCGCGTTCCCGCGCCACGAGCTGCGTTTCCGCAACGACCGCTGGGCCCGCGCGGTCGGGCTGGCGGAGCTGAGCGACGCCGACTGGGTGGGCCATTTCGCGCGCTTCGCACCCTTGCCGGACAACATGCCGACGCCGCTCGCGCTGCGCTACCACGGGCATCAGTTCCGGGTGTACAACCCCGAGATCGGCGACGGGCGCGGGTTCACCTTCGCCCAGCTGCGCGACGGCGCCGCGGAATGTGGCGGCCGCCTGCTC
Organism: Croceibacterium sp.; assembly: GCA_035626815.1. Classification (GTDB taxonomy): domain Bacteria; phylum Pseudomonadota; class Alphaproteobacteria; order Sphingomonadales; family Sphingomonadaceae; genus Croceibacterium_A. The sequence continues at coordinate 30,125 of DASPMY010000029.1, forward strand.
GACCTCGGCACCAAGGGCAGCGGCCTGACGCCCTACAGCCGCACCGCCGACGGCCGGCTGACGCTCAAGGGCGCGGTGCGCGAGATCCTCGCCACCGAGATGCTCGAAGCGCTCGGCGTGTACACCTCGAAGACCTTCAGCGTGGTCGAGACCGGCGAGGAGCTCGAGCGCGGCGACGAGCCTTCGCCGACGCGCTCGGCGGTGCTGGTGCGGCTGAGCCACTCGCATATCCGCATCGGCACGTTCCAGCGGCTGGCGGTGCTCGGGGAGGATGCGCACATGGCCGCGCTGGTCGATTACTGCCTGGCGCAGTTTCGCGGGCCGCCGCCGCCCGCCGACGCGCCGGGCCGCGACGAGCCGGCGGTTGTGCTGTTGCACCAGGCGGTCGAGCGGCTGGCGGATCTCGCGGCCTCGTACATGGTCGCCGGGTTCGTCCACGGGGTGCTCAATTCGGACAACATGAACGCCACCGGCGAGAGCTTCGACTACGGCCCGTGGCGCTGGCTGCCGCGGTGGGACCCGAGCTTCACCGCCGCCTATTTCGACCACACCGGGCTTTACGCGTTCGGCCGCCAGCCCGAGGCGATCCGCTGGAACCTCGCGCAGCTGGCGATCTCGCTGCGCCGCCTGGTCGAGGCCGAGCCGCTGGTCGCGGCGATGGAACGCTTTCCGGGGCTGTACCACGCGGCGATGAGCCGCCGGTTCGTCTGGCGGCTCGGCGTCGCGAGCCGGGGGCTCGAGGCGGACTTCACGCTGATCGAGGCGAGCGAGCAGGCGATGCGCGAGCGCGCGACGGGCCCCGACGCGTTCTTCTTCGCCCACCGCGGCGGGCGCGATGCCGAGGGCCGGCTGGCCGAGGCGCTGGCAGGTTACGCCCCGACGGCCGACGACCATTCGTACTGGGCCGGCGGCGCCCCGCAGACGATGCTGATCGACGAAGTCGAGGCGATCTGGGCGGCGATCGCCGAGCGCGACGACTGGCAGCCGCTGGCGGCCAAGATCGCCGCCGTGCGCGCGATGGGCGAGGCGCTCGGGCCGCCGCCGCCGCCCGCCGGCCACCGGGCGTAAAGGCGAACGAAACCTTAGGCGGACTGGCATGGTTAAGCCTCTCCGGTTATCACGCCTGCCGTATCCGCCACCTCGACCCCCCGAGAGGATGACGATTTCCCGCCCGTGAGCGCCACCGAGATCATATCCTGCGAGCCCGCCACCGGGGCCGAGCTGTGGCGCGGCAAGGTCGGCAACGTCGACGAGACGGTCGCCCGCGCGCGCAAGGCGTGGCCGCAATGGGCGGCGCAGCCGCTCGCCACGCGGATCGAGCTGATGCGCCGCTTCGCCAACGAGGTGCGCAAGGAGCAGGACAAGTTCGCCGAGCTGATCGCCCGCGAGACCGGCAAGCCGCTGTGGGAAGCGCGCACCGAGGTCGAGGCGGTCGTCGCCAAGGTCGACATCTCGATCAGCGCCTATGCCGAGCGCACCGGGCAGAGGAAGCTCGACAGCGCGCTGCAAGGGACCGCGGCGGTGCGGCACAAGCCCCACGGGGTCATGGCCGTGCTCGGGCCGTACAACTTCCCGGCGCACCTGCCGAACGGGCACATCGTCCCGGCGCTGATCGCCGGCAACGCGGTGATTTTCAAGCCGAGCGAGAAGACCCCGGCGACGGGCGAGTTCCTGCTCGGCTGCTTCCACCGCGCCGGCGTCTCGGCGGCGGTGGTGCAGCTGCTCGTGGGCGGACCCGAGGAAGGCAAGGCGCTGGTCGCGCACGACGGCGTCGACGGGGTGCTGTTCACCGGCTCGGCCCAGGTCGGCATCGCCATCAACCGCAAGCTGGCCGCCAACCCCGGCAAGATCGTCGCGCTGGAGATGGGCGGCAACAACCCGATCGTGCTGTGGGACACGCCCAAGCTGGCCGACGCGGCTTCGCTGATCGTCCAGTCGGCCTTCACCACCGCCGGCCAGCGCTGCACCGCGGCGCGGCGGCTGATCGTCAAGTCGAGCCTCTACGACGAGGCGATCGACCAGGTGAAGCGCCTGACCGGGCGGATCATCGTCGGCGCGCCGTTCGACGAGCCGGCGCCGTTCATGGGCCCGGTGATCGACGTCAACGCGGCCGACCAGCTGACCGAGAGCTTCCTCTACCTGCTGTCGCACGGCGGCAAGGCGATCGCCCACATGCGCCGACCGCGCGGCGAGCTGCCGTTCGTCACGCCCGGGCTGATCGACACCACGGCGATGGCCGAGCGGCCCGACGTCGAGCTGTTCGGCCCGCTGCTGCAAGTCATCCGGGTCGACGATTTCGACCAGGCGATCGCCGAGGCCAACAACACCCGGTTCGGGCTCTCGGCCTCGCTGATCGGCGGCAACCCGCAGGAATACAACCGCTTCTGGGCCAACGTCCGCGCCGGGATCATCAACTGGAACCGGCCGACCAACGGCGCCTCCTCGGCGGCCCCGTTCGGCGGGATCGGTTATTCGGGCAACCACCGGCCGGCGGCGTTCTATGCCGCCGACTACTGCGCCTATCCGGTGACCAGCACCGAGATGGAGCAGCCGCGCGCCAGCGTCGGCGTGGGCTTCAACGCCGACCGGCGCGTGTCCGGCGACCGCTAGCCGCTGGTGACGAGGTCGACCTCGGTGTTCCCCGACGCCAGGCGCCGGGCATAAACCACGTACGAGGCGCCGCCCTTGACGCCGGCGAGCACGTCGTCGCCGTCCTGCAGCACGCGCTGGGCCGAAAAGCCGGCGGAGCGGGCGCGGGTGAAGTAGAAGTCCATCACCTCGCCGAGCGGCACCGGAGTGACGAAGTTGACCACCCGCAGCGCGCAATTCCCGGCATCGGTCCCTGCGGCTTCCTGCACCGCGCCGCGGGGATAGACCGGGAACGCCGGCGGCAGCCGCGCGGCCCACTGCGTGGTGTACTCGGCGCGCGCGGCGCAGTCGCCGTCGCCGCCCGGGGCCGCGGCGGCCCGCGCGGCGGCGGTCAGCGCGGCGCCGGGGGGCAGCGAGCCGGAGACCTCGCGCGGCTCGGGCGCCTTGCGCATCCGGCCCGGCCCGCCGGCGATCCGCAGCGCCTCGGCGCGCGCGGCGGCGATCGCCTCGGGCCCGTTGTCGATCGTCGGCAGCGCGCCGTCCTGCGACGGCAACGAGGCCGCGCTGTTGGCGCGGTTCTGCCCGACGAGGTCGGGATCGACCATGATCTGGTCGCCGAGCGCCCCGCTCAGCGCGGGATCGCCGTCGGCGACGGCGTCGGGCGCGCCGGCGCCGCCGCAGCTCGACAGCAGCAGCGCCGCGAGGGCGAGGACAGGAACAGTCTTGCGCATCGGCGGCAGCCTAGCGCGGCGCTCCCGAAAAAGCGTTTAACGCGGGGGGACCGATTCGGCGCCGTCCCGATTTGGGATCGCGGCCCAATGCTATCAGGGCGCCCGGCGGAAACCCGCTCGGGCGCCCTGGCGCGGCCCCTCATGAACACGACCCGAGAGGGCCGCGCAACGGCCGAGGCCCAACAGGGGAGAGCCTCGGCCGCGATTCGCGGGCTCAGCGGCAGCGGGTGCCGTCGGTGAGCTCCTTGCCGATCAGCGCGCCGGCGGCGGCGCCGAGGATGGTGCCGAGCGTGCGGCTGCGGCCGCCGTCGACCTCGCGCCCGATCAGCGCGCCGGCGGCGCCGCCGATGATGAGGCCGGTGGTGCCGTCCTTCTTGCGGCAGTAGGTGCTGCCGTCGCGGCCGCGCCACACCTGGGTGTTGCGGTAGACCGGCTCGCCATAGGCGTAGCGGCCGCCGTAGCGGTCGTCGTAGCCGCGCGAGCCGCGATAGCGGTCGCGGTCACGATGACGGTCGCGACGGTTGCGGTCCCAGCCGTCCTCCTGCGGAGCGGCGTGGTAGCCCGGGCGGTGGAGGTCCGCGGCCGCGGCGGGGACGGCGGTGAGCGCCACGCCGGTGGCGGCGAGGCCGAGGGCGGCGGTCTTGAGCAGGTTGATCATCGTTTTTCACTCCATCGAACTTTCGAGCGGACGGTTAAGGCTTACGCCCGGTTTCCTGAACGAACCGCAACCCGATCGTCAGGTTTGTATCTTTTTCGCGCGGGTTGCCGGAAAACCCCGCCGCGCCTACGGCCGCGCCGGTGAAGCGAGCGGCAACCGACCCCAAAAGCGGCCTTCCTTACGCGCTCGGCGCGCACGCGGTGTGGGGCTCGATGCCGCTCTACCTGCTGCTGGTGCAGAGCGTGCCGGCGCTCGAGTTCATCGCCTGGCGCGTGGTGTTCACGCTGCCGCTGTGCGGGCTGTTCCTGGCGGTGACGCGCGGCTGGAGCGAGCTCGGCGCCGTGCTGCGCAACCGGCGGGCGTTGCTGACGCTGCTCGGCAGCGCGACGATGGTGGCGATCAACTGGTTCCTCTACGTGTGGGCGATCCAGCGCGGCCACGTCTACGCGGCGAGCCTGGGCTACTACATCCTGCCGCTGATGATGATGCTGCTCGGGCTGGTGGTGCTCGGCGAGAAGCTGACGCGGCGGCAGGGGTGGGCGGTCATGCTCGCCGGGCTCGGCGTCGGCGTGCTCGCCATCGGCGCGCTGACGACGATGTGGCTGAGCCTGTCGATGGCGGTGACGTTCGGAATCTACGGGCTGCTGCGCAAGACCGTCGCCGCGGGGGCGCTGTCCGGCCTCACCGTCGAGACGCTGATCCTGCTGCCGGCCGCGCTGGCCATCGTCGCCTGGCACTGGACCACGCCGGCGGGACCGGCGCTGGGGCAAGGCTGGCATGTCGCGCTCGCAGTCGCGTGGAGCGGGCCGATGACCGCGGTCCCGCTGATGTGGTTCGCGATCGCCGCGCGGCGCCTGCCGTACACGGTGATGGGCTTCCTCCAGTTCAGCTCGCCGACGATCGTGTTCGTGATCGGCCTGACGGTGTTCGGTGAGGAGCTGCGCCCGGCCCAGCTCGCCTGCTACGTGATGATCTGGGCCGCGGCGGCGCTGTTCAGCTGGGACCTGCTGCGGGGCCGCAAGGCGCCGGTCGCGGACAAGCCGATCCCGACCTAGGCGGCGAACCGCCAGCCGAGTGTCTCGCCGGCGTGGAACGGCACCACGCCGGCGATCTCGGGCGGGACTTCGACCGGCGCGCGCTCGAGCGTCACCGTGCCTTCGTTGAGCGGCAGGCCGTAGAACGCCGCGCCGTGCTCGCTGGCAAAGGCCTCGAACCGGTCGAGCGCGCTTTCTTCGTCGAACACCGACAGATAGCTTTCGAGCGCGTGGGGCGCATTGAAGATGCCCGCGCAGCCGCAGGCCGATTCCTTGGCCTCGCGCAAGTGCGGCGCGCTGTCGGTGCCGAGGAAGAACTTCGGGTTGCCCGAGGTCGCCGCGCGGCGCAGCGCCAGGCGATGCTGCTCCCGCTTGGCGACCGGCAGGCAGTAGGCGTGCGGGCGGATGCCGCCGACGAGCATCGCGTTGCGGTTGAGGTGCAAGTGCTGCGGGGTGATCGTCGCGGCGACGTTGCGCCCGGCGCTCTCCACGAACCGGACCGCATCCGCGGTCGTCGCGTGCTCGAACACCACCTTGAGCCCCGGCAGGTCGCGCACCAGCGGCGCGAGCACGCGGTCGATGAACACCGCCTCGCGGTCGAACACGTCGACCTCGGGGTCGGTCACCTCGCCGTGGACGCACAGCACCATGCCGATGGCCTGCATCCGCTCGAGCACGCGGCGGATGTTGCCGATGTCGGTCACTCCGCTCGCCGAGTTGGTCGTCGCCCCCGCGGGGTAGAGCTTGGCCGCGGTGAACACGCCGTCGGCGAAGCCGGCCGCCAGATCGTCGGGATCGGTGGCGTCGGTCAGGTAGCAGGTCATCAGCGGCGTGAAGTCCGCCCCCTCGGGCAGCGCGGCGACGATGCGCGCGCGATAGCCCGCGGCATCGGCCGCGCGCGTCACCGGCGGGGTCAGGTTGGGCATGACGATCGCCCGCGCGAACTGCCGGGCGGTATGGCCGACCACGGCGCGCAGCATCTCCCCGTCGCGCAAGTGGACGTGCCAGTCGTCGGGCCGGCGGATGGTCAGCGTCTCGCTCATCGGCGCGCCAATGGCACAGCGGCTTGACTATCGCCAGTGCCGGCCCAAGTGGGGGCCATGGCCCACGAACGCCTGTTCTCGCGCGCGGTGGTGCGCATCGCGCCCGAGGCGCCGGGGGAGGACGCGGCGCAGTTCCTCCAGGGCCTGGTCACCAACGACGTGACCGGTGCGCTGCCGGTCTATGCCGGGCTGCTGACGGCGCAAGGCAAGGCGCTGTTCGACTTCCTGGTGTGGCTCGGGGGTGAGGGTTCGCTGCTGATCGACTGCGAGGCCGAGGCCGCCGACGAGCTGGTCAAACGGCTGTCGCTCTACCGGCTCCGGCGCAAGCTGCTCATCGCCGCCGATCCGACGCTCGGCGTGTTCTGGCAGGCCGAGCTCGGCGACGGCGGCGCGCCCGACCCGCGGCTGCCGAGCCTCGGCCAGCGCTGGGTGGCGAAGGTCTCCGCCGAGGATCGTCCGGTCGATGCCGAGTACCTCAAGCACCGGCTCGCGCTCGGCGTGCCCGAAGGCCGCGGCGAGCTCGGCGACGTGCTGTGGCTCGAGACCAACGCCGCCGAGCTCAACGGCGTGGCGTTCGACAAGGGCTGCTACATCGGCCAGGAGAACACCGCGCGGATGAACTGGCGGCAGAAGGTCAACCGGCGCCTGCTGGTGGTGCCGCTCGATCGCTCGGACGAGACGAGGCGCAAGGCCGCGCACCCCGCGCTCGGCTTCGCGGTCGATCACGTGCGGGTCGACGACGTCGACCGCACGCTGCTGCCCGGCTGGCTGCGGCTCTAGGCCTGCAAATCCCCGCTCTGGACGAACGAGGCGGTGAGCATCGCGGTCGCCCGCTCGCGCGCGGTCTCGCGGCGGACGCGCAGCGAGCGGGCGAGCGCCTCGCCCATCAGCGCGTCGCCGAGCGCCAGCAGGACCAGGGCCAGCGTCGCCTCGTGCATCGTCCGGCGGGCGCCGTGATCGCTCTCCTGCGGGTGCAGCTCGTCGACCAGCCGGTCGATCGTCTCGACGATCGGATCGAGCGCGTCCTCGTTGCCCGACAGCATCATCCACGTCGCCAGCGCCCCGCCCCCTTCGCGGTCGAACGCCTCGAACGTCAGGTCGACGACCTCGCGCGGGCTGCCGATCCCGGCGCGCGTCGCCCGCACCGCGTCGCCGATCGATTCGCATACCGTCGCGGCGAGGTGCGCGGCGAGCGCCTTCTGCAGCCCCGCGGCGGAACCGAAATGGTGCAGCAGGTTGGCGTGGGTGCGGCCGATGCGCGCGGCGACCGCCTTGAGCGTCACCGCCTGCGGGCCCGCCTCGATCAGCAGCGCGCGCGCCGCCTCGACGGCGGAGCGGCGGCTTTCCTCCGACGGCAGTCGCTTCCTAATTGACATTCGTGTCAGCTATTCCCATCCTCGCGGCATGAACGCATATACCGATTTCGCCGCCGAGGCGACCGAACCCGCGATCACCGTGCGCGACCGCCGCTTCGGGCGCGGCGCGGCGGCGGAACGCTGGTGGCTCGACGGCGACCCGGTCGGCACCGCGTGGTTCAACGCCCTCTCGGCCACGTTCCCCCGCGGCGAGACGCTGTTCATCGACGCGGTCAAAGCGTTCCGCGCCGATGCGCCGGGCCGGCTGGACGCGGAGATCCGCGCGTTCATCAGGCAGGAGGTCAACCACACCCGCGAGCACCTGGCGTTCAACCGCGCCGCCGCGGCCGCCGGCTACGACATGCGGGCGATCGACGCGCGGGTCGAGCGGCTGATCGGCGAGGTCTACCAGCGCCCGCAGCACGGCTGGCTGGCGGTGACGATCGCGCTCGAGCACTTCACCGCGATGTTCGCCCACGAGTTCCTCGCCCACCCGGCGCATTTCGTCGGCGCGGCGAACGCGCAGGCCGAGCTGTGGCGCTGGCACGCGGTCGAGGAGATCGAGCACAAGGCCGTCGCCTACGACACCTGGCTTCACGCGACGCGCGGCTGGAGCCGGTGGAAGCGCTGGCGGCTCAAGAGCGTGGTGATGCTGGCGATCACCCGGCGCTTCGTCCGCAACCGCTTCCAGGACGCGAGCGAGCTGCTGGCGCAGGACGGCATCGCCGGCTGGCGCGCCCGCGCGCGGCTGGCCTGGTACCTGGTCGGGCGGCCCGGCATCCTGCGCCGCGTGTTCCCCGCCTGGTGCGCCTATTTCCTTCCCGGCTTCCACCCGTGGAACCGCGACGACCGCGCGCTGATCGGCACGTACGACAGCGAGTATGGCGCGGCGGTGCTCGAAGCTCCTCCCCGGGCGCAACCCAGGGAGGAGTAGCTTAAGCCGCCTTTCGCATCGGAGCGTCTTGCGGTCCGTCAGCCTCGGCGAGGTCGAGCGCGTATTCGGGGGCTTCGACGGTCGCGCCCCGTCCGAGGCTGTGGATCGAGCTCGCGCGGCCGGTCGGGCGGAAGCCCGCTTTGCGCAGCACCCGGCCCGAGGCCGGGTTGTCGACCGCGTGGCGGCCGGTGATCCGGCTGTGGCCGATGGCGCGGGCAAGCGACAGCAGGCCGCCGAGCGCCTCGGTGGCATAGCCGCGCCCCCAGCAGCCGGGCTCGATCCAATAGCCGACTTCGGCCCGGCCCTCCTTGGCATTGAGTCCGCAGCCGCCGACGATCCGCCCTCCCTCTGCGGGCACGGTGACGAGCAGCGTTGGCGAGCGCGGGTGCTTCGGCGCCTCGATCCAGGCACGCGCGTGCTCCTCGCGGTACGGCCACGGCGCGGTGGTGAGCATGCGGACGACCGGCTCCTGCCCGATCGCGCGGGCGAGCTCGGGGGCATCTTCGGCCCACGCGGGCCTCAGGAACAGCCGTTCGGTACGCAGGAACATCGCTCTTCTCCCTCATCGGCGCCGCACCCCGGTTAGCCCGGAGATGTGACGGCGCGTTGGCGAGGGAGACTAAAAAAGGGAGACGGGGCGGCCCCATCTCCCTCGTGGCCGGGCTGTTTCGCCGCCCGGCGGGGCCATCCCGGTGGATGACCCCTTCAGCGAGTCATCCGGTTATTCGGCGGCCTGTGCCATCATGTCGACCGACACGTACTTGCGGCCTTGCTTGCCGTCGTGGAATCGCACTTTGCCCGCGGCGAGCGCGAACAGGGTGTGATCCTTGCCGATGCCGACGTTGACGCCCGGATAGACGCGGGTGCCGCGCTGGCGCACGATGATGTTGCCGCCGATCACGTCCTGACCGCCGAACTTCTTCACGCCGAGGCGACGGCCGGCCGAATCGCGACCGTTGCGCGACGAACCGCCTGCTTTCTTATGTGCCATCTCGAACTACCTCTTACTTCTTCGCGGCGTCGGCCTTGGGGGCCTTCTTGGCGGCCGGCTTCTTCGCCGGAGCCTCGCTGTCCGCGGGCTTGGCGGGGGCGGCGTCCTTCACGGGCGCTGCCTTCTTCGCCTTGGTTTCCTTCTTCACCTCGACGCCCTTGGCCGGCTCGACGCGCTCGGCGTCGTGCGACGTCGCTTCGACGTTCGGAGCCGCTTCGACCTTCGGCGCGGCTTCCTTGTTGGCACTACGTGCCTGCTTCGCATCCGGCGCGGCCTTCTCGGCGGCGCTCGAAGCAGGCTTCTTCTCGGCCTTCGAATCGCCGACCGAGACGATGCGTAGCAGGGTCATCTGCTGGCGGTGCCCGGCCTTGCGGCGATAGTTGTGCCGCCGGCGCTTCTTGAACACCGTGACCTTCTCGCTCTTCGCCTGGGCGATGACCTCGGCCGAAACGACGACCTTGGCGGCGTCGGCCAGGGTGTCGCCGTCGCCGGCGAGCAGGACGTCGCCCAGCGTGATCGTGTCGCCGGCGGCGCCCGCCAGCTTCTCGACCGCGATCTTGTCTCCGGCGGCGACGCGATACTGCTTGCCGCCCGTGCGCACGACTGCGAACATGGTCTTCGAATCCGTTTCGTTTCTTGCTGCCATTCCTTCGGGAAGTCCCCGCACGAACGACAAAAAAGGCGCCCAGCCGGGCACCGGAAAGTGCGCCGCCGTTAGGCGAAGCGGTGCCGCCTGTCAACGCTCCGGCGGCGCTTTTCGTGCCCTCGCGCGGCTGGAAAGCCGGGCCCCGGGCAGCTAAGGCGCAAGGCCATGCATTGCAACCGCGCCTTGCTGCTCGTTCCGCTGCTGGCCGCCTGCGCCACCCCGGACGGCGACTACCCGAGCCTCGCCTTGCGCGATGCCGAGCGGGTCAGCGGCACGCTCGAGCCCGTGGCGCCCGAGCCCTACGTGCCCCCGGCGACCCCGGCCGCGGTGCTCGGCCGGCTCGACCGGCTCGCCGCCGATGCCGCCAGCGCGCACCGCGCGTTCCTCGCCGAGGCGCCCGGCGTGCGCGGCGCGGTCGCGGCCGCGCTCGGCGCCGAGGTCGGCAGCGACAGCTGGTCGCAAGCGCAAGTCGCGCTCGCCGGGCTCGAATCCGCGCGCAGCCGGGCGATGATCGCGCTGGCCGACCTCGACCGGCTCTACGTCGACGCCGCGGTCGGCGGCGAGGAGCTGACGCGCATCGCCGCGACGCGCGACACCGTCGCCGCGCAAGTCGACGAGCAGAACGGCGCCATCGAGGCGCTGCTGCGGAGCCTGCGTTGACGGCTCTACCGTGTCACACCTGCCCGGTGCGCGATCACGCGGCGTGCTCGGTGTTGACCGAGGCGGAGCGCGACGCGCTCGCCCGCGCCGGCCGCATGCGCCGGCTGAAGCGCGGCGAGATGCTGTTCGCCGCCGGCGACGAGGACGCCGCCTGCGCCACGCTGGTTACCGGCGCGCTCAAGGTCTCGGCGGTCGACGAGGAAGGCACCGAGCGCATCCTCGCGCTGATCCACCCCGCCGGCTTCGTCGGCGAGCTGTTCGCGCCGTTCGCGCACCACGACGTGGTCGCGCTGGCCGACAGCGAGCTGTGCGTGTTCTCGCGCGGCGACATGGGCCAGGCGATCGAGACCCATCCCAAGCTCGCCCGGGCGCTGCTGCGGCGTTCGCAGGAGGACCTCCATCACAGCCGCGAGCTGCTCGCGCTGAGCGGGCGGCGCGGCGCGGCGGCCAAGGTCGCCGCGCTGCTGCTCGGCCTGTCCGAGGCGGCCAGCGATTCGACCTGCACCCCAGCGCGCGAGTTCGACTTGCCGCTGACCCGCGGCGAGATCGCCGGGATGCTCGGGCTGACCATCGAGACGGTCAGCCGCGCGCTGACCCGGTTCGAGCGCGACGGGGTGATCCGCCGCAAAGGCGCGCGCGGGATCGAGCTGGTCGATCCCGCGCGGCTCGGCGCGGCGGTGGACTAGCCCCCCTCAGAACACCACCGCGGCGATCGTCACCACGGCGATGCCCCACACCAGCAGCAGCACCGGCAAGGTCAGCATCTGGACGGTGGCGGCGCCGGCGGTGCTGCGGCCGTACGGGGTCATCACCCCGTCCCGGCGGAAGCGGGCCCAGCTGGCCGCCCGCTGCGAGTGCTCGGGCTTCATCCGCACCCACATCGCCGGAACCGCGAAGTACATCGCGATGAACACCGCGATGATCCCGGTCGGCACGACCATGCCCGGCGCGGCGAAGCCGAACGCCATGACCCCGGCGGCGGCGAAGAACAGGCCGGCCATCGCCGCGTATAGCCCGGTCGGCAGCTCGAAGCTGCGGTCGACCGCGGTCGGCGCGCGGAGGACCGGCGACGAGTGGATGATCGCCTTCTCGGCGACGAGCTGGCGGGTGATGCGTTCGGCCATGGGGGTTACTCCTGTCTGTGCGACAGGGATTAGGCGGGCCGGCGGGGAAGCCGTTTGACGATCGTCAAATCCGCGAAATTATGTCCACCGGGCGAGGTCGGCGTGGTCCTGCCCGCGCGGCTCGACCCAGCGCCAGCCGTCGGCGCGCTTCTCGCGCTTCCAGAACCACGCGTCGCTCTTGAGGTGGTCCATCGCGAACTGCGCCGCCTCGAACGCGTCGCGGCGGTGGCGCGCGGCGGCGGCGACGAGCACGATCGGGTCGCCCGGCTTCAATGCCCCGGTGCGGTGGTGCAGCAGCACTCCGTCGAGCCGCCAGCGGGCGAGCGTCGCCTCGGCCAGCTGCTGCATGCCCGCCAGCGTCAGCGGGGCGTAGTGCCTGAGCTCGAGCGCCTCGACGTCGCCGTCGGGGCGGACCTTGCCGACGAACGAGACGATCCCGCCCGCCTCGGGGTGGGCGGCCGAGAACGCGGTCATCGCGTTGCCGGGCGAAAGGTCGCCGTGAAGCAGGCGCACGTCCTTCACTGTCAGCCCCCGCTGACCGGCGGCAGCAAGGCCACCTCGTCGCCGTCCGCCGCGCCGAGCGCGGCCTTGTCGGCCAGCACCGTGCCGTTGAGCGCCAGCCTGACCGTGTCGCCCCGCGCCGCCTCGCCCAGCGGCCCGGGCAGCGCGTCGAGCAGCCCGCGCCAGTCGAGCGGCCCCCGCACGTCCTTGTCGGGCGCGCCCGCGAGGTCGGCCAGCTTGCCGAGGAAGACGAGCTTGACGCCCATGGCTAGCCGCCGGTGAGCGACATGTGGCGCGGCTGCGCCGGGCCGCTGCCGGGCTCGATGCGGAAATGGTGCCGCTCGGGCTTGATCCGCATCGCCTCGTCGAGCGCCTCGGCCAGCCGAGCGTCGGGCGCGTCGGAGCGCAGCGCGGCGCGCAAGTCGACCTGCTCGGCGCCGCCGAGGCAGGCGTAGAGCCGGCCGGTGGCGGTGACCCGGACGCGGTTGCAGCCGGCGCAGAAGTTCTGGGTCAGCGGAGTGATGAAGCCGAGCCGGCCGCCGGTCTCGGCGATGTCGACGTAGCGCGCCGGGCCGCCGCTGCGGTGCTCGCTCGGCACCAGCGTCCAGCGCTTGTCGAGCGCCTCGCGCACCGCGGTGAGCGGCAGGTAGTGGTCGACCCGCTCGCCCTCGACCTCGCCGAGCGGCATGACCTCGATCAGCGTCAGCTCGTGGCCGTGGGCGTGGGCCCATTCGACGAGCGACGGGATCTCGGCCTCGTTGAGGCCCTTGAGTGCCACCGTGTTGAGCTTGACCTGGAGCCCGGCCTCCTTCGCCGCGGCGATGCCCTCCAGCACCTGGCCGAGCCGGTCGCGGCGGCTCAGGCGCTCGAACAGCCCTGCGTCGAGCGTGTCGAGCGAGACGTTGATCCGCTTCACGCCGGCCGCGGCGAGGTCGTCGGCGAACTGCGCGAGCTGGGTGCCGTTGGTCGTCAGCGTCAGCTCGTCGAGCCCCCCGTGTCCCTTGGGCCCGAGCTTGCGGCCGAGCGCGTGGACCAGCTCGATCACGTCGCGCCGCACGAGCGGCTCGCCGCCGGTCAGGCGGATCTTGGTCACCCCGCGGTCGATGAACGCCAGCGCCAGCTTGTGCAGCTCCTCGAGGCTGAGCACGTCCTTGCGCGGCAGGAACTGCATCTGCTCGGGCATGCAGTACGCGCAGCGCAAGTCGCAGCGGTCGGTGACCGATAGCCGCAAGTAGCTGATGCGCCGGTTGAAGGCGTCGACGAGAGGCTTGCCGCAGCTCATGGCGCCCTTGTGGCCGGGGTGGCGGACGAGTTCAAACGCATTTGCCTTGGCAGGTGATTCGTTCAGCTTTAGCGGCGCGAGCCGGGCGAAGATTACACAGGCCGGACATAGTCGACACGGTCCATGCGGAAATGCCGCGGGGGCCGCCAAAGTGTCGCCTGCGCGCGGCAGGATCGCTTGGGCGAGGGATCGGGCAGGTCATGCGGCGACCCAAGCAGACCGGCGCGGTGTAGGACAGCGCAAATGTCAGCCCGGCTCGACCGCCAGCAGCTGGCCGGTGACGCCGGGGGCGGCCGCGAGCCAGGCGACCGCCGCGGCCACGGCCGCCTCGTCGTCGCCGGCGACGCCGTTGACGCGCGCGGGGGCGGCGGCCCGGGCAAGGTCCTGCACGACCGCCAGCCGCCAGCCGCGATGGTCGTACGGGGCCGGCGGGAAGACCAGCACCAGGTCTTCCCCGGCCCCGGGGGGATCGCTCAGCTCGGCCAGGGCCTGCGGCAGGACTTGCGCGTGAAAGGCCGCCGCCGCCTCGAGCGCGCCGTCGGGCAGCGCCCCGACCTCCAGCACCGCCATCAGCGCCGCTCGCGGTGCAAGGTGATGCCGATCTTCTCGTCGGCCTCGCTCAGCGCCAGCTTGACGATCTTGACCGTCACCGCCTCGACGCGCCGGTCCTGCACGAACAGCGTCTCGCACACGTGGTCGGCGACCGCCTCGATCAGCTTGAAATGCGTGTTCTCGCCGAGCGCCGCCGAGCAGGCGAACTTGAGGTCCATGTAGTTCTTGCTCGCGTCGAGCGAGGTCTCGGGATCGTAGTGCGGCGCCGGCTTCATCCGCACGCTCACCGAGAAGCGCAGCGGCTGCGGGCGGCCGGTCTCCTCCGAGTAGATCCCGGTGTGGACCAGGTGCTCGAAATCGGCGAGCTCGAGGGTCAGGCTGTCGGCCATGCGGTGTCCTTGCGTCGGCGGGCCGATTGGCAGCCGCGCCGGCGAAAGTCCATCGCCCGCTAGCGGCGCGGCGCTACTCGCACAATCCGGCGGCGCGCTCGGCGATGCCGCGCAGCCCGCGGCACCTGGGCTTCTTGGGCGCGTCCGCCTGGCCGGCGTTCGCCTGGCCGCCGTCGCCATCGTCGCCGAAGCCGGGCATGCCGGGGATCAGCATCACGTTCGAGCGGAAGCGGACCCGCGCGGTCCACTCGGGCTTCCACGCCGCGCGCGCGGCGGCCGGCCGCGGCGGATAGGCGAAGTCGGCTTCCGGCCCGTAGGCGTTGAGGTTGATCATCATGCCCGGCCCGGCCGCCGCCTTGACCTCGGCCGGGATGGCGCAAGTGGTCTGGCTCGGCGGCATGACCGTCCCCGCATCGACCAGCCGCCCGACCGCGGCCGGCGACAGCCAGCCCGAAAGCGAGCCGCCCATGAAGCCGCCGGTCTGCTGGCTCGACGACGACGACCACATGACCATGTCGCGCGAATCGTTGCCCGCGCCGGCGCCCATCGCCCAGGCATAGTAGCCGGTCGCCTGCGCGATGCCGTTCCAGCCGAGGCCGATGCCGCCGCTCGCCAGGTCGCTGGTGGCCGGGCGCAGCGCGGGCATGAAGTCGTCGGCGAGGTCGAAGGCGATCTCCGGCGCGTAATTGCCGACGATGCGGTGCGCCCCGAGGAGCGAGGCGTTGGCCGGCACGCGCTGCGAATCGCGCTGGTTCGGCCATTCGCCGTAGGTCCGGCTGTTGCCGGCATCTATTTGCCACTCGTCGGGCAGGTTGAGCGATTGCGCCATCAGCCCGGCCGGCATCTCGCCGCGCGCCAGGCGCGAGAAGTCGACGACCACCGGCTGCCCGGCGGGCGCGTGCTCGCCGCAGCCCCAGAAGATCAGCAGGCGGCCCTGCGGCAACTGGCCTTGCGGGAAGCTCGGCTGCGACCCGCTCGGGCCGGTGGGCGCCGCGCGGGGGGTCACCAGCGGCACCGAGGCGCCGAGCCGCGCGCCCGCGGGCATGAAATGGTCGGCCTGGGGCTCGCCGGTCGCCGCGCGGCTCGAGCCGAGCCGCAGCACCAGCTCGTGCGCCACCTGGCTGCCGCCGCCGCCGAGCGCGCCGAGCACGCCGCCGACCCCGCCGCCGGCGCTCATCGCCGCCATGCCCGACATCGTCCCGGCGTCGATCGTGTAGCGCGCCACCGGCGCCGCGCCGCCTTGCGAGATCGCCGGCGCGGCGGCCAGCACGGCGGCGGACGCCGCCAGCGCGATTCCCGTGAGCTTCGCCTTGTTCATGTCCGTCCCCCTTCGCTCCAAGCCTGCATAGGCAATGATCGAACCGCCTTGAAGAACAATCGGTCGGGCCGCGTCAGCCGTTGCGCCAGCGGGCGAAGATCGCCGTCGGCAGCAGGCGACCGCCACCCCCTTCCTCTCTCACCGCCAGATCGCCGTGCTCGATCGTGCCGGGCAGCCCGGCGAAGTGCTCGGCCAGCAGCCCGGCGAGCGCGAGGCTGCTCATCCGCACCGCATAGACGGTGAGGAACAGGAAGCGGCTCTCGGCATCGAGCAGGCGGCGGCAGTCGGCGACCAGCGGCGGCAGGCCGTCCTCGAGCCGCCACACCTCGCCTTCGGGGCCGCGGCCGAACTTGGGCGGGTCGAGGATGATCCCGTCGTAGCGCCGGCCGCGCCGCACCTCGCGTGCGACGAACTTGGCGGCGTCGTCGACCAGCCAGCGGATCGGCCGCTCGGCCAGGCCCGACAGCGCCGCGTTGTCGCGCGCCTGGGCGACCGATTTCTTGCTCGCGTCGACGTGCGTGACCGGGCCGCACTCGCTCAGCGCCAGCGTGCCGACCCCGGTGTAGCCGAACAGGTTGAGTGTACTTAGCCCCTCCCCTTCAGGGGAGGGGTCGGGGTGGGAGCTGTCGGACGCTGCACAAGCCCCACCCCCGGCCCCTCCCCTGAAGGGGAGGGGAGGAAGCTGCCCGCGCATCCACTCCCACACCGGGGCCATGTCGGGGAAGAACCCGAGGTGGCGGAACGGGGTGCATTGCGCGGTGAAGCGGACCTCGTTCCAGGCGAGCGGCCAGCCTTCCGCCGGCACCGCGCCATTGAACTGCCAGCGGCCGCCGCCGTCCTCGTCCGAGCCGGGGACGAACTCGCCGTCGGCCGGCCACGCGGCGAGGCGCGGCGACCACAGCGCCTGGCTCTCGGGGCGGATGAAGCGGTACGGGCCGTAGCGCTCGAGCTTGCGGCCGTGGCCGCTGTCGACGAGGCCGTAATCGGCCCAGCCGGCGCCTTCGAGGATCAGCGGCTGGAGCGCCAGCTCAGCCATGGCCGCCTTCGTTCGCCTCGAGCGAAGTCGAGAGGCGGCGGCGCGAGCGTGTCTCGACTTCGCTCGACACGAACGGCTCGGGGATCGCCATCAGGCGGACGGGGTCGCGTGCTCGGCGACGTAGGCGGCGACGGCGTCGTAGTCGCCGGGCAGCTCGACGCAGCGCTCCTCGCGCTCGAACAGGTCGCCGACGCGGGCGGGCAGCGGCGGGCGCTGGCCGGTCGCGCGCTCGACCGCATCGGGGAACTTGGCGGGGTGCGCGGTGGCCAGCGTGACCACCGGCACCTCGCGCGGCAGCTCCGCGGCGCGGGCGGCGTGGAGGGCGATGGCGGTGTGCGGATCGAGGACCTCGCCGCATGCGTGGCACGCCCAGGCCATCGCCCGCGCCATCGCGGTGGCGTCGGCGCGGCAGCTGGCCAGCAGCGCGGCGGCGCCTTCGCGCTGGGCGTTGGTCAGGCGCATCGCCTGGCCCGCCTCGAACCCGCGCATCTGCTCGGCCAGCGCCGCGCCGTCGCGGCCGCCGCAGTCGAACAGCAGGCGCTCGAAGTTCGAGCTGACCTGGATGTCCATCGACGGGGCGGCGGTCGGCGTCACCGTGCCGGCGGAGTAATCGCCGGCCGACAGCGCGCGGTGGAGGATGTCGTTGACATTGGTGGCGACGATCAGCCGCTCGATCGGCAAGCCCATTTGGGCCGCGACATAGCCGGCGAAGACGTCCCCGAAATTGCCGGTGGGCACGCTGAAGGCGACCTTGCGGTGCGGCGCGCCGAGCTGCAGCGCGGCGGCGAAATAGTACACCACCTGGGCCATCAGCCGGGCCCAGTTGATCGAGTTGACCGCGCCGATGTTGAAGCGCCCGGTCAGCGTGGGATCGCCGAACATGCGCTTGACCATCGCCTGGGCGTCGTCGAAGCTGGCGCCTTCCAGCGCGATGTTGTGCACGTTGGGCGCCTTGACCGTGGTCATCTGGCGCCGCTGGACGTCGCTCACCCGGCCCTTGGGGTGGAGCATGAAGATCTGCACGTTGTCGCGGCCGGCCACGGCGTCGATCGCCGCCGAGCCGGTGTCGCCGCTGGTCGCGCCGACGATCGTCAGGCGGTCGTCGCGGCGCGAGAGGAATTCCTCGAACAGCCGGCCGAGCAGCTGCAGCGCGACGTCCTTGAACGCCAGCGTCGGCCCGTGGAACAGCTCGAGCAGCCAGTGCCGCTCGTCGAGCTGCCTGAGCGGCGTGACCGCGGCGTGGGCGAAGCGGCCGTAGGCCTCGGCGCTGAGCTCGCGCAGCTTGCGCTCGCCGAGGCTGCCGTCGACGAACGGCAGCATGACCCGCACGGCCAGCTCGGCATACGGCAGGCCAGCCAGCGCGCCGATCTCGGCCTCGCTGAAGCGCGGCCATTCGCGCGGCAGGTAGAGCCCGCCGTCCGCCGCCAGCCCGGCCAGCGTGACGCCTTCGAAATCGAGCGCCGGGGCGCTGCCGCGGGTGGAGACGTAGTCCATGGTGGGAGCGCGGTTAGCGGCGTGTTGCCGTAGAGGCAACAAAGCGGCCCTCGCGAGCTGGCCGATTATTGCTTCTCCAGCTCCCGCTTGAGCTGCCCCAACCGACCGGCGGCTTGCTCAGCGAGCGGCCCGATCCAGCGCCGATGGATCGCCTCGATCGGCATCGCGTCGAGGTAGTTGAACCGCTCGCGCCCTTTGCGCACCGGCACCACCAGCCCGGCCCCTTCGAGCACTTTCAGGTGTTGCATGACGGTGCAGCGATCGAGCTCCGGGAAGCAGTCGATGAGCTGCTGAGTGGTCATCGGCCGCAGCTTGAGCTCGTCGCAAATGCCCCGGCGCACCGGGTTGGCCAGCGCCTTGAACACGGCGTTGAGATCGTCGTCGGTTGACATGTTATGTTTTTATAACATAACATGTCAACCGACTCAAGATAGGATTCGAAGCATGGAATTGAAATTCAGAGTCGCCGCGCGGATCGCCAAGCCGGTCCACGAAGTGTTCGAGGCGGTCGCCGATCCGCAGCAGCTGTCGGAGTACTTCACCACCGGAGGGGCAAAAGGCCGGCTCGAGACCGGCGCGACGGTGACCTGGGACTTTCACGATTACCCCGGCGCCTTCCCGGTCCACGTGATCGAGGTCGTGCCCGACCAGCGGATCGTGCTCGAATGGGATGCCGCCGAGGGCGAACCGCCCAACGTCGAGGACAGCAGCCGTCCCGAGATGGCCAATGCCGGCTACAAGACCACCGTGACGATGACGTTCAAGGGCCTCGAGGACGGCCGCACCCTGGTCGAGATCGCCGAGGAAGGCTGGCGCGAGAACGAGGGCGCGCTTCAAGCGAGCTACGGCAACTGCCAGGGCTGGACCGGAATGTTGCTCGCGCTCAAGGTCTGGCTCGAGCACGGCTTCAACTTGCGCGACGGGCTGTACAAGTAGCGCTCCTTGTTGCGCTATCGCCCCTTGACACGCTCGGGCCTACTTGAGCGCGGCGGAACGCCACTTCTTGCGCAGCGCCAGGACGTAGATCACCAGCGCAGTCAGGGCGAAGAAGAACCACTGGCCGGCGTACATCAGGTGGTTGTTGGGGACGTCGCCCGGATCGGGTGCCGCGAGGGGCTTGAGCGAGTCGGTGCCCGCAGCAATCAGGTACCCGCCCGGCGCAACGAACCCCTGAACCTCCCCACCCGACCACTTGGGGGGCTTAGGATCATTTGACCAACCAATGGCCACCTCTGCTTCGCCGCCGCCATCGATCGCACAACGCGCGATGTGCGCCCACCCCTTCTCTTGGTCGATGCTGGTTCCGGCTCGGGAACTCATTCCTAGCACCCGCTCGCAGGTAAAATAGCTCCAACGAAAGAGCGATCGCTCCATCGCGGCTTCGTCGCGCGGCCAGGGAACCATCGACGACATCGCTTGCGCTTGTTCGTAGCGGGCGATCAGGTCGGCCTTCCACTCGGCACGCTGGAGCTGCCACACGCCGAATGCGATCATTACCGCCACTGCTATGGCGGCGACCAGCGTCGGAATAATCGGCACGCGGCGGCTCATCGGCCGTCCTCCGCCTTGTTGCGGTACTCGGATTGTAGCAACGCCGCTTTCGCGACGCGCAGGCCGAGGATCACGCCGAGCACCGTCAGCGGCGGCCACAGCATGACGTGCACCCACCACGCCGGCTCGGCCGCAAGCTGCAGCCACAGCGCCAGGATCACCACCACGGCGCCGATGATCAGCGTCAGGAACGCCGCCGGCCCGTCGCCGACATTGAAGCGCGTCAGGTCGAGCCCGCAGGCGCGGCAGCGATCGGCGAAACGGGTCCAGCCGGCGAACAGCGTGCGGCCGCCGCAGCGCGGGCAGAGGCCAAAAAGGGCAGCCTCGGGAATTCCGGGCTGCCCTTTCGATGGTTCGGGCGCGTCAGCCATGAGGCTCAGTGGTATTCGGCGCCCCACCCGCCCCAGACGTAGACGACGCAGAACAGGAACAGCCAGACCACGTCGACGAAGTGCCAGTACCACGCCGCCGCCTCGAAGCCGAAGTGCTGGCGCGGGGTGAAGTGGCCGAGGTAGGCGCGGCGCAGGCAGACGATCAGGAAGGTCGTGCCGATGATGACGTGGAAGCCGTGGAACCCGGTCGCCATGTAGAACGCCGAGCCGTAAGTGTTGCCGCCGAAGCCGAACGGCGCGTTGGCGTATTCGTAGGCCTGGATGCTGGTGAACAGCAGGCCGAGCAGGATCGTCAGCCACAGGCCTTTCTTGAGGCCGTCGCGGTCGCCGTGGATCAGCGAATGGTGCGCCCACGTGACCGTGGTGCCCGAGCACAGCAGGATCAGCGTGTTGAGCAGCGGCAGCGCGAACGGATCGAGCACCGCCTCGATCGCCTTGGGCGGGAACTGCCCGCCGATGACGTCGGCGTATTCGGGCAGCGCGTTGGGGAACAGCGCGAAGTCGAACCAGCTCCAGAACCAGCCGACGAAGAACATCACCTCCGAGGCGATGAACAGGATCATCCCGTAGCGCAGGTGCAGCTGGACGACCGGCGTGTGATCGCCCGCCTGCGCTTCCTTCACGACGTTGGAGAACCACGCGAAGAACGTCGCGATCAGCCCGGCGATGCCGAGGCCGAGCACCAGCCAGTGGTTCGGCAGCTCGTGCATGTACAGCACCATGCCGGTGGTGAAGGTGACCGCGGCGATCGCGCCGATCAGCGGCCAGATGTCGGGCGGCAGGATGTGGTAGTCGTGGTTCTTGGCGCCGGCCATGATGGGTTCCTGATCGTGGGTTGAGGTGCCCTTAATGCTGCGTCGCGGGCGGGTCTAGAGGGGTCGTCATCCCTTTGCGCGGTGGAACGTGTAGCTGAGCGTGATCTGCTCGACGCCGTCCATGTTGGGATCGTCGAGCGCTGCGGGATCGACGTAGAACAGCACCGGCATCGTCACTTCCTGCCCCGGCTGTAGAGTCTGCTCGGTGAAGCAGAAGCACTGGATCTTGGTGAAGTAGGCGCCGGCCTGCTCGGGCTCGACGTTGAAGCTGGCATTGCCGGTGATCGGCACCGAGCTTTCGTTGCGCGCCTCGAATATGGCCATGTCGCGCTGGCCGACCTGGACGGTGTCGGTCACCTGCCGCGGGCGGAAGGTCCACGGCATGTCGCTGGCGGTGTTGGCGTCGAATCGGATCGAGAAGCTGCGCGCGCCGGCGCTGCGGGCGATCGCCTCGGCGGTAAGCGCCTCGGCCAGCGTGGCCCGCTGGGTGGTGCCGCCGAAGCCGGTCACTTGGCAGAAGATGCGGTACAGCGGCACCGCGGCGTAGCCGAGCCCGAGCATCGCCAGCGCGACCAGCAGGGCGACGAGGCCGACGCGCCGGTTGCGCGCCGCGAGCGGGGCGCTGGCCATCAGTCGAGCATCTTGACGATGGTGATGGCGTAGAACAGCGCGGCGAACGCCAGCAGCGCGAGCCCGAGGGCGACGTTGCGGCCGCGCCGGGCGCGCTTGAGCGCCTCCTGCTCCTCGGGCGTCATGCCGCGCTCCCGAGCGCGTAATGGTCGATCACCAGCGCGGTGAACAGCGCGAACAGGTAGAGGATCGAGAAGCCGAACAGCCGCTTCTCGGGCGCCATCCGGTCGCCCTCGGCCGAGGTGCGGAACGCCACCGGCAGCGCCAGCGCCACGAAGGCGCCCGACAGCGCCAGCGCGGCGAGCCCGTAGATCGCCCCGGTGCCGCCGATCAGCCACGGCGCCAGGCTCACGGGCAGCAGCAGCACGGCGTAGGCGAGGATCTGCCGCCGCGTCGCCGTCTCGCCGGCGACCACCGGCAACATCGGGATGCCGGCCTTGGCGTAGTCGGTCTTGACGAACAGCGCGAGCGCCCAGAAGTGCGGCGGGGTCCACATGAAGATCACCGCGAACAGCAGCACCGGCATCGCCGTGATCTCGCCGGTCACCGCGACCCAGCCGATCAGCGGCGGGAAGGCGCCGGCCCCGCCGCCGATGACGATGTTCTGCGGCGTGCGCGGCTTGAGCCAGATCGTGTAGACGACCGCGTAGTAGAGGATCGACAGCGCAAGGATCGCCGCGGCGAGCCAGTGGATGGCAAGCCCCATCACCGCGACCGAGGCGACCGACAGCGCGACCCCGAAGTCGCGCGCGTCGCTCGCGCGCATGCGGCCCTGCGGCAGCGGCCGCTTGGCGGTGCGCTTCATCTTGGCGTCGATGTCGGCTTCCCACCACATGTTGAGCGCGCCCGCGCCGCCGGCGCCGAGCGCGATGCACAGCACCGCGGCGAAGCCGAGCACCGGATGGATATGCCCCGGCGCGGCGAGCAGGCCGCACAGCCCGGTGAACACCACCAGGCTCATCACCCGCGGCTTGGTCAGCGCGAAGTAGTCGCGCCATTCGGCGGGGAGCGCGGCTGTGGCGGTCGGAGCGGTTGCGGTCATTGGCAAAGGCATAAACTCTCAACTCGTCATTGCGGACCGCTGAAAGCGATCAAGCCATCCAGGGCGGCGCTGCACCGCCCTGGATTGCTTCGCTACACTCGCAATGACGAATCCTTTGGGCCGACTAATGCGCCGTGGCGGTGCCGGGCGCGCCGATCGCGTCGTGGTGCGAATGGTGGTCCTCGATCACCGGCAGCGTCTCGAACTGGTGGTACGGCGGCGGGCTCGACAGCGACCACTCGAGCGTCGTCGCGCCCTCGCCCCAGTAGTTCGCCGGGGCCTTGCGGCCGGCGGTGTAGGCATAGAGCATGTTGGCGAAGAAGAAGAGCATCGACACCGCCATGATCACGTAGCCGACCGACGAGACGTTGTTCCAGAACTCGAACGCCGGGGTGTAGTCCGGGTAGCGGCGCGGCATCCCCTGCATGCCGAGGAAGTGCTGCGGGAAGAAGATCACGTTCACGCCGATGAAGAACACCCAGAAGTGCAGGTGCGAGAGCAGCTCGGAATGCATCCGCCCGCTCATCTTCGGGAACCAGTAGTAGAAGCCGGCGAACAGCGAGAACACCGCGCCCAGCGACAGCACGTAGTGGAAGTGCGCGACCACGTAGTAGGTGTCGTGCAGGTTGTCGTCGACGCCGCCGTTGGCCAGCACCACGCCGGTGACGCCGCCGACGGTGAACAGGAAGATGAACCCGAGCGCCCAGACGAGCGGGCTCCTGAACTCGAGGCTGCCGCCCCACATCGTCGCGATCCAGCTGAAGATCTTGATGCCGGTTGGCACCGCGATGACCATCGTCGCGGCGGTGAAGTACATCTTGGTGTTCACGTCCATGCCGACGGTGAACATGTGGTGCGCCCAGACGATGAAGCCGACCACGCCGATCGCCACCATCGCGTAGGCCATGCCGAGGTAGCCGAACACCGGCTTGCGGCTGAAGGTGGCGACGATCTGGCTGATCATGCCGAAGCCCGGGATGATCATGATGTAGACTTCCGGGTGGCCGAAGAACCAGAACAGGTGCTGGTACAGCACCGGGTCGCCGCCGCCGCGGGCATCGAAGAACGTGGTGCCGAAGTTGCGGTCGGTGATCAGCATGGTGATCGCCGCGGCGAGCACCGGCAGCGCCAGCAGCAGCAGGAACGCGGTGACCAGCACCGACCACGCGAACAGCGGCATCTTGTGCAGCGTCATGCCCGGCGCGCGCATGTTGAAGATCGTGGTGATGAAGTTGATCGCGCTCATGATCGAGGCCGCGCCGGCCAGGTGCAGCGAGAAGATCGCGAAGTCGACCGACGGGCCGATCGAGCCCGAGGTCGAGAGCGGAGCGTAGACCGTCCACCCGGTGCCCGCGCCCATCCCGGTGCCGCCGGGGAAGAACGCCGACGTCATCAGCGAGATGAATCCGGCGAGCGTCAGCCAGAAGGCGACGTTGTTCATGCGCGGGAAGGCCATGTCGGGCGCGCCGATCATCAGCGGCACGAACCAGTTGCCGAACCCGCCCATCGTCGCCGGCATGACGACGAAGAACACCATGATCAGCCCGTGCGCGGTGATCAGCACGTTCCACGTGTGCAGCGACTTGTCGAAGTCCATGTCGCCGCCGTTGAGGTAGGCGGAGACTTGACCCAGGATCTGCAGGCCCGGCTCGGCCAGCTCCCAGCGCATCAGGCCCGAGATCGCCCCGCCGATGATGCCGGCGAAGATCGCGAAGATCAGATACAGCGTGCCGATGTCCTTGTGGTTCGTCGACATGAACCAGCGGGCGAAAAAGCCCGGCTTGTGGTCGGCCCCATGCTCGCCGGCGTGGTGCTCGCCCGGATGAGCCTGGAAAGTGTCGGCGGTGGTGGCCATCGTCTGCGTTACCCTAGGTCAGTATCTGTCGGTGAATTCAGGCTTCGTTGCCCGGTGCGGTGGCCTCGGTCACGTCGTCCGGCGCGGCGCCGGCGCCCGGCGCTCCCTCGACCGACGATTCCGGCTCCTGCAGCGGGGCGGCGGTGGGCGCGGCGGCTTCCTCGCCGGCGACGGTCCCGCCCTTCGAGCGCAGCCACGCCTCGAACTGCGGCCGCGGCACCGCCTCGACGGCGATCGGCATGTAGCCGTGGCGCGCGCCGCACAGCTCGGAGCACTGGCCGTAGTAAATGCCGGGCTCCTTGATGAACATCGTCCGCTCGTTGAGCCGCCCGGGGACGGCATCGATCTTGAACCACAGGCTCGGCACGGCGAAGGCGTGGATCACGTCGGCGCCGGTGACCTGGACGCGGATCGTCTCGCCGACGGGCACGACCATGCGGTTGTCGGCGCCGAGGTGCGACGGCTCGCCGCGGGCCTCGGCCTCCTCCTCGGGCAGCATGTTCGAGATCACCTCGAACCCGCCGTTGTCGGGGTAGGTGTAGCCCCAGTACCACTGGTAGCCGGTGACCTTGACGGTCAGCGCGTCCTCCGGCGGGCTCTCGTACTGCCGCGCGAGCAGCGTGATCGAGGGGATCGCGATGACCACCAGGATGATCACCGGCACCGCGGTCCAGATCACCTCGATCAGCGTGTTGTGGCTGGTCTTCGAGGGCACTGGGTTGGCCCGGCGGTTGTAGCGCACGACGACCCACAGCAGCAGCGCGAGCACCAGCAGGCTGACCGCGGTGATGATCGGCATCAGGACGATGTCGTGCATCCACAGCGCGTACTCGCCGTCCTCGGAATACTGCTGCTGGAAGGTCAGCCCGCCGTCCTCCGGGGCACCCTTGATCCATTCCGGGCCGAGCGGAGTGTAGCCGCCGGCCTCGGCGCCGGGCGCGGCTTCGGTGGCCGACGGCTGGGCGGTGGCGGCCGGGTCGGCGGCGGCGTCCTCGACGTTGACCGAGCGGGCGTCGGCGGCGGGCGCGGCGGCGCTCGATTCAGTCGGCGGCGGGGCCGATCCGGCCGGCTGGGCGAGCCCCGCCTGCGGCGCCGAAAGGGCCAGGGCGGCGGCAACGAGGGGAAGGACATGCAACCACTTGCGGGCGTTCTCGCCGAACTTCATCTGTCTGCCGCTTTCCGTTCTGTCTCAGGGCGCGCGAGGGCCGTGCGGCCCCGTGGAAAGGGCCGGTTGGGCCGGGCCTATACGCCCGCTTGCCCGATGCCTCAAGCGCTTCTAGGGAGAATTTTCGACAGGCCCGACAGGGGGATGGCGGCGCCTTCCAGGCGCCTCCGCCGGTCGGGCCGGGAGGCATCGAAAGGCTACATCCGCGCATGACCGAAGACGAGGTTCTCGCCGAGTTCCGCGCCAGCCACGCCCTGCTCGAAGGCCATTTCCTGCTCTCCTCGGGCCGCCACAGCGCGCACTACCTGCAATGCGCGCGCGTGCTGATGAACCCGGAGCGCGCCGGGCGGCTGGCGCGCGCGCTGTGCCAGAAGCTGCCGCGCGAGCTGCGCGCCCAGGTGGACAAGGTCGTCTCGCCGGCGATGGGCGGGATCATCATCGGCCACGAGGTCGGCCGCGCGCTCGAGGTCGAGGCGATCTTCCTCGAGCGCCCGACCGGCACCTTCGAGCTGCGCCGCGGGTTCGACATCGCCGAGGGCGAGAAGGTCCTGCTGGTCGAGGACGTCATCACCACCGGGCTGTCCAGCCGCGAGGCGATCAAGGCGATCGCGGCCGAAGGCGGCGAGGTCGTGGCGGCGGTGGCGCTGGTCGACCGCACCGGCGGCGAGGTCGACCTCGGCGTGCCGTTCCACCCGCTGGTGACGATCAACTTCCCGACTTACGCCGAGGACGAGATGCCCCCCGAGCTCGCCGCGAGGCCGGCGGTCAAGCCCGGGAGCCGCAAGGGGTGACGGGCAGGCTCCGGCTCGGCGTCAACATCGATCACGTCGCTACCATCCGCAACGCGCGCGGCGGCGACCATCCGGACCCGGTGCGCGCGGCCGAGATCGTCGCCCGGGTCGGCGGCGACGGCATCACCGCGCACTTGCGCGAGGACCGCCGCCACATCCGCGACGAGGACTTGCGGCGCATCCAGCAGGCCACCGACCTGCCGCTCAACCTCGAGATGGCGGCGACCGACGAGATGCTCGAGATCGCCTTGCGCCACCGCCCCCACGCCGCGTGCATCGTGCCCGAGAAGCGCGAGGAAGTGACCACCGAGGGCGGGCTCGATGCCGCGCGGCTGCAGAACCACTTGCAGCCGGTCATCTCGCGCCTGCTCGACGCCGGCATCCGCGTCAGCCTGTTCATCGGCGCCGACGAGCGCCAGCTCGAAGCCGCGCTGCACCTCGGCGCGCCGGTGGTCGAGTTCCATACCGGCGACTACGCCCACGCCGAGGGCGAGCAGATCGCCGTCGAGCTGAAAAAGATCGCCGACCTCGCGGCACTCGCGGCCAGGAACGGCATCGAGCCGCACGCCGGCCACGGCCTGACTTACGATAACGTCCAGCCGATCGCCGCCATTCCGCAGCTCGCCGAGCTCAACATCGGCCACTACCTGGTCGGCGAGGCGGTGTTCGTCGGGCTCGAGGAATCGGTCCGGCGGATGCGCGAGCTGATGGACGCGGCGCGGTGATGTTCGCGAGCCAAATCCTCCCCGGGACGGGGAGGTGGCAGACGCCGAAGGCGGCTGACGGAGGGGGCTTGCGTCCTGGCGCTGCGCCAGCCGCGGGCCCCCTCCGTCATGCTTCGCATGGTCCCCCTCCTCGTGCCGGGGAGGAATTGCCGTGATCATCGGCATGGGCTCCGACCTGTGCAGCATCGAGCGCATCCAGGCCGCGCTCGCCCGCCACGGCGAGCGGTTCGAAAACCGCTGCTTCACCGCCGTCGAGCGCGCCAAGGCGGCCAAGCGCCCGTTCACCCGCGCGGGGACCTACGCCAAGCGCTTCGCCGCCAAGGAGGCGTTCTCCAAGGCGGTCGGCACCGGGTTCTTCCACGGCGTCTACATGAAGGACATCGGGGTGGTGAACCTGCCCTCGGGCGCGCCGACGCTCAAGCTGGCCAACGGCGCGGCGAAGCGGCTTGCGGAACTGACCCCGGACGGCCATGAGGCGCATGTCCACCTGACCCTGACCGACGATCACCCGTGGGCGCAGGCCTTCGTCGTGATCGAAGCGCGCCCTTTGTAGAGCACTGCCGGCAACCCCACCGTGACCGACGACACCCCCGAGACGACCCCGCCCGCCGCCGCGCCCGAGGAGAGCGCGAAGCCGAAGGCCAAGGTCAACTGGCTGGCGGAGATCCGCGGGCTGGCGCTGATGTTGCTCGGGGTGGTCGCGTTCCACACGCTGGTGGCCAAGCCGTTCTACATCCCGAGCGCGTCGATGGTGCCGAACCTCTTGGTCGGCGACCGGCTGATCGTGACCAAATACCCCTACGGGTGGAGCTGGGTCTCGGCGTCGTTCCCGCTGCGCTTCGTGCCGCGCGACGACTGGCGCATCGCCCCGGCGACGCCGGACTACGGCGACATCGTCATCGCCGTGCCGCCCGACCGCGCCGAGGACTACATCAAGCGCGTGATCGGCCGCCCGGGCGACCGCATCGCGGTGGTCAACGGCCAGGTCATCCTCAACGGCGAGCCGGTGCCGCAGGCGGTCGAGCCCGCCGTGCGCATCCCGGTCGCCGACGAGCAGATGTGCGACAGCGGCATGGGCGAGCGCGTGTGCCTGTGGGATTTCGAGGCCTACCGCCACCGGCTGTCCGACGGCAGCGAGGTCTACGAGCCGCCGACGTTCCGCGAGACGCTGCCGAACGGGGCCAGCTACCTGATCATCGACCACGAGAAGCAGCCGCTCGACAACTATCCCGAGACGCTGGTGCCCGAAGGCCACGTGTTCCTGATGGGCGACAACCGCGACCATTCGGCCGACAGCCGGGCGGATGCGCGCTCGCCGGCCAACCCGTTCGCCAACGGCCTCGGCGGGCCGGTGCCGATCGAGGACATCGGCGGGCGGGCCGAGATCATCACCTTCTCGCTCGACGGCAGCACCGGGTGGAACCCGGTCAGCTGGTTGCGGGCATTGCGCCCGGAACGCGCTTGGACCAGTCTGCGCCCCGAACTGCGGGGGAACGGGAATGGCCGAGACTGAGCTCGACGACGAGGCCGGGTTCGACAACCGCGCCAGCCCGACGAGCATCACCAGCCCGGTGCTGCGGCTGGAAGCCAAGCGGGCGATGGTGTGGGTCGCGGTGGTCGGCCTGGCGGTGCTGGCGATCTACATCAGCCAGGCGCTGCTGGTGATCTTCGGGGCGATGGTGTTCGCGGCGATGCTCGACGGCGGCGCGCGGATGCTCGGTCGCGTGCTGGCGATCGGGCGCGGCTGGCGGCTGGGCATCGTGCTGCTCGCCGCGGTCGGCTTCCTGCTGTGGCTGGCGTGGTTCGCCGGCTCGCAGATCTCGCGCGAGGCGGCCGAGTTCCCGCGCATCATCGGCGAGCAGACCGGCCGTTTCCTCGGCTGGCTCGACCGCCAGGGCTTCGCCATCAGCCGCGCCGACGTGCAGAACGCCACCGGCCAGCTGGTCACCGGGGTCGGCACCGTGACGCGCGCCATCGGCGGGGTGTTCGGCGCGCTGACGACGCTGTTCCTGATCGCCATCATCGGCATCTACATCGCGCTCGAGCCGCGCATCTACGAGCGCGGCGTCGCCTGGATGCTGCCGCGCGAGCAGCGCGAGGACTTCTGCGAGACCGCCTCGAAGATGGCCTTCACGATGCGCCGGCTGATGGCCGGGCGGCTGGTCGGGATGCTGTTCGAGGGCCTGTTCACCTGGGCCATGCTGGCCGTCTACGGCGTGCCGATGGCCGTGCTGCTCGGCATCATCACCGGGCTGCTGGCGTTCATCCCCAACGTCGGCGCGCTGATCGCCGGGGCGCTGATGATCCTCGTCGGGTTCTCCGGCGGCGTCGACATGGGGCTGTACACGATCTTCGTGTACCTGCTGGTGCAGAACATCGACGGCTACATCGTCGTCCCGCTGATCGCCAAGAAGACGGTCGACCTCGCCCCCGCGCTGGTGCTCGGCGCGCAGCTGATCATGGGCGCGCTGTTCGGCGTGCTCGGGCTGTTCCTCGCCGATCCGCTGCTGGCGATGATCAAGATCGCGCTCGAGCGCCGCGCCGAGCAGAACGAGGAGGACGAGCAGGAGCTGCTCGCCGGCAAGGCCTGAGCGCCGTTGGCCCGCAAGTTCCTCTATGCGGTCGCGGCGCTGGTCGTGCTGGCCGGCGCCGCGCTGCTGGCTCTGCGGCTGTTCGCGGATGACCTGACCAGGCTGGCGATGGTGCCGACGGACGCCTTCGTCGAGCAGCAGCGGCTGGCCGGCAACGCCTACGCCGACCCGGCGATGTGGTTCTCGCGGCCCGGCCTCGGGGCGCGCGATCCGTCGCGCTGGCGGCCCGGCGGGGCAACGGCGCCGGACCCGGCACCGCCCGAGTTCGCCGTGTTCTTCGTCCACCCGACCAGCTACCTCGAGCGCGCGCGGTGGAACGCGCCGCTCGACGACCGGCCATCGCAGGCCCGCGCGCGGACGTTCCTGCGCGGGATGGCCAGCGCGTTCGGCGCGGCGAGCGAGATCTGGGCCCCGCGCTATCGCCAGGCGACCTTCGGCGCGTTCCTGACCGACGCGCCCGAGGCGGCCCGGGCGATCGACGCGGCCTATGCCGACGTCGAGCTGGCGTTCGACCGCTTCGTCGCCGAGGTCGACCCGGAGACGCCGATCGTGCTCGCCGGGCACAGCCAGGGCGCGCGCCACGTGGTCGAGCTGCTGCGCCGGCGCATCGCCGGAACCGCGCTCGAGGACCGGGTCGCCGCGGTCTATGCGGTCGGCTGGCCGCTCTCGGTCGCGCACGACCTGCCGGCGCTCGGCCTTCCGGCCTGCCGCGCCGCCGGGCACGGCGGCTGCCTCGTCAGCTGGAACAGTTTCGCCGAGCCGGCCAGCCCGGGCGACTGGCTCGCGGTCTATCGCGAATCGCCCGGCTTCGACGGGCAGCTGCGCGGCGACAGCGCGATCCTGTGCATCAACCCGCTCACCGGCGCCGCCGGCGGCGCGGCGCCGGCGGCGGCCAACCTCGGCACGCTCAAGCCGAACGACGACCTGACCGGCGGCGAGCTGGTTCCCGGCGCGGTGCCGGCGCGGTGCGACGCGCGCGGCCTGCTGCTGATCGGCGACCCGCCCGAGCTGGGGCCCTACGTGCTGCCGGGCAACAACTACCACGTCTACGACATCCCGCTGTTCTGGGCGAACCTCGAGCGCGACGTGGCGCGGCGGGTGAGCGCATGGGCGGCGCGGTGATCACCGAGCAGGCGGGCGCGTTCCGCGCCGCGCTGCCCGAAGGCGGCGTGCTGATGGGGCTCGACCTGGGCACGAAGACCATCGGCACCGCGTTCTGCGACGCCGGGTGGAGTTTCGCCGGCGCCGGCAAGACGCTGCCGCGCGGCAAGTTCGCCCGCGACCGGGCGGCGCTCGCGGCGCTGGTCGCCGAGCGCCGGGTCAAGGGCATCGTCGTCGGCCTGCCGCTCAACATGGACGGCAGCGCCGGCCCGCGGGCCCAGGCGAGCCGCGCCTTCGCCCGCAACCTCGGCGCGCTCGGCCTGCCGGTGCTGCTGTGGGACGAGCGCTGGTCGACCGCCAGCGCCGAGCGGGCGATGATCGACCAGGACATGAGCCGCGCCCGGCGCGCCGAGCGCATCGACAGCCACGCCGCGGCGGTGATCCTGCAGGCGGCGATCGACCGGCTGGCCGGCGGGGTGCTCTAGCCGGGCGACGAAAGCGACACCCCGTCGCCCTCGCCTTTCGCCTGCAAACACCTGATATGACGCGCTAATCCCGGGAAAACGCCGGGCGACACTTCTCCAACACGAATCGCCGCGCAAAGCGCATGCGAACGACGATGCGAAAGAGCCGGCGCGAGTCTAAGCAGGTTCGGGCCGTGTAGGACAACGAAAATTCCCCCAGTTTTCGCGCGGGAGCTAGGCCGCCTCCAGCGTCTCGCGCCGGCGTCTCGCCTCCAGCGCGACGAGGCGGCTGCCGGAGCGCTCGGCGCGCCGCCACAGCGCGTCGCGTTCGGTCGGGCCGAGCACGCCCGCTTGCGCGTCGAGCGCCGTCAGCCGCATCCGGTCGCTCGGGTGGCTGGCGGCGAAGCGCTCGGCGAGGTCGCGCGCCTCCGCCCCGCCCAGCCCGACGGCGATGCGCAAGAACACCTCGCTCGCCCCGGGGCTGAGCACGGCGGCGATCTGGTCCGTCCCGACGTCGAAGCGGTACTGGTCGAGCCAGCCTTGCGCCCCGCCCGCGTGCATCACGTTGAGCGAGACCGACAGCGCGTCGGGCGGCAGCTGCGAATGGACGTCGCGGTGCGCGCGGTAGTGCATCAGCTTGCCCGGCTCGAGCCGCGAGCGCCCGGCGAACGCGAGCCCGGCCTTCTCGCCGACCGCGCCGGCGACCGCGGCGTGGTCGTACTCCCAGTAGTCCGACCAGTAGCCCGGGCCGAAATAGCCGAGGGTGAGGAAGTCGAAGTTGTGGTCGTGCGGCAGCTCGTAGACGAACGTGCC
This sequence comes from Croceibacterium sp., assembly GCA_035626815.1. Classification (GTDB taxonomy): domain Bacteria; phylum Pseudomonadota; class Alphaproteobacteria; order Sphingomonadales; family Sphingomonadaceae; genus Croceibacterium_A. Next base: position 62,397 of record DASPMY010000029.1, read on the forward strand.
GCCGCCGCTGGCGCGGAACACGTGCTCGTCGCGCGAGGGCCAGATGTTGGCCCGCAGGAAGAACTCGCCGCCGAGCGGGGACAGCATCACGACTTGCGGGCCGTAGGCGCTGGCGCTGTCGTCGTGCCGGTGCCGGTGGCGCAGCTCGGCGAGCAGGATGTCGCCGAGGAACCCGCGGTTGTTGCCGAGCCGGCGCAGCCAGCCCGCGGCGTGGAGCAGGCTGGCCTCGTCGGCGGGGTCGAAGCCGCTCTCACCGAGCGCGGCGCGGCATTCGCCAAGCTCGCAGGCGGCCGCGTCGATGCATTCGATCACGCGCGGCATGGGCGGTCCTCCAGCGCCAGCAGTTGCGGGTGCGCCTCGAGCAGCTGCGCCCGCAGCGCGCCGGCCGAAGCCGCCAGCGGATCGGCCGCGGCCCGGGCGACCTCGCCGAGCGCGCGGAAGCCCGCTGCCGTGTCGAGCGCGAGGCACTCGCGCAGCGCCTGCCAGCGCAGCGAGGCGTCGCCCGGCTCGCGCGCCATCTCGGCCATCACCGGCGCGGCGTCGCCCCGGCCCATGCGCCCGAGCAGCGCGAGCATCATCTCGTGGCGGCTGGCGCGGATGTCGCCGGCCGACTGGTGCAGCACCGTCCCGTCGGCAAGGCGGTATTCGCGGCTCGGCCCGGGCTCGGCGGCGAAGCGGTGGAGGCGCACGGTGACGAGCCGCCGCTCAACGCTGCGGACCTGCAACGCCTCGCGCGACAGGTCGAGCTCGATCCGCACGCCCGGCCGCAACGCGACCGCCTGGGCCGCGATCCGGCCGCTGCGCGGGTCGTGGCGCACCACCTGTCCGGCGCCCGTGCCGGCGAGCACCGCCTCGTAGCGGATCGCGTCGCTGCAGCCGACGCTGGCGTACGCCGTCTCGCCCGGCTCGCGGGCGTGGAGGATCAGCTGCGCGCGCCCGCTGCGGGCCAGCAGCAGCGTCGAGACCTGGCCGTTGAAGCCGTGGCGGAACGGCAGCTGGCCCATCGGCTCGCCTGCGAGCGCGGCGACGAACCGGCGGCACAGCCCGTCCGCCAGCGCGCGCGGGCTCGCCGCGCCGTCGAACGCCGCCTCGAGCAGCGCGCACTCGCCCAGCGCGGCGCCGGCGCCGAACCGCTCGAGCTCGGCGAGCAGCCCGGCGACGCCCGGGCTTGCGCGCCACGCGTCGCCGGCCGCGATCATCTCCGCCTGGGCCCGGCGCTGCCGAGCGGGCTCGCGCCGCATCGCCGCAATCGCGGGATCGATCCGCATCGCCGGGCCCGCGCCTCAGATGATGCCGGATTCGTAGACGAAGGTCGCCAGGATGACGACCGAATCGTCGTGGCCGGGCATCGGCTGGTCGGCGAGGAAGCTGCCGAACAGGCCGGTCAGCGTGTCGAGGTCGGGCAGCACCGACAGGTCGATCTTGGGCAGGTTCATGATGGGTCTCCCGAAGCGGCGGGGCACGATGCCTCGCTCACCCGGCACGAGTGGCGAGCGGTTCCGGCAACCTGAAGTTAAATGATTGTAATGCGGCCGCTCAGGACCGGCGCAGGACCACCACCAGCCCGTCGAGCGGCGGGCCGTCGTAGGGCAGCGGGAAGCGCGCGGCGTCGGCCCGCGCGCGGTCGAGGACGGCCGCGGCCACGCCGGGCTCGAACAGGACGAAGTCGGCGCGGCCGAGCAGGCGCGCCTGGCGCAAGCTCAGGTCGTCGGGGTCGTCGCCGGCGATGGTCAGGGTGACCGGTGCGAGCGGACGGGGGCCGGCGGAATTCTCCAGCCAGGCGGCGACGCGTTCGGCGCCGCCCTCGCCCAGCGGGTCGAGCGGACCGCCCGGCTGCAACGCCGCGTCGAGCGCGCGGCGCCGTTCGGCCGCATCGGGGACACGCGCGCGCAAGGCATCGCGGGCCCCGAACAGGGCCTCGGCGAGGCGCCCGAGGCCGGTCGGCAGCAATCCCTCGAGCCGCAGCCGCACGTGCTTGGCCAGGCCGGCCGAGGCGCCGCCGGTGCCGACCGCGATCAGCACGGGATCGCGGTCGAGCAGGCTCGGCACGGTGAAGTCGCACAAGTCCGGACGGTCGGCGACGTTGACCAGCACCCCGCGCGCCCTGAGCCGCGCGGCGGCGGCCTCGGGCGCGTCGAGCGCCACGAACGCCAGCCGCGCGTCAGCATCCTCCTCGCCGACGACCACGCCGCCCGCGCGCTCGACGAGCCGCCGCCTGGCCGCAGCGGCTTCGCCCTCGCCGTGCACGATGACCGGCCGGCCGGCGACGCGGTGGAACAGCGGCAGGCTGTTCAATCGAGCCACGCGGGCACGCGCTCGGCGGCGGTGATCTCGGCCGGCAGGATGCGGTCGGCGACGACCGCGAACTTGTCGCCGTCGACCATCACCTCGGCGACGAAGCCGCGGCTGTTGTAGCTCGAGGCCATCGTGGCGCCGTAGGCGCCGGCGGTGCGGAACACCGCCAGGTCGCCCGCTTCCACCCCCTCGACGTCGCGGCCCATCGCGAACGTGTCGCCGGTCTCGCAGATCGGGCCGACGATGTTGGCGGTCATCCGCTTGTTCGACGGGCGCACCGCCTCGAAATCGTGCCACGCGCCGTAGAGCGCCGGGCGGGCGAGGTCGTTCATCGCCGCATCGACGATCACGAACGGGTGGTTGACGCCCTGCTTCACGCGCACGACGCGCGTCAGCAGCACCCCGGCATTGCCGGCGATCACCCGCCCCGGCTCGAACATCAGCGTGGCGTTCCAGCCGCGGGTCACGCGGGCGACCATCGCGCCATACTCGGCCGGGCTCGGCATCACGTCGCCCGCCTTGTACGGCACGCCGAGGCCGCCGCCGAGATCGACATGGCTCACCGTGAGCCCGGCGCCGCGCAGCATCGCCAGCAACGCCCCGAGCTTCTCGAACGCCAGCTCGAGCGGCGCCAGCTCCGACAGCTGGCTGCCGATGTGGACCGCGAGGCCGCGCATCTCGAGCCCGGGCAGCGCCGCCAGCCGGGCGTAGATCTGCGGCGCGCGGCCGATCGGCACGCCGAACTTGTTGTCGGCCTTGCCGGTCGAGATCTTGTCGTGGGTGCCGGCGTCGATGTCGGGATTGACCCGCAGCGCGCAGCGCGCCCGCGCGCCGCGCGCGGCGGCGATCGCCGACAGCTCGGCGCCTTCCTCCTCGGACTCGATGTTGAACTGGCCGATGCCGGCGTCGAGGCCCTCGACCAGCTCGTGCGCCTGCTTGCCGACGCCGGAAAAGACGATGTCCTCGGCGGCCATCCCGGCGGCGAGCGCCCGCGCCAGCTCGCCGCCCGAGACGACGTCCGCACCGAAGCCCTCGCGCTGCATGACCCGCAGCACCGCGAGGTTGGGGTTGGCCTTGACCGCGAAGGCGATGTGCTTGCGCGCGACGCCGGCCAGGCCCTCGCGGAACACCCGCGCGTGCCGCTCCAGCGTGGCGCGCGAATAGACGTAGACCGGCGTGCCGACCGCCTCGGCGATCCGCGCCAGCGGCACCTCCTCCGCGTGGAGCTCGCCGTCGCGCAAGTGGAAATGGTCCATCGCCGGCCGGCTCAGTCTTCGGGCGGCAGGTCGAACGGGTCGTCCTCGCGCTCCTCGGACTCGCGGCGCAGCTCGACGTTGCGCTCGGGCGCGGCTTGCGGGTCGAGCTCGAGCAGCTCGGCCGAGCTCGGCGGGTCGCTGCGGCCGTAAGGCGCCGGCGGGAGCGCCGCGCCGGGCGGCGGCGTCAGGTCGCTCTGCCGGCCGCAGGCGGCGAGCGCGAGCAGCAGCAGCGCGAGGGGGACGGCGCGGGTCACGAATCGATCCCTAGCGCCGCGCGCGCCTCGGCGATACGCCGGCGAACCTGCTCGGGCGCGGTGCCGCCGTGGCTGGCGCGCGCGGCGACCGACGCCTCGACCGACAGCGCGCCAAAGACGCCCTCGCCGATGCGAGCGTCGATGGCCTGGAGATCGGCCAGCGACAGCGCCTCGAGCGCCACACCGCGGCTTTCGGCGAGCCTGACCGCGGCGCCGGTCACGTGATGCGCCTCGCGGAACGGGATGTTGGCCTCGCGCACCAGCCAGTCGGCGAGGTCGGTCGCGGTGGCATAGCCGAGCTCGGCCGCCTGGCGCATGCGCTCGGTGCGGAACTCGCAACCCTCGACCATCCCGGTCATCGCCGCGAGCGACAGGCCGAGGAGGCCCGCGGCCTCGAACACCGGCGGCTTGTCGTCCTGCATGTCCTTCGAATAGGCCAGCGGCAGGCCCTTCATCGTGACCATCAGCGCCACCGCGCAGCCGACGATCCGCCCGGCGTGGCCGCGCACCAGCTCGGCCGCGTCGGGGTTCTTCTTCTGCGGCATGATCGAGCTGCCGGTGCTGAGCGCGTCGGGCAGGCGGACGAAGCCGAACGGCTGGCTCGCCCAGATGACGAATTCCTCGGCCAGCCGCGACAGGTGCAGCGCGCACTGCGCGGCCGCCTGGAGGTAGTCGAGCGCGAAGTCGCGGTCGGAGACCGCATCGAGGCTGTTCGCGGTCGGGCCGTCGAAGCCGAGCGCCTGGGCGGTCATCGCGCGGTCGATCGCAAAGCCGGTGCCGGCCAGCGCCGCGCTGCCGAGCGGGCACTGGTTGAGGCGCCTGCGCGCATCGGCGAAGCGCGAGCGGTCGCGCTGGGCCATCTCGTAGTAGGCCAGGAGGTGGTGCCCGAGCGTGACCGGCTGCGCGGTCTGCAGGTGCGTGAAGCCGGGCATGATGCTGTCGGCATGCTCGCCGGCGCGGGTGACGAGCGCGCGCTGCAGCGCCGCCAGCCCGGCGTCGGCCTGGTCGATCGCGTCGCGCACCCACAGGCGGAAGTCGGTCGCGACCTGGTCGTTGCGGCTGCGCGCGGTGTGGAGCCGCCCGGCGGCCGGGCCGATCAGCTCGGCGAGGCGGCTCTCGACGGTCATGTGGATGTCCTCGAGCGCCCAGTCCTCGGGCACGCCGTCGCGCTCGAACTCGGCGGCGACCCGGCCGAGCCCGTCGGCGATCGCCTGCGCGTCCTCGCCCGAGACGATCCCTTGCGCGCCGAGCATCGCCACGTGCGCCTGGCTCGCGGCGATGTCCTGCCGCCACAGCGCCTTGTCGAACGGGATCGAGGCGTTAATCTCGCGCATGACCGCGCTGGGCCCTTCGGCGAAGCGCCCGCCCCACATCTGGTTGGAGCCCGAAATGCCCCGCTTGTCCTTGCTCGTGCTCACCGGCGCGCTCGCCCTCGTCCTGGCGGGCTGCGATAGGCAAAGCGCCGAACCCGCGCAACCGGAAGCGGAGAGCGCGGCCGAGCTCGCGGGCAAGGTCGACCGCAGCTTCGCCGGCCAGGCCATGCCCGCGGTGGAGCTGGCCGATCCCGCCGGCGCCACGCTGGCTCTGGCCGAGCTGAAGGGCACCCCGGTGCTGCTCAACTTGTGGGCGACGTGGTGCGTGCCGTGCGTGACCGAGATGCCGCTGCTCGACGCGCTCGCCGGCGAGCTGGGCGACAGCGTGCGCGTGATCACCGTCAGCGAGGACCTGACCGGCGCCGAAGCGGTCGAGCCGTTCTTCGCCGAGCGCGGCTTCGCGCACTTGCCCCAGTGGATGGATCCGAACAACGAGCTGGCGGTGGCCTACGGCGGCGGCGCCGGGCTGCCGCTGACCGTGCTGTATGACGCCGAGGGCAAGGAAGTGTGGCGCGTGATGGGCGGCTACGACTGGTCGACGGCCGAAGCCCGCGAGCTGATCGCCGAGGCCAGCGCGACATGACCAGCCAGCTCGAGCTCGACCGGCGGCGGATGCTCGCCGGGCTGGCGCTCGGGCTCGGCGGCGCGATGCTGGCGGCCTGCGGCAGCCGCGCCGGGGCGCAAGCCGCCGCCGGCGCGTGCTCGGCCACCCCGCGGGAGATCAAGGGGCCGTTCCCGGCCGACGGCAGCAACGGCCGCCCGCCGATCAACGTGCTGGCCATGGACGGCGTCGTCCGCCGCGACATCCGCGCCAGCTTCGCCGGCCTGACCGGCCGCGCCGAGGGGGTGGCGCTCGAGCTCGAGCTGGCGCTCGTCGGCGGCGGCTGCGCGGCGCTGCCGGGGCGGGCGGTCTACCTGTGGCAGAACGACGCCGCGGG
>DASPMY010000030.1:0-69420 GCA_035626815.1 Croceibacterium sp.
CCGCGATCCGCGCCACCCAGGGCAAGGGGGTGATGCCCGACGGGACCAGCCGCTTCTCGTACAAGGGCGAGACGATCTTCCACTACATGGGCTGCTCGACGTTCGCGAACTTCACCGTGCTGCCCGAGATCGCCGTGGCGAGAATCCGCGCGGACGCGCCGTTCAAGACCAGCTGCTACATCGGCTGCGGGGTCACCACCGGGGTCGGCGCGGTGGTCAAGACCGCCCAGGTCGAGCCCGGCAGCAACGTCGTCGTGTTCGGGCTCGGCGGGATTGGGCTCAATGTGATCCAGGGCGCGAAACTGGTCGGCGCGGACAAGGTCATTGGCGTCGACATCAATCCCGCGCGCGAGGACTGGGGCCGCCGGTTCGGCATGACCCACTTCCTCAACACCCAGGGCATGAGCCGCGAGGAGATCGTGGCGAAGATCGTCGAGCTGACCGACGGCGGCGCGGATTACACGTTCGACGCGACCGGCAACACCGAGGTCATGCGCACCGCGCTCGAATGCTGCCATCGCGGCTGGGGGACCAGCATCATCATCGGGGTTGCGGAAGCCGGCAAGGAGATCGCCACCCGCCCGTTCCAGCTCGTCACCGGGCGCAACTGGCGCGGCACCGCGTTCGGCGGCGCCAAGGGCCGCACCGACGTGCCCAAGATCGTCGACTGGTACATGGACGGCAAGATCGAGATCGACCCGATGATCACCCACGTGCTCAGCCTCGAGGAGATCAACAAGGGCTTCGAGCTGATGCACGCCGGCGAGAGCATCCGCAGCGTGGTGGTGTTCTGATGGCGGAAGTGATCGTGACAACTCGGCAAGGCGAGGAACGCCGGCTCCCGCTCGAGCCCGGTCTCACGCTGATGGAGACCATCCGAGACGGCGGCGTGGACGAGCTGCTCGCGTTATGCGGCGGGTGCTGCTCGTGCGCTACGTGCCATGTCCACGTCGATCCGCAGTTCGCGCACCTTCTGCCGCCGCTGAGCGCAGACGAGAACGACCTGCTCGACAGCTCCGATGACCGCGACGCGACTTCCCGGTTGTCCTGCCAGATTCCTCTGTCGCCCGAGCTCGACGGTCTGCGGGTTACGATCGCTGCGGAAGACTGAAGTGCGCTGCGCGGACGTCGTCATTGTCGGTGCGGGCCATGCGGGGGCGCAAGCAGCCATCGCCCTGCGCCAGCAAGGCTTCACCGGCTCGATCCTGATGATCGGACGCGACACCGAGCCGCCCTACGAACGTCCGCCGCTATCGAAGGAGTACCTTGCCGGCGAGAAGCCGTTCGAACGCATCTATATCCGGCCGCCTTCCTTCTGGGCCGAGAAGGGGATCGAGTTGCTTCTGGGCAGCGAGGCGGTCTCGATCGACGCTGAGCAGAAAACTGTGACGCTCTCGAGTGGCGAGCTCGTTACCTATGGATGGCTGATATGGGCTGCCGGCGGCGACGCTCGGCGCATGGCCTGCCCGGGTGCGGAGCTGGCCGGGGTGCACTCGGTCCGCGACAAAGCCGATGTCGACCGCATCATGGCCGAGCTTGCCAACGGGGCCCGCCGGGTCGTCGTTGTCGGCGGCGGCTACATCGGGCTCGAGGCGGCAGCAGTTCTCACCAAGCTCGGCTGCGAAGTGACGCTCCTCGAGGCTCTTCCCCGTGTCCTCGCCAGGGTCGCCGGAGAAGGCCTCTCGGCATTCTACCAGGCCGAACATCGCGCCCACGGCGTCGTCGTGAGGCTCGAAGCTGCGGTCGAATGCATCGAGGGCGACGGCGTCGCGGTCACGGGTGTGCGGTTGGCCGGCGGTGAAATTCTGCCCTGCGAGATGGTCATCGTCGGCATCGGGATACTGCCGTGTGTCGAACCGCTGGTCGCCGCGGGCGCCACGGTTTCGAACGGTGTCGAAGTCGACGCGCTGTGCCGCACGAGCTTGCCCGACATCTTGGCGATCGGCGACTGCGCGGCCCACGCAAACCGCTTCGCCGACGGTGCAATCATCCGGCTTGAGAGCGTCCAGAACGCCAACGACATGGCCTTAACGGCGGCCAAGGCGATCTGCGGAAAGGCGGAGCCCTACGACGCAACCCCGTGGTTCTGGTCCAATCAATACGACCTCAAGCTGCAGACGGTTGGCCTGAGCGCCGGTCACGACCAGGCGATAACGCGCGGCTCACCGCCCGATCGGAGCTTCTCGGTCGTCTATCTCAGGCAGGAGCGGGTCATCGCGCTGGACTGCGTCAATGCGGTCAAGGACTACGTTCAAGGCCGCAAGCTGGTCGAGGCAGGCGCATGGGTGAATCCGGCTTTGCTTGCTGATGCGGGTACCCCGCTGAAGGAGCTGAACACTAGCTCCCCCGTCGCTTGAAAACGCAGGTCTGCATCATCGGCGCGGGGCCCGCCGGCCTGCTGCTCGGCCACCTGCTGCGCGCCGAGGGTGTCGCGTGCGTGGTGCTCGAGCGGCAGACGCCGGGCTACGTGCTCGGCCGCATCCGCGCGGGCGTGCTCGAGCAGATCACCGTTTCACTTATGGAACGGCTCGGGCTCCACGCGCGGCTCAAGGCTGAAGGCCTGCCGCACGACGGCTTCAACCTGGCCGACGGCGAGCGGCTGATCCGCATCGACATCGCCGGGCTGACCGGCAAGCAGGTCACCGTTTACGGCCAGACCGAGCTGACCCGCGACCTGATGGAAGCGCGCGAGGCGCGCGGACTGGAGGTGATCTACTCCGCCGGCGACGTGGCGCTCCACGCCATCGACGGCGACACGCCGTTCGTCACTTTCACCCGCGACGGCCGCGAGGAGCGGATCGACTGCCGGATCGTGGTCGGCTGCGACGGCTACCATGGGCCCAGCCGCCAGGCTGTGCTGGGGCGCGGCACCGAGTACCACCGCGAGTACCCATTCGGCTGGCTCGGCATCCTGGCCGACGTGCCGCCGTGCCATCACGAGCTGATCTACTCGCACCACGCACGCGGCTTCGCGCTCGCCTCGATGCGCAGCGAGACTCGCAGCCGGTATTACGTCGACGTGCCGCTGAGCGAACGGATCGAGGACTGGCCCGACGAGCGGATCTGGGACGAGCTGGCGCTGCGGCTGCCCGACGAAGCCGCTTCGCGCGTGACCCGCGGCCCGGCGCTGGAGAAGTCGATTGCCCCGCTCCGCTCCTACGTGTTCGCGCCGATGCGCCACGGCTCGCTGCTGCTGTGCGGCGACGCCGCGCACATCGTGCCGCCGACCGGCGCGAAGGGGCTGAATCTGGCAGCCAGCGACGTGCACTACGCCGCCGAGGCATTGACCGCGTTCTTCAAGCAGAACGATGCGGACGCCATTGCCGGCTACTCGGACAAGGCACTGGCGCGGGTGTGGAAGGCGGAAAGGTTCAGCTGGTCGCTGACCCGGCTGCTCCACCGTTTCCCGGAGGACGGGCCGTTCGAGCGCGCGATGCAGCTGGCCGAGCTCGACTACATCGCGGCAAGCCGAGCGGCGCAGACCTCAATCGCGGAGAATTACGTGGGGCTGCAAGTGTGAGCACAGGCTGTCGTCGAGCTTCAACGGAGGCTTTCCTCACCTCACGCTCAGGATCGGAGCGACTGCTATCGGCCATAGGTTGGATTCCTTCAGCCTATTCGGTCTAAGCTCGTCATGGACCGGCCTCGATCACGGTTGCCTTTATGGCTGATCTTATCCCTCGACCCAAGAATCGAAGCATTTTCGCGTATGAACGCGCCGGATTGACTCTTCTCCGTCTCCGCCAGATGCCAAGCCCTCCCGCAGGCGGGTTTCTTGTGGGTGAATCGCCGCGCGAGGCCCCCTCGGGTTGTCGCCGCTCTGGCGATTGCGATAAGCCAGCCCCGATCGGGAGGATCGGGTGATTCTAGCTGCCGCCAAAGCCGCCGTTGCCGTGACGCTGGCCACGCTGGCCGCTGCCCCGCTCCACGCCGACGTGCTCGAGATCGGCGCCGGCGGCGAGGCGCGGTGGATCGCCGGGCCGCAGGCGCGCGCGCTCGTCGAAGCGCCCGGCGCGCCGGCCGGCGAGGTCCCGGCGGAAGCGTCGCGGATCGCCGGCCCCGCCGCGACTGGCCTCGCTCACCGCGCGGTCCCGCCGGCCTATGCCGCCAAAGTCGCCGAGCTGGCGGCCCGCTTCGACCTGAGCCCGGCGCTGATCGAGGCGCTGGTGTGGCAGGAAAGCCGCTGGCGGCCCGCGGCGGTGTCGCCGGCCGGCGCGCGCGGCCTCGCCCAGCTGATGCCCGGCACGGCGCGCGAGATGGGCGTCGACCCCGATGATCCGTTCGCCAACCTCGAGGGCGGCGCGCGCTACTTGCGCGAGCAGCTCGACCGGTTCGGCGGCGATGTCGAGAAGGCGCTCGCCGCCTACAACGCCGGGCCCGGCCGGGTCCAGGCGGCGAACGGCATCCCGCGCATTCGCGAAACCCAGAATTACGTCGCCTCGATCATGGGGCGGCTGTCGGATCAAGCCCGGAGTTCGGAATAGATGCGCTCGATCTTTCGCCTTGCCGCCGTTGCGGCTCTGCTTCTCCCCGGCGCCGCCCACGCGCAGGATCCCGCCGGTTCCGGGCCGATCGTCGCCGCGCTGGCGTGGCTGCAGGGCACGCTGCTCGGCAACGTCGCCACCGCGGTCGCGGTGATGGCGGTCGCCGCGGTCGGCTTCATGATGCTGACCGGGCGGATGAACTGGCGCTTCGGCGCGACCGTGATCATCGGCTGCTTCATCCTCTTCGGCGCCGCCTCGATCGTCGCCGGCATCCAGTCGGCCGCGGCGGTCGGCTAGACCGTGGAGCTGGTCCGCCACCCCGTGCATCGCGCGCTGACGCGGCCGCAGATGTTCGCCGGGGTGACCTACAACTACTTCATCATCAACGCCGCCGTGACGACCGAGCTGTTCCTGGTCACGGGCAGCTTCCTGGCGCTGCCGGCGGCGGTGGTGATCCACGGCATCGGCTATTTCGCCTGCCTGCGCGAGCCGCGGATATTCGATCTGTGGCTGACCAGGGTCAGCAAGTGCCCGCGGGTGAAAAACTTCAAGCGCTGGGGCTGCAACAGCTACGCCGCCTGAGCGAAAACCGTCCGCTACGGGACGGGAGGGGAGCGAATTGATGACGACCAAGTGGCTCGGCGCCGCCGCGTGGAGCGCTCGCGAGGCGCACGCCGGCGACCGGCTGCCTTATGCCCGGCTGGTCGACCCGCACACCCTGCTGCTGCGCGACGGCTCGCTGATGAGCGCGCTGCAAGTGCCCGGGCTGCTGTTCGAGACCGAGGATACCGACGCGCTCAACAGCCAAGCGGCGATGCGCGAGGTGATGCTGCGCTCGAACCTCGACGCGCGCTTCGCGCTCTATCACCACGTCGTGCGGCGCGGCGTGTCGGTCGCGCTCGAGGCGCGCTTCGACGACCCGCTCGCGGCGCACATCGACCGCCGCTGGCGCGACAAGCTTTCGCGAGACCCGCTGTTCGTCAACGACCAGTTCGTCACCCTCGTCCGGCGCCCGGCGCGGGGCAAGGCGGGGCTGGCCGAGCGCGCCGGCAAGCTGCTGCGCCGGCGCCGCGAGCAGCTCGAGGCCGACCCGCGCGAGCTGCGGTCCTTGCGCGCCGCCTGCCAGGCGCTCGCCGCCGCGCTCGGCGACTACGGCGCGCAGCCGCTCGGCGACTACGTCGGTCCGAGCGGCCAGACCAACAACGAGCTGCTCGAGATGCTGTCGGCCCTCTACAACGGCGAGATGCGCCCGGTGCGCCGGCCCGACGAAACGGCCGACGTCGGCCGCATGCTGCCCTATCGCCGGGCCAGCTTCGGGCTCGACGCGATGGAGCTGCGGGGTTCGGCGGGGCGCGATTTCGCCGCCATCCTCAGCCTCAAGGACTATCCCGACGCGACCTCGCCCGGCCTGCTCGACGCGGTGCTGCGACTGCCGTTCGAGATGGTCGTGACCGAGAGCTTCGCGCCGCAGGAGCGGCAGAGCGCGCGCGAGCGGATCGACCTGGCGCTGCGCCGGCTGCGCTCGGCCGACGAGGAAGCGCTGGCCGAGCGGGCCGAGATGCTCGCCGCGCGCGACGGGCTCGGCAGCGGCGCGGTGGCGTTCGGCGACCACCACCTGGCGGTGCTGGTGCGCGAAAGCGACCTGGCCCGGCTCGACGAGGCGAGCGCCGCGGTCGGCGCCGCGCTCGCCGACAGCGGCGCGATCGTGGTGCGCGAGGACACCAACCTCGAACCCGCGTTCTGGGGCCAGTTCCCCGGCAACGAGGCGTTCCTGGTGCGCCGCGCGCTGATCTCGACCGCCAACATGGCCAGCTTCGGCTCGCTCCACGGCTTCGCGCTCGGCCAGGCCGAGGGCAACCACTGGGGCGATGCGGTCACGCTGCTCGAGACGACCAGCGCGACGCCGTTCTTCTTCAACTTCCACCACGGCGACCTCGGCAACTTCTCGGTCATCGGCCCGTCGGGCTCGGGCAAGACGGTGGCGCTCAACTTCCTCGCCGCGCAGGCGCAGAAGTTCAGCCCCCGCACGATCCTGTTCGACAAGGACCGCGGCGGCGAGCTGTTCGTGCGCGGCATCGGCGGCCGCTACGACCGCATCCGCGCCGGCGAGCCGACTGGCTTCAATCCCCTCGCCCTGCCCGACAGCCCGGCCAACCGCGCCTTCCTGCGCGACTGGCTGGCGGTGCTGCTCGAGGCCGACGGGCCCGAGGAGCTGGCGACGATCGCCGGGGCGGTCGACGCCGCTTACGCCAACGACGCCTCGCTGCGCCGGCTGCGCCACTTCCGCGAGCTGCTCTCGGGCGCGCGCCGGCCCGAGCCCGGCGACCTCGCCGACCGGCTCGCGGCATGGATCGGCGCCGATGGCGGCGATGGGGGCGAGCACGCCTGGCTGTTCGACAACGCCGCCGACCGGCTCGACCTGTCGGCGCGCGTGATCGGGTTCGACATGACCGCGCTGCTCGACAGCCCGCGGCTGCGCACGCCGACGATGATGTACCTGTTCCACCGCATCGACGAGCGGCTCGACGGCAGCCCGGCGATGATCCTCATCGACGAGGGCTGGAAGGCGCTCGACGACGCGGTCTTCGCCGCGCGCATCCGCGACTGGCTGAAGACGCTGAGGAAGCGCAACGCGCTGGTCGGGTTCGCCACCCAGTCGGCGCGCGACGCGCTCGACAGCCGCATCGCCACCGCGCTGGTCGAGCAGACCGCGACGATGATCTTCATGCCCAACGCCCGCGCCCGGGCCGAGGACTATTGCGACGGCTTCGGCCTGACCGCGCACGAGCTGGCGCTGATCCGCGGCCTGCCCGCGCACAGCCGCGCGTTCCTGGTCCGCCAGCCGGACGCGAGCGTGGTCGTCCGGCTCGACTTGTCGGGCGCGCCCGAGGTGCTGACGATGCTGTCGGGCCGCGAGAGCGCGGTGCGCCGGCTCGACGTGCTGCGCGAGGCGCTCGGCGACGATCCCGCCGACTGGTACCCGCCGCTGACCGGCCGCGCCTGGCCGGGCGTAAAGCCGGAGGACGAGGCCGACTTCGCCGCGTGGGAGGTCGCCGAGTGAGCGCGGCCTACTGCCAGCAGGCGATGGACGGCGTGGGCAGCGGCGTCGCCGCCAGCCTGCGCGCGGTCGATTGCGCGGCCGGCTCGATGGCCGAGACCGCGTTCGGGCGGCTGTTCGGCAGCGAGGGGGCGCTCGTTCCCGCGCTGACCGCGCTGCTGACGCTCTACGTCGCGTTCTTCGCGCTGGCGTTGCTCACCGGACGCACCCGGCTCGGGCTCGCCGCGCTGACGCCGCGGATGATCACCGTCGGGCTGGTGCTGACGTTCGCCACCAGCTGGATCGCCTACCAGTCGCTGGTGTGGAACCTCGCGGTCGGCGGGCCCGATCAGCTCGCCGCGCTGCTGACCGGGGTGGACGGTTCGGCGACGCAAGTCTTCGCCGACAAGATCGACATCGTGTTCAAGGCGCTGGTCGATTCGACCGGCTCGGCCCCGGGCACGGATAGCGCCGCGACGTTCTCGCCGCCCGGGCTGCTGTGGCTCGGCGGGACGCTGCTGCTGCTCGGCACCGCCGGGGTTCTGGCGACCAGCAAGATTGCGCTGGCGATCCTCCTCGGGCTCGGCCCGGTGTTCGTCGTTCTGGCGCTGTTCCCGGCGACGCGCGGACTGTTCGCCGGGTGGCTCAAGGGCGTGGTGCTGCTGGCGATCACGCCGCTGTTCGCGGTGCTCGGCGGTTCGCTGATGCTCGATTTGTCGGTGCCGGTGCTGCGCGCACTGGCCGAGCACCCCGGCGCGATCGACGCCCGCGCGGCGATGGCGTTCTTCATGATCGGCGCCGTCCATGTCGCGCTGATGATCATGGTGCTCAAGGTCGCCGGAACGATCGTCGCCGGGTGGAACGTGTTCGGCGCCCGCCGCGGCGAGGACGGCGAGGGCACGGCGCGGGCGGCCGCCGCGGCCGTCCGCGCCGCGGCACCGCCCGTGCCGCTGCTCCGGCCCGAGCCCGCCCGTGCCGCCGCTCCCGCGCCGTCGCGCGAGGTCAGGCTCGCGCGCACCGCGCTCGTGGCCGCCAACGACGGGGCCGTCACCGCCGGCCCGGCGCGCCGCGAGACCCGGGTCCTGCCTGCCGCCGCGGCGGCCGGCGCGTCCCCGTCGCGCACGCGCGGCCTCGGCAGCCGCTTCCGCTCTGCCCCCCTCAGATCGACGGAGAAGTTCCGATGACCCGCGTCCTGCTCGCCGCAGCGCTGCTGTCCGCCGCCGCCTTGGCCGCTCCGGCGCAGGCCGACGAACGCCTGGTCGAGCGGCTCTACAATCCGGCCGAGGTCGTGCTGATCGAGGGCAGGACCAACGTCCAGGCGACGATCCGCTTCGGCGCGGACGAGCACATCGAGAACGTCGCCATCGGCGATTCGACCAAGTGGCAGGTGACGCCCAACCGGCGCGCCAACCTGCTGTTCGTCAAGCCGCTGAGCGAGCGGGCGGCGACCAACATGACCGTCGTCACCGACCGCCACACCTACCTGTTCGACCTCGTGGCGAGCCCGGCGCACCGCGCGCCGCTGTACGTGCTCGCGTTCACCTATCCCGCCGAACCGGCGGCGGAGCGGGCCGGCGCAGGCCCGCTCGCTCCGCGCGACGAGCCGAACGCGGTCGAGCTGGCCGCGGCGAGCGATCCGTACGCGGTGGTCGATCCGGCGGAACTGAACTTCGCCTGGGAGGCCAGGGGCGAGCGCAAGCTGCTCCCGGCGCAAGTCTATGACGACGGCCAGGCGACGTTCCTCACCTGGCCGGCCGGCACGCCGCTGCCGGCGATCCTGATCAAGGACCACAAGGGCACCGAGGGCCCGGTCAACTTCGCCGTGCGCGGCGAGGTGATCGTGGTCGACGGGGTGCCGCGCGAGATCGTGCTGCGCTCGGGCCGGGACCAGGCGACGCTGTCCAACCAGGGTCCGGCGCGCGCAGCGGCGCTGGCGCCGGCCGCGCTGGCCCAGGCCGGCCCGGCAACGGAGGTCAAGTGATGAAGCTCGCCATGCGCCTCCCCGAGAAGTACGGCCGCGCCGCCAACGACAGCGACCCGCGCGACGGCGCCCCGGCCGAGGTGATCGACCTCGCCAGCCGCACCGCCTACCCGGTGGTCGGCCAGCGCAAGGGCCGCTCGGACGCGGTGACGCTCGCCGCCGGAGTCGGCTTCGTCGCGCTGCTCGGCGCGGCGACGCTGCTCGGGCTCGACTCGGCGCGGATGGACGAGGCGCAGCCGGCCGTTGCCGCCGCGCCGGCCCGGCCCGCCGTCGCTCCGCTGGTGGCTCCGGCGCAAGGCGATCCGGCCGCGCTCGTCGCGCCGGACACGGGCGCGCCGGGCGATCCGGCGCCGGCGCCGGTGCTCGCGGCGGCGCCCAACTACGCCCCGCTGGCGGCGCCGAACCCGTTCGCCTCGCCGACGCTGCTGACCGACAACTACGCGCTGCCCGCGCCGGCCGCTGCGGCGCCCGCGGCTGCCGCGACCGCGCCCGCCGCCGCGACCGGCGGCGGCAGCGCGAGCGATTTCGCCAGCCGCATCGGCGGGGTCGGCGGCGCCCCGGCGCAGGCGCGCGGCGACGTCGACCCGCAGACCACGCTGACGCAGGGGACGATGATCCCCGCGGTGCTCGAGACCGCGATCAACACCGACGTGCCGGGCTACGTCCGCGCGGTGGTCAGCCAGGACGTGCGCAGCTTCGACGGCAGCCGCATCCTCGTGCCGCGCAGCTCGCGGCTGATCGGCCAGTACCAGAGCGGGCTGCAGGCCGGGCAGAAGCGCGCCTACGTCATCTGGACGCGGCTGATCCGGCCCGACGGGGTGTCGGTCGCGCTCGCCTCGCCGGGCACCGCGTTCGACGGCAGCGGCGGGCTGCCGGGCAAGGTCGACAACCACTTCTTCGAGCGCTTCGGCAGCTCGATGCTGCTGTCGGTGATCGGCGGGCTGAGCGCGGTCGCCAGCGGCGTCCCCTCGGTGTTCGTCGGCAGCGGGCAGGGCGCGGCCAGCCCGGCGCTCGAGCAGGCCGGGCAGATCGGCCCGACGATCCGCGTGCGCATGGGCGAGCCGATCCGCGTGTTCACCGCGCGCGACCTCGACTTCTCGCAGGCTCCGCGGCTCTAGGGTGGGCGCCGAAGTCCACCGATTGCTCGGCGACGAGCCCGAGCCGCCGCCGGCGGCGAGCGGCAGCGTCTATCTCGACGCCTACCTCGCCCCGTTCCGCCGCTGGCTCGAGCGCGACACGGTGACCGAGATCATCGTCAATCGCCCCGGCGAGTTGTGGATCGAGGACGCCGGCCAGGCGGGGATGGAGCGGATCGAGGCGCCGGAGATCGACGACAAGCTGGTCCAGCGGCTCGCCGAGCAGGTCGCCCGGGTCAGCCACCAGGGCATCAACCGCGAGCACCCGCTACTCGGGGCGACGCTGCCCGACGGCGCGCGCATCCAGTTCTGCGGCCCGCCGGCGACGCGGCGGCACTGGGCGATGGCGATCCGCCGCCACCGCCGCCTCGACCTGCCGCTCGACGCCTACGACGCCGGGCCGCTGAGGCCGCCGCGCGAGGCGCCGATGCCCGACATGGCGGCCGAGCCGATCGCGTTCCTGCGCGCGGCGATCGCGGCGCGCAAGACGATCCTCATCTCCGGCGGCACCTCGACCGGCAAGACGACGTTCCTCAACGCGATGCTCGGCGAGATCCCGCCAGGCGAGCGGGTGATCGTGGTCGAGGACACCCCCGAGCTGCGCCTGCCCGGGGCCAACGGCGTCGGCCTGGTCGCGGTCAAGGGCGAGCTCGGCGAGGCCAAGGTCACCGCCAACGAGCTGCTGCAATCGGCGCTGCGGCTGCGCCCCGACCGCATCGTGCTCGGCGAGCTGCGCGGGGCCGAGAGCGTCAGCTTCCTGCGCGCGATCAACACCGGCCACCCGGGCAGCTTCTCGACGATCCATGCCAACAGCTTGCGCGGCGCGCTCGACCAGCTGGCGCTGATGGTGATGCAGACCGGCATCGGCCTGAGCCGCGCCGACACGATCGCCTACGCCGCCTCGGTGATCGACGTCGTCGTCCAGCTCGAGCGCACCGGCGGCCGGCGCGGCGTCAGCGCCATCGCCTGGAGCGGGGAGCTTCTTTAGCCCCTCCCCTTCAGGGAGGGGTTGGGGTGGGGAATGTGCGGCCTGACACTCCCCACCCCCCGACCCCCTCCCCTGAAGGGGAGGGGGAGAAGTTACCACCTATCGCCGATTTGCTCGTCGAACGCCCGCCCGAAGTTTACACGCCCGCCACAACCCTGACACGGTCCTGGGCCAGGCCGCCGACGCCGCGAAGTTTACACTCGCCGGACGACTCTGACAGTGTCCTGCGCAGCCGTTCGGGCAGCAGCGCGAGGAAGGCTGCCTCGTCGGCGGCGCGCGCCGCGCGCAAGGCGCCGTCCCACGCCCGCGCGAACGCCGGCTCGCGCCGCCGCAGCGTGTAGGCCGCCTGGCGCGACAGCCCGACCCCCGCGCAAGCGCGGCGCACGTCGAGGCCGGCGCCAAGCATCTCGAGGAACCGCCGCCGGCGCTCCGGGGTCCACCCGTCGCGGCGGACGGGACGGGTGGTGACGGGCTCGCTTGCCTCGGTCATGATCCGCATCTCCCGTTGAGAACAAAACGCGAATCAAGCTCCTTATGCACGAACGGCCGTGTAGGAAAATGGTTTTTCGCCCGGGGGTGGGAGCGCTTTTGGGCAATGGCCGCAATGGGTAGAAAGCTGACGCAAGCGCGTCTAGGAACAATTCAGTCCGGAGTTTGGCCTTTGATCCTGGCGGTTTCATCTTCAATCGAGTCGAGGCAAGCCTCATGCAAAGCATCAAGGTCGGGGTCTGAAGCATCCAGCGCCACCCCGTGTCCCCTGCTGTAGCGATAATATTCGTATCCGACATAACCCCCAAACGCGTTCTTTGCATTGACCGCGTCCATGCAAACTAGTCCGCGTTCGACATCTATGTGCGTGAGGACATCATCGCGAAAGGTAGCGGAGTCGGGATCTCTTAGCTCTGCTTTCACTGCATCACGTGCTTCTTCGAGCAGTTGGGATCGTGGGCTTATGTTGCAGGCAGCCAAGAGCACCACGAGACTGCATGATGCAGCTCTTACCATCATCGCCTAGGTCCCCTGACAATCAAATTGCGCTGACGGCTAGTTTGGCCCTCTGTCGAGATGTCCGCAATGGGTCGCAAAGCGGCCGTCCGAGCGTCCGCGGCCGCAGCCCCTACCACCCATCCCCGGTCTGCTCGTCGAACGGCCGCGTGTCGGCGGGCTCGGGCTTGTAGGGCGGGCGCTTCGGCAGCGTCCGCTCCCCTTTCCACGGGACCTGGTCGACGCCCGTCCAGGCGTTGACGTGGAGGCGATAGAACTTCCATCGCCCATTGCGCCTGACCAGCCGATCGTCGCGGGTGCCGATGCCGAACACGAAGTTGGTCTGGTAGTCGGCGTTCCACTGCAGGATCTGGAAGAAGCAGCGCACCCGCGCGCCTTCGGGCAGCGGGTCCATGATGAAGTGGTTCATCAGGTGCTGGCGGCCGTACCACCAATGCTGGCGGTCGTACCACAGCTTGCGCAAGTTCTCGCGGATCGCTGCGTGGCCGCGCACCTTGCCTTGCCACAAGTGGTCGAACTCGGCGTCCTCGGCGAAGGTGGCGATGGCCTGCTCCTCGTCGGCGAGGTCGATGCCCCAGGCATAGCGGGCGAACAGCTCCTCGATCTCGGCCCGGTCGTCGGTCGGCATCCGTTCGGGCACGCCGTTCGGCCATGGATTTTCGGTCACGTCGCCTCTCCCAAAGCTGGTTCTGCTGCTCTAACCTAGCCGCAAGTGGTTCGTCATTGCGAGCGTAGCGAAGCAATCCAGGGCGTCCTGCCCCACGGCCCTGGATTGCTTCGTCGCTTTGCTCCTCGCAACGACGATGGGATGGGAGCTGAGACGTCATGCCCGAGATCTTTCATCCCTACGCGAGCTTCGGCCACCAGTCGAAGATGCCGATGCGCTTCGAGGCCGACGTGTTCGAATGCGAGGTCGAGGGCGAGATCCCGCGCGAGCTCGAAGGCACCTACTACCGCACCGGCGGCGACCGGCAGTACCCGAGCCTTAAGGACGACATCATCCTCAACGGCGACGGGATGGCCTCGATGTTCCGCTTCGAGGACGGCCACGTCAGCTTCCGCAGCCGCTACGTCCAGACCGAGCGCCTCAAGCGCGAGCGCGAGGCACGGCGCCGGCTCTACGGCCACTATCGCAACAAGTTCACCGACGACGAAGCGGTCTCGAACCTCCCCGAGCGCGACAACACCGGCAACACCAACGCCTTCAACCACCATGGCGAGCTGTACATGCTGCGCGAGGATTCGCGGCCCTATCGCATGAATCCCGACACGCTCGACACGATCGAGGTCGGGCGGTTCGACAGCCTCGGCTCGAGTGCGCTCACCGCGCACCCGAAGATCGACCCGAAGACCGGCGAATGGTGGAGCTATGGCGTGTTCGCGCGCGGCGAGCCGACCACCGACGCTTCGCTGCACGTGTTCGACAAGGCCGGGCAGCTGGTGCGCGAGGAGTGGTTCCACACCCCCTACCCCGGCCTCAGCCACGACTGGGGGGTGACCCGCGAGCACCTGGTGTTCCCGATCATGCCGCTGACCGCCGACGACCGCCGGCTGCGCGCCGGCGGGCCGTACTACCAGTACGACCCCGACCTGCCGAGCGCGTGGGGCGTGATGCCGCGCGACGGCTCGCCCGACCGGATGCGCTGGTTCTCGATCCCGGGCATCGTCATGGGCCACGTGATGAACGCCTACACCGAAGGCAGCCGGGTGATCGTCGATACGCCCGTCAGCCCGGGCAACTGCTTCTGCTTCTTCAAGGACAAGCACGGCAACCTGCCCACGATGGCGGAAACGGTGACCCAGCTGACCCGCGTGACCTTCGACCTGTCGAAGCCCGACGCCGAGGCGGTCACGCTCGAGCCGGTCCAGGGCGCCTACGGCGACATGCCCAAGATCGACGACCGCTACGCGATGGACAAGTACCGCGTCGGCTACCTCGCCTTCCGCGACTTTCCGCGGATGGGGGTGGCGCAGATCGACTGGGGCACGCGCGAGCTCAAGTTCCACGACCTCGACAACGCCGCCGCGCAGGAGCCGCTGTTCGTGCCCCGGTCGCCGGATGCGCCGGAAGGCGACGGCTTCGTCCTCACCGCGGTCGACCGCTTCGCCGACAAGCGCACCGACCTGCTGATTCTCGACGGCAACGACGTCAGCCGCCCGCCGCTGGCCACGGTGAAGCTGCCGTTCGCGCTGCCGATGGCCTTCCACGGCAGCTGGATGGCGGGTGATTCCTCCCCGTTCCGGGGAGGAACTTAGCCGGTCACCCGCCCTACGAAATCCGCGATCAGGTCCTCGACCTCGGTTTCCGGCGACCCCAGGCTGGTCGCGGGCGAGAGGTGGTTGTGCCCGGCGAGGTAGTGCAGCCGCGGGAACTCGCCTTTCGCCACGCCCCATTCGCCCGCCAGCCGCGCGGCGGCGACCTGGAAGTCCTCGGGATCGAGCTCGCTGACGGTGAACAGCAGCGGGATCTCCGCGTTGATCAGCCCGGCCTGCATCGACGCCGGGCCCCATTCGCTGCGCTCCTCGCCGTAGTAGGCCCGGTGGAAGTCGTTGGGGGTGGTATTAAGCGTGTCGTAGATGCCGCTCATCATCACCGCGCCGGCGATCCCGCCCCGCTCGGTGACGTGGAAGCGCTTGTGCGCGACGTAGCTGGCGACATGCGCCGCGCCGGCGGACTGGCCGGAGAGCACGATCCTGCCTGGATCGCCGCCGTACCGCGCCACGTTGTCGCGCAGCCATGCAACCGCGGCGGCAATGTCCTCCGCTCCGCTCGGGAACTTGTTCGCGGGCGCCAGCCGGTAGGTCATCGTGACCCCCACCCAGCCCTGCCGCGCGGCGAAGTCGCCGACGTTCGAATAGAACGGGCTGCCTTCGGTGTGCTTGTCGCCCATCACGAACCCGCCGCCGTGGACGAACACGAGCACCGGCGCGTTCGTCACGCCCTCGCGGACGAACAGGTCGAACCGATGCCGCGCGTCGGGACCGTACGACACGTCGCGCGTCACCTTGGTCGCGAGATCGATCCCGGCGTTCATCCCGGCGAACAGCGCGGTGGTGCCGCCGAGCATCTCCGGCCCGATCTCTCGTCCGAGACTTTCGAGCTGGGCGCGCAAGTCAGGCGTCATTGGAAGCTCCTTCCATCAGCAGCACCGGCTTGATCGCCTGGCCCGAACGCGCGTCGGCGAACGCGCGCTCGATCTCGGCGAACGGGTAGAACGTCAGCAGGCGGTCGAACGGGAAGCGGCCCTGCCGCCAGTATTCGATCAGCTGCGGCAGGAACGCGCGCGGGTTGGCGTCGCCGCCGAGGATGCCGCGCAGCTGCCGCCCGCCGGCGAGCATGGCGAACAACTGCGGCGCCCATTCGCCGTGGGGCGCGGCGACGAACCCGGCCGTGCCGTTCATCGCCAGGCATTCGAGCGCGGCGGTGTGGATGGCCGGGACGGTGGTGGTGTTGAAGCTGTAGTCGACGCCGCGGCCGGTCGCCCGCCTGATCTTGCCCGCGAGGCCCTCCTCGCTGCCGAGGAAGCAGTTGGTCGCGCCGAGCTCGCGCGCCAGCTCGAGCCGCTCGGTCAGGAGATCGACGGCGACGATCCGGCTCGCACCGATCAGCTTGGCGGCCATCACCGCCGACAGGCCGACCGCGCCGGTGCCGAACACCGCGATGCTGTCTCCAAACCCCAGCTTGAACGCCTCGATCACCGCGCCGGCGCCGGTGATCACGCCGCAACCGAGCGGGCCGAGCTTCTCGAGCGGCAGGTCCTCGGCCACTTTCACGGCGGTCCGCTCGGGCACCACGGCGTAGGTGGCGAAGCTCGACTGGCCGAAGAAATGCGAGTGCACCGCGCCGCCTTCGAGCGAAGTCGAGCCGTCGAGCCGCTGGCCGCCGAAGCACAGCGGCATCGCCAGGTCGCAATACGTCGGCCGGCCGGCGAGGCAACTGAGGCACTGCCCGCAGCTGCTGCCGGAGAGGATCACCGGGTCGCCGATCTCGAACCCGAGCACCCCTTCGCCGAGCCCCTCGACGGTGCCGGCCCCCTCGTGGCCGAGCACGATCGGGTGCGGCGCGTGGCGGCCCGGGTGCTCGTGCAGGTCGGTGTGGCAGATCCCGGTGGCGACGAGGCGGATGAGCATCTCGCCGGGCCGCGGCCGGCCGAGCTCGAGCTGCTCGATGACCGGCGCCGGCGTGCCGCCCCGGCTCACAGCAGCGGTGATCTTCATCTCACCCTCACCCTTCGGCGCTTCGCGCCTCTTCCCGCTCCCAATGGGAGAGGGAGCGGCCCGCGCCGCGCCGGGGCCGCGGGAGGGTGAGGGTGATCATCGTTGCGCCCCGAGGTGATGATCGTCCTGGATGTCGGCGACCGGCCCGTGCTGGGTCAGCAGGCTCTTGCGGCGGAGGAAGCGGCGCAGGCTCTCGGGCCCGATCCGCGGGGCGCCGTAGCCCGAGCAGCCGAAGCTGTCCGAGCCGAACGTGCCGAGCTTGGCGAAAGTCAGGAAGGTGTCCTGCAGAAAGATCCCGCCGGCGTTGAGCCGCCGGCCGATCGCCTTGGCCTCCTCGACGTCCCCGGCGATCACGCTGGCGGTGAGCCCGAACTGCGTGTCGTTGGCGAGGCGGATGGCTTCCTCGGTGTCGGCATAGGACATCACCGGAAGGCACGGGCCGAACGTCTCGTCCTGCATGATGAGCATGGCGTGGGTGACGCCGGTGAGCACGGTCGGACGCATGTACAGCCCGCCGCCGATGTCCTCGATCTCGCCGCCGGTCAGGATGGTCGCGCCCTTGGCCACCGCGTCGTCGAGGTGGCGCTGCACGATCGCCGCCTGCGGGGCGAAGGTGAACGGCCCGATATGCCCGGCGCGCGGGTCGTCCGCGTTGAGCCGCACCGCCTCGGCCTGCTCGACCAGCCTGGCGACGAAGGCGTCGTGCACGCTCGCGTGCACGTAGACCCGCTCGACCGAGTAGCATACCTGCCCGGTGGCGTAGACCGCGCCGCGCAGCACCGCGGTCGCCGCGCGCTCGAGGTCGGCGCTCGCGGTGACGATGCACGGGTCCTTGCCGCCGAGCTCGAGGTTGCACGGGATCAGCCGCTCGGCGCAGGCGACCGCGACCTTGCGCCCGATCGGCACCGAGCCGGTGAAGCAGATCGTGTCGGCCTCGGCGATCACCGCCTGGCCGACTTCGCCGGGGCCGGTGACGTAGTCGAACACCTGGGCGAGCTCGGGGACCTCGCGCACGGTCTCGAACAGCGTCTCGATCACCCGCGGGGTGACCTCGCTCGGCTTGAGCAGCACTGCCGAGCCGGCGAACAGCGCCGGCACCGCGTCGAGCAGCGCCAGCATCAGCGGGGCGTTCCACGGGCTGATCACCCCGACCAGCGGGTAGGCGACGACTTGGCTCTCGATCGCGACCGTCGGCATCGAGGTGCTCATGCCCTGCCACTCGAGCGCCGCGAACGCCTTGGGCGCATCCTCCAGCCAGCCGCCGATGTTTCCACAAGTGATGAAGCCCTGGAGGTAGCTGGTGTGGCACCCGCCGGTGTCGGCCGCGTCGGCCTCGCCGATGTCGCCCGCGCGCGCCTTCACCGCGCCGAGCCAGCGCGCCATCACCGCGCAGCGGCCGGCGACGCCGAGCGCTTCCCAGGCCGGCTGGCGGGCGCGCAGCCGCGCCGCCTTGTCGGCCACTTCGCCGCGGCTCGATACCGCCAACTCGAAGTCGGCCGCGCCGGTGCGTGGGTTGCGCACCGCGAGCATCGCCTCTTGCGCCGGAGCCGCTGACGCCATCGCCTGTCCTCTCTCGTCCCGGTGGCTTGGGTAACCTGTCGGCGCCGCGCTGGGTAGCGCCAAATGGGCCGGAATGGCGGTCCGGCGCGCGCCCGGCGCGGCTGGGCTCGATTGTGCGCTGCGGCAGGGAAACCGGGGCTTTCCAGCGCATTAACCGTGACGTCCGCCACGACAGTGGCTCGCAAGGAGATTTGTGCCATGACCGACCAGAACAGGAACCCGGGCAGCCAGCGGCAGCAGCCGCAGCAGGGCGCCGGCACCGGCGCCGGCAGCCGCCAGCACGAGCAGCAGACCGGCGGCGGCAGCTTCCAGCAAGGCGAGCAGAGCGGCGAAGGCTGGCAGCAGGACCAGGGCCGCGACGCCAGCTCGAAGCACATGGAGCAGCAGGGCGGCGTCGGCCGTCAGCAGGAGCAGGGCCGCGGCGGCGCCGGCGAGATGCGCGAGCAATCCGGCGGCCAGATGGGCCAGCAGGCCGGCGGCGCGCGCCAGCAGGGCGACATGAACTTCGAGTCCGACCAGGGCGACGACGTCAGCTTCCAGCAGGACCAGCAGGGCGGCGGCAGTCGCCAGCAGGAGCAGGGCGGCGACCGCAGCCGCCAGCAGGAACAGCAGGACCGCGGCGGCGGCCAGCAAGGCGGCACCGGCATGGGCACCGACACCCGCGGCGGCAACGAGACCAACCGCTAGTCGCGACCGCCAGGACCAACCGCTAGACAAGCAACCGGTTGGCAGAGCAAGGGCCGCCCCCAAGGTTCCCCGGGGTGCGGCCCTTGCTTTGTCCGGCGCTCAGAAGCCGTAGCGCAGGCCGCCCCACACCGTCAGCGGCGCGCCGAGGTCCATCGAGCCGCCCTGGTTGCGGGTGATCACGTTTTCGTCGAACAGGTTCTCGACCCGGCCGACGACGCTCAGCCGGCCGACCAGCGGGACTTGCCCGAACAGGTCGACCGTCGTCGCCGCCGGCAGCGCGTCGTCCTCCTGGTCGTCCTCGAACTGCAGCCCGACATGGCGCACCGTCGCGGCGAACGTCATGCCGTCGCGCGGGCGCCAGCTCAGCGTCCCGCTCGCCGCCCATTTCGGCGTCTGCGCCGGGCGCAAGCCGTCGAGCGCCGCCTGCGCGCCGGTGCCGCGCATTTGCGTATCGGTGTACGCCAGGGTGCCGTCGAGGCTGACCGTGCCGAAGTCGAGCTGGCTGGCCAGCTCGATCCCCTGCGCCTCGATGGCGTCGATGTTCTGCCGCTGCCGCAGCACGGGGGTGAGCGAGACGTTGCTGACGGCGTTCTCGACCTCGTTGTCGAACGCGGTCAGCGAAAAGCGGAGGTTGTCGAGCGGCTGCCAGTCGATCCCCGCCTCGATCCCCTCGAGCCGCTCGTTGACGAGCGCGCCGTTGGCCTGGGTGGTGACCGGGAACACCACGAACGGCCGGTACAGCTCGTTGAGCGTCGGCAGCCGCAGCCCGCTGTAGGCCGCGGCGCGCAGCCGCACGCCCTCGGCCGCCTCGAACACCGCGCCCGCGCGGTACGACCAGTCCCAGCCGGTGCGGTCGGCGAACGCGGAATCGTCGTCGACGCTGCCATCGGCGTTGAGATTGAGATGGTAGCCGTCCTTGATCGCCCAGCGGTCGGCGCGCAGGCCGCCGGTCAGCGTCACCGGCCCGATCTCCCAGTCGTCCTCGACGAACACGCCGAAGTCGGTGTTGACCCCGCCGGCGGTGCGGCTGCCGTTGAGCGCGCCCGCCAGGGGCCCCCCGGCGACGTAGCGGTCCTCGAACAGGTCGCCCCGCGAGCGGCGGAAGTCGGTGCCGATGCGCAGCGTGTGGCCGCCGCCGACCGGCGGGCGAACCTCGAGCTTGCCGCCCTGGCCGGTGGACGGCGTATCGCGCTGGTCGAGCGTCTTGTTGAAGCTGGTCGACGAAATCACGACGTTGGAGAAATTGCGCCACTGCGCATAAGCCAGCGCGTCGACCTGCCACGCGCCGCGGCTGACCAGCCGGGCGCTCACGTCCTGCCCCCGGCTCGACGAGTCCGCGCCGGCGAACCGCAAGGTCCGGTGGTCCTCGAACGCCAGCCCGCGGACCTGAACCTCGAGGTTGTCGGCGACCGGCTGCACGATCCGCGCGCTGGCCGACCACGAATCGAACCCGGCCCGGGCGGTGGCCGGCACGCGCTGCGCCTGGGGGATGGTGAAGAAGCCCTGGCCGCGGTCCCAGCGGCCGCTGACGACCGCGAAGCCGTCGCCCAGCCGCGGCGCGACGGTGGCCGACAGCTCGGTCTCCGCCCGGCTGTTGATCAGCGCCGAGCCGCTGACCGGCCCGAGCGTCGTCGCGTCGGCGCTCTCGAGCTCGATCGCCCCGGCGAGCGCGCCGGCGCCGAACGGCCCGGTGCCGCCGCCGCGGGTGACGCGGATCGATTCGAGCCGCTCGGGCGCGATCGCCGACAGCGGGATGTAGCCGAAGAAGGGATCGGCCAGCGGCACCGCGTCGAGCAGCACCTGGGCGCGGCTGGTGGCGTTGCCGCCGAGCGCGCGCAGCGTGACGCCTTGCGCCGACGGGTTCGACGAGCGGCTGTCGGAGCGGCGGAATTGCTGGAAGCCGGCGACGTTGTTGAGGACGTCCTCGATCCGCCCCGAAGCGCCGGAGACGATCTGCTCGCGCTCGAGCTCGATGACGTCGTAGGCCGGCGTCGCCGGGGTCTGCTCGAGCCCGCGGCCGGTCACGACGATGACCGGTCCGTCCTGCGCCGCCGCGGGGGCGGCCGGCAAGGCGAGCGAGGCGAGCAACAGGTATTTCAAGCGCATGAAAGCTCTCACTAGGACAGGAAATTGCGTTTGTCCGGGCCTCTAGCGCGTCATCCTTGCCGCGTCACCCCTCGTTGGGCGCTATTTCCAGGGGGCTCACCCAGCCGTTCGTCGCGCCGGATTAGTTGACTATGTCCGCGCCGTCCGTCGTCGCCCCGGATCACGCCCCGCTGCTCGACCGCCCAGACACGCGGCTCGCCGCCCAACAAGCGACCGGTCTACGCGATGCACCGCCCGAGGCTGCCGGCCGGCGACACCCCAGCGCGGCGCAGGACCTCGCCGGGCTGGTGGACTCGGTCCGCCCGGCCCGCCCGGCGCGCGGGATCAAGGACAGACGCGACCTGCCGCTGATCGACCTCATGGCTGAAGGCGGCAACGTCACCACCACATGCGTCCGGCCCGACCTGGGCCGCAGCGCCGACGGCAAGATCACCGAGCATGGGCTCCAATGCGCCCAAGCCAAATATCGATCCGAGCGCCAAAAGGCTGTAAGCTCCCAAGCCGACGCTGTGCACGGAGGCGATCATGGGTAGTGCCGAAGTCCAGGGCCCATTGTGGGGTGCCCGCGCGGAGGATTGGGCGACTTATGTCGAGCAGACGGGTGTGCCGCTCGCCGGCGCGGCGCTCGACGCGGCGCGGGTGACGGCCGGCACCCGAGTGCTCGACGCCGGCTGCGGCGCGGGGCTGCTCTCGGTGCTGGCCCGCATGCGAGGCGCCGAGCCCGCCGCGGTCGATGCCGCCGAAGGCATGATAGCGGTGGCGCGGCGCCGCCTGCCGGGAGCCGACGTGCGCGTGGCCGACCTCGAAGCGCTGCCGTTCGCCGACGCGGCGTTCGATGCCGCCATCGGCGTCAACAGCGTGTTCTACGCCGCCGACATGGCGGCCGCGATGGACGAGTTGGCGCGAGTCGTGCGGCCCGGCGGGCACGTCGTCATAACCGCCTGGGGGCCGCCCCAGCGCTGCGAGTTCATGACCTCGATCATGCCCCGGCTCGGGCCGCTGATGCCGCCGCCGCCGCCCGGCGCTCAGCCGCCCCATCCCGGCGCGCTGTCGGAGCCCGGCGCGCTCGCCGCCTTGCTCGAGAAAGCCGGCCTCCAGCCGAAGGAGCAAGGCGAGGTCGCCTGCCCGTTCGTGTTTCCGAGCGGCGAAGCCTCGTGGGTCGGCAACGCGAGCGCCGGCGTCAACCAGGCCGCCATCGAGCATAGTGGGGAAGCCGCGGTGCGCGCGGCGTATGCCGCGGCCGACGCCGAGCATACCCGCGCCGACGGCAGCGTCCGCTACGACAACGTGTTCGTCTGGGCGAGCGCGGTCAGGCCTTAGCCGTCACAACCGCCCCGGCGCCCCGTCGAGCAGGATCGTTTTGGTCTCGAGGTACGGCCACAGCCCTTCCTCGCCGCCCTCGCGGCCGATGCCGGACTGCTTGAAGCCGCCGAACGGCATGCCGAACTCCATGCGCATGCCGTTCTGGCCCATCACCCCGGTGCGGATGCGGCGGCTGATATCGTAGGCCGCTTGCGGGTCGCTGGTCAGCACCGAGCCGTTGAGGCCGTAGCTCGACTCGTTGGCGAGGCGGATCGCGTCTTCCTCGTCCTCGGCGGGGATCAGGCACAGCACGGGGCCGAAGATCTCCTCCTGGGCGATGCGGCTCCGGTTGTCGACGTTGGCGAACAGGGTGGGCTCCATGTAGTAGCCCTTGTTCATGTGTGCCGGGCGCTGGCCGCCGGTGACGAGGTCGGCGCCGGACTTCCTGCCTTCCCCGATATACATCTCCACGCGCTCGAGCTGGCGCTTCATCGCCAGCGGGCCGAGCTGGGTCTCGGGGTCCTCGCTGTGGCCGATGCGGATGCCCTTCATCACGCCCGCGATCGCCTCCGCCAGCTCATCGTGGCGGTGCCGGGGGACGATCGCGCGGCTCAGCATCGCGCACACCTGGCCGCTCATCACGGTGATGGTGTTGCCGAGGATGCCGGCGGCGGCCTCGATCGGGAAATCGTCGCGCACGATCGCCGCCGACTTGCCGCCCAGCTCGAGCGTGCAGCGGGTCATCTTCGCCCCGCAGACCGCAGCGATGTGCATCCCCGCCGCGCTCGAACCGGTGAAGCTGACTTTGTCGATCTCGCGGCTGCGCACAAGGTGGTCCGACGCCTCGCGCTCGGCCGGCACCAGGTTGACCGTGCCCGGCGGCAGCCCCGCGGCCTCGGCCGCCTCGGCGATGATGTAGGCTTCGAGGGGGGTCTCCGGCGAGGGCTTCATGACGATCGGGCAGCCGGCGACGAGCGCGTAGAACACTTTGTTGGCCATGATCCCGAACGGCGCGTTCCACGGCGCGATGCCGACCACCACGCCGACCGGCTCGCGCACGATCACCGCGGTGTCGACGACCATGCCCTTCTTCTGCTCGGTCCAGGCAAAGCTTTCCCCCAGCGCGGCGATCCCGCGCAAACCCGCGACGCCGCCGCCGTGCATGATCGGGGCGAAGCTGGCGAGCCCGCCGACTTGCGCGACCCACGCCGCGCACAGCTCGGGTACGCGCGCCTCGAGCTGGTCGATCATCGCCATCAGCCGGGCGCCGCGCTCGGCCGGCGGGGTGCTCGGCCACGGCCCGTGGTCGAACGCGTGGCGCGCGGCGGCCACGGCCCGGTCCATGTCCTCCGGCCCGGCCGCGGCGGTGCGGGCGACGACTTCCTCGCTGTTCGGATTGACGATCTCGAGCTGGCCGCCGGCGACGGGCGCGACCCATTCGCCGCCGATGTACAGCTTGTCGGGATGCCGGATGGTCACGCCTGCGGGGGTCATTGGGGGTCTCCTAACTGAGATCGTCATTGCGAGCGCAGCGAAGCAATCCAGAGCGCATCGCGCGACGCCCTGGACTGCTTCGTCGCTACGCTCCTCGCAATGACGAAGGAACAGGCATCAATAGCTCGACAAAATCGTCAGGCTGCGGCTGTCGAGCGGCTTGCCCTCGCGCTGCAGCTGCAGCTCGCGGGCGCGGACCTTGCGCTGCTCGTCGATCAGGAAGGCGTGGATCGCCTTGACCTGGTCGGGCGCGAGCAGGTCGCCCCAGCGCGGCATGCCGTTGGCGACCAGCAGCCCGTCGAGCACGATCCTGTCGAACGCGTCGTGCGTTCCCGGCTGCATCCGCCGCAAGTCGGGCAGCGGCGCGCGCGGCTGGTTCGAATGGCACACCGAGCAGTTCTCGAGGAACAGCGCGTTGCCCATGGCGATCGTCTGCGGCGTGACGCCGGGGGCCTGCGACGGCGGCTCGGGCGCCGGCTCGAGCGGCGGCAGGTCCTCGGGCACCGGCACCTCGCCGCCCCCGAGCCTGAACACCAGCAGCCGGTTGGCGTTGCCCTTCGCATAGGCGGCGGCATACGGCGGCACGAAGCCCCAGCCGCCCCCGCCCCAGCCGGTCTGCACCGCGACGTACTGCACCCCGCCGACCTTGTAGGTCATCGGCGCGGCGAGGATCGAGCTGCCGGTGTCGATGGCCTTGAGGACTTTCCCGGTCTCGGCGTCGCGCACCACCAGCTGGCCGGAAAGCGTGCCGTGGATGACCAGCCCGCTCGCGGTCGCAAGCACCCCGCCGCGATCCTGCCAGCCGTCAAAGTCGGCGGCCCACTTGGTCTTCCCGGTCAGCGGATCGATCGCGCGCAACTCGCTGGTGAACGGCTGGTCGAGCACCTGCTGCCATTGCGGCAGTGCCTTGATCGCCGCCTGCATCGGCGGGGGCAGGGTGGCGGCGGCGGCCTCGAGGTCGGCGGTGAAGATCAGCGCCGCACCCGGGTTCATCGCGTTGGCCCGGTGCGGCGGGTTCTCCGAGCCCGGCGGGATGAACATCAGGTTGCCGATGTCGACCACGCTGGCGAAGTACAGGTTGCGGCCCGGATCGTAGGCCGCGGCGTGCCAGTTGCGCGCCCCGGCGGATGACGGAAACACGATCTTGGGCCCGGTCGAGTAGTCGGAGAACTCGGGTGTCAGCTTCGGCCGGCCGGTGGCGAGGTCCCACCCGCTCGCCCAGCTCGTCCGCACCAGCGCGTTGGCCGCCAGCGGCTGGCCGCTCTCGCGGTCGACGACGAAGAAGAAGCCGTTCTTGGGCGTGTGGAGCAGCACCGGGCGGCGCGCGCCGTTCACCTCGAGCTCGGTGAACACCATCGGCTGCGAGGCGGTGAAGTCCCACGAATCCTGCGGCGTCTCCTGGAAGTGCCACTTCATCTCGCCCGTCTCGCGGTCGAGCGCGACCACGGAATCGAGATAGAGGTTGTCGCCTCCCGCCGGCGAGCGGCTCTTGTGCGGATAAGGCCCGCCGTTGCCGGTGCCGACGATCACCTGGTCGAACTGCGGATCGTAGTGGATCGCGTCCCACACGGTGCCGCCGCCGCCGATGTCCCAGCGGCTCTCGGGATCCCAGGTTTCAAGCGCAGCTTCCAGCGCTTCGGACTCCTGCGGACCCTTATCGGGATCGTGCGGGATGGTCCAGAAGCGCCACGCCTCGTCGCCGCTGTCGAGGTGGTAGGCGGTGACGTAGCCGCGCGTGTCGAACTCGGCGCCGCCGTTGCCGATGATCACCAGGTCGCCGGCGATCTCGGGCGCGCCGGTCACCGTGTAGCCGCGCTTGCGGTCGGCGATGGTGTCGGCCTTCCACTCGACGGCGCCGGTTGCGGCGTCGAGCGCGTAGAGCCAGCCGTCGAGCGAGGCGACAAAGACCTTGCCGTCCGCCACTTGCACCCCGCGGTTGGCCTGGTCGCAGCAGGCGGCGCGGTTGACCTGCATGTCGACCTCGGGGGTGAAGGTCCACAGCTCCTCGCCGGTCGCCGCGTTCAGCGCATAGACCCGGCCGAGGTTGCCCGAGGTGTACATCACGCCGTCGATGACCACCGGCGTCGCCTCCTGCACCCGCGCGGTGCCGAGGTCGTATTCCCAGGCGAGGCCGAGCTCGCCGACGTTCTCGGGCGTGATGTCGGTCAGGCGGCTGAAATGGCTGCCGGCCCAGTCGCCGCCGGGGTTGTCCCAGTCGTCCCCGGCGCCGATCACCGAGGTGTCGACTTGCGGAATGGTCGCGTCGGTGCAGGCGGCGAGCGCGAGCAGGAGCGGCATTGCGAGCGCGAGCCACGGCCTCATTGCGGCCACGCGCCCCGGTACTGCTCGAACACGCTGCGCAGCGAGCGCGGCGGGCGCCCGGTGATCCGCTCGACGCAATCGGTGACGCGGTCGAAATAGCCCTCGCGGATCGACTGGCCGAAGGTGACCATGTCGTCGCTCGACCACGGGATCGGCCCGTCGGGCACGATGTCGCTGGCATGGCGCGGCACGCCGAGCGAATCGAAATAGTGGTACATCGCCGCGTCGCTGACCGGCTGCACCTCGATCGGCTTGCAGGCCATTTCGGCGACCAGCGCCAGCGCCTCGGGAATGCTCAGCGCCTCGGGCCCGGTCAGGGTGTAGGCCATGCGCCCGTGGCCGTCCTGCGTCAGCACGCCGACGGCGGTGGCGACGCAATCGTCGCGGCTGACGAAGCCGACTTTGCCGTCGCCGCAGTTGTCGGGCTTGACGCCCATCTGCAGCGCCGGGATCGCCATGGCGAGCGCGATCGCCTCGGCATACTGGCTGTCGCGCAGGAACGTCCACGCCGCGCCCGAGCGCTCGATGATCACCTCGGTGGCGCGGTGGTCGTCCTTGACGATCGCCGGATTGGCCGGCTCGTCGGCGGCGATCACCGAGGTGTAGACCACGTGGCTGACCCCCGCCCGCACCGCCGCCTCGACCGCGTTTCTGTGCTGGCCGACGCGGGTGCCGACGCGCGCGGTCGAAATCAGCAGCATCCTGTCGCCGCCTGCCATCGCCTCCGGCAGCGTCGAGGGTTCGTCGAAGTCCGCCCGCCGGACGTGCGCGCCCGTGCCGGCGAACTCGGCCAGCTTTTCGGGCGTGCGCGACAGCAGCACGAGGTCCTCGGCCGGGACCTGCTCCAGCAACAGCCGGGCCGCCGCGCTGCCGAACTGGCCGGACGCGCCGGTGACGATGATCTTGCCCAACGGACTCTCCCTTTCGCGCAATCATAACGAGTGTTACGGTTGAGGCAACGAGGGAGAGACCATGCTTTCGATCGAAGACCGGCTCGGCCTGCAGGACCTGATCGCCGACTATTCCTGGGCGCTCGACACCGGCGACGCCGAAGGCCTCGTCGCCTGCTTCACCGAAGACTGCGTGATGAGCGAGGAGGTGTTCGAGGACCCCGACGTGTGGCAAGGCCACGCCGGCATCCGCGGGCTGATGGCGCACTACGCCAACGCCCCCGGCTTCGCCGGCCGCCAGCATCACGTGACGCAGACCCAGCACGAGCCGCAGGCCGACGGCAGCGTCAGGATGAGAAGCTTCGCTTTCGTCACCGAATGCGAAGGCGAGCCGCCCTACCTGCTGCGCTTCACCGGCTGGTACGACGACCACGCGGTCAAGGGCGCCGACGGCCGCTGGCGCTTCCGCCGCCGCACGGTGCGGCTGTGGGACGGCGAGGTGCTCAGGAACTTCCCCGGCCGCGGCGAATGGGTGGCAAGGAAACGGCCGGAGTCGCTGATCATCAAGCGATGAGCACGCTCCGCTTCCGCGCCGAGCTGCAGCGCAAGGACCCAGGCCTGCCGGTGTTCATCCGCATTCCGGGCGAGGTCGTGGCGCCGTGGGGGTTGAATGACTGGCGGTCGGTCGAGGGCTCGCTCAACGGCCACGCCTTCGGCCGCCGCACGATCAAGGACTGGGGCAACGGCAGCGCCGACTGGTTCGTCGAGATCGTCAAGCCATACCTCGAAGCGGCGGGCCTGAAGCCCGGCGATACAGTCGAGGTCGAGCTGCGCCTCGCCAACATGACCATGCCGGATGAAATGGCGGCGCGGTTGGAGAGCGATCCCGAGTTCGCCCGCGCTTTCGAAGCGCTCATTCCCAACCACAAGCGCAAGGCGATCGAGCACTACCTGGAGGCGAAGACTCCGGCGGGCCGCACCGCGCGGCTGGACAAGATCAGCCGCTCGATCAAGGCGCGGCTTGCCCACTAGTGCGTCATTTCCCGCGAACGCGGGAACCCAGGCATTCCTATGGCGCCGGGCCTACCGGGTTCCCGCCTTCGCGGGGATGACGAAGGAGGGCTCAGACCCGGCGCACCAGCACCCACCCCAGCACCAGCCCGCAGTCGAGCGGCTGGGTGGCGGCGGTCATGTCGCGCACGCGGCCGTCGTCGGCCGGCGCGTAGCCGGCTTCGCGCGCGACGTCCTCGATCAGCAGGGCGTCGGCCGGGCGGCTGACGCCGACCACGAACGCCGGGCGCCGCGCGAACACCGCGCGGGCGAGGCGGACGCGGTCGCCTTCGATCGGCAGCGCCTCGCTGCCGCAGGCTTCGGCGAAGCGGCGCCCGGCGACCAGCGAGGGGTCGTGCAGCAGCACGGCATCGCCGGAGCGTGCCGAGGCCGTCGTCGGCAGGCCCGCGAGCGCGGGCGCCGTCAGCGCGCCCGCCAGCACGCCGCGCCGGGTCGCCTTCATCGCGCCGCCCCGGTCGCGGCCGGATGCGGTCCCGCGGCGAGGTATTCGGCGATCTGGCGCAGCGCGTCGTCGCTGACCTCGCCGCGCGGGATCGCCGGCATGTTGCCGACGCCCTGGCGCGCGGCGACGATGACGTAGGGCGCGGGCAGGCTGTCGCGCGCCTCGAGCAGCGCCGGCTGGACGCGGCGGGCGAGCAGGCCGGTGCCCATGCCGTTGGCCGCGTGGCAGCTCGCGCAATGCTCGAGGTAGAGCGCCTCGCCAGCGCTCGCATTTGGGCGGCTGGCGCGGGTTTCCGGCTTCGGCGCCGGCGGCGGGCCCTGGGCGATGGCGGCTCCGCTCGCCAGCAGCAAGACCACTAGGGAATACTTGCCTCTAAGACTCATTTGCGCCGGACCTCGGCCTCGACACGCCGTCGATGAGCAATCCAAACGGAATCCCCACGAGGGCCAAATAGACGAGGAACTGCAATAGTTCACTGCGAATCACACCTGCCGCAAAGCCGTAGTAAAGAAACGAAGCCAACAGGAAAAAGTAGATCGAGAGTAGATGATTTAGGTTCAAACGTCGCAGCCTCATGCCCGGCCTCCCTGCCCCTTCGGCCAGATCCCGTTTTTCCCCGGGGCGAGGATGCCGTTCGGGTCGAGCGCGTCCTTGACCGTCTGGTTGAGCTTGCCGAGCGCGCCGCCGTTCCAGTCGTAGCTGTCCGCCACCAGGTCCATGTAGTCGAGGTGGGTGCGGTACTCGCCGTACCCTTCGGCCTTCGCATCGGCGACGAGCTGGCGGAAGAACGGGTCGATCCGCGCCATCATCGCCGGGTCGTCCTTGTTGAACAGCATCGCGTTGACGTTGACGAGGTGCCGCTCGCCGAAGGCGAAGCTGCCCTGGTAGTCCATCCCGTATTCCTTGTAGCGGGCGTAAGTCCGCTGGAACTGCGCCAGCGCCGCGCTGCCGCTTTGCGGGATGATCGGCGAGAAACCGATGTGCCCGCCGCGCCCGCCGTACCAGTTGGCGTTCTGCATCGGGAAGGTGATCGGCGTGCCGGTCCAGCCCGAATATTCCATCGGCTGCCCCTTGCGCCACGTTGTCGGGCGCATGCTGAGCGGCTGAAGCGCGTTCATCGCCTGCTCGAGCACCGCGTAGGCGGCCTTGTTGACCTCCTCGCGCCCGTACAGACGCAGCGAGACCCCCCACCAGCCGAGCCCGAAACGCTTGCGGATCGCATCGATCACGGCATCGTCGAGCGCGCCGGGCTTGTCGGTCCATTCGCCGCGCGTGGTCGCCACCGCCGCGGCGCGCAGCCAGTTGCCGACGCTGGGGCTCTGCTGCAGCACGCGCTCGCGCCTGAGCGGCCCGATCGTGTCGACCAGCGGCTTGAGGTCCTCGGGGCGGTCGAACTCGACGTCCATCCCCATCAGGCTCTCGGGCTCGGGCATCAGCCACATGTTGGCCTTGGTCACGACGCCGAAGTTCGACTGCACGAACATCTGGTCCCAGCCGGGCCCGAAGCCGAACGGGTAATGCCCCCAGGTCGGCGCGCCGCTGAACGCGCCCATGCCGGTGCGAACGACCTCGCCGGTCGGCAGCACGACCTCGAGCCCGCACAGGTTCTTGGTGTTCTCGCCGTACGGCGTGTAGCCGACCCCGCGGTCGAGCGCGTTGCCGATCACGCTGCCCCACGAGTTGCCGGGGGTCGACAGCCAGTAGGGCAGCTGGTTGGCCTGGATGAAGTCGTAGAGGTCGTAGAACCCGACGCCGGGCTCGAGCAGCACGGTGCCGAATTCCTCGTCGAACACGATCTTCTTCATGCCCGACAGGTCCATCACCACGCTGCCCGAAAGCAGCGGGGCACTGCCGCCGTAGCCCAGGTTCTTGCCGCGGCTGATCGGCCAGACCGGCAGGCGGAGCTGGTTGGCGATCCTGAGCGCCGCCTGGACTTCCTCGACCGAGGTCGGCCCGATCGCGCCCGCCGGCAGGTGCGCGGCGTCCTGGATCGCGAACTTGTCCTGGTAGCCGCTGCGGTCGAGGTCCTCGAAGAACACCTTGCCGGCGCCGAGCGCGGCCTCGAACTCCCGCCGCGCCTGGTCGAGCTTGGCGGCGGTGAAGTCGGGCGGGAGCGGCGCGGCCATCGGCTAGGCCTTCTGCCCGCCGAACCCGGTGCGCGCCGGCGGCCGGGTGGCGGCGTCGAGCCGGATCACGTCGCCGTTCAGGAGCGGGTTCTCGATGATGAACATCGCCAGCCGGGCAAACTCCTCGGGGCGCCCTTCGCGGCGCGGGAACTGCGCGTCCTGCAGCAGCTCGTCGACGATCGCGCGCGGCACGCTGCTGACCATCGGCGTGGTCATGAAGCCCGGCGCGATGCCCATCACGCGGATGGCATGGCTCGCAAGATCGCGGCACCACACCAGGATCAGCGAGGCGAGCGCCGCCTTGGAGGCGGTGTAGGCCGTCATCGACGCCTGCCCGCCGAAGCTGGCGATCGAGCAGGCGTTGACGATCACCCCGCGCTCGCCGTCCTCGCCCGACGGCGCGTTGGCGATCATCCGGTGGGCGAAGTGGGCGGTGACGTTGATGGCCCCGAGCAGGTTGACGTCGATCACCTTGCGGATCGCCGCCACGTCGCCCGGCCCGTCGGCCGTGGCGATCGGCCCGAGGCCGCCGATGCCGGCGCAGTTGACGAGGATGTGCACCGGCCCGTCGACCGCCTGCAGCGCGTCGGCGACCGACTGCGGGTCGGCCACGTCGCCATGGACGCAGCGCGCGCCCGCGGGCGGCGTGCCGGCGAGGTCGAGGGTGACGACCTCGGCGCCTGCCGCGAGCAGCGCTTGCGCGGTCGCCGCGCCGAGCCCCGAATTGCCGCCGGTGACGACCGCGACCTTGCCTGCCGGATTCAAACGTCTCTCCCGTCGCCGAGTCCCGCGACTTTAACGGTCGTTACTTTTGGGCTAGCGCCGGGCCAAGTCAAGCAAGGGAGAGCGACTTGGCGACACGCGAAGGGGCGCCGGCCGCGGGTGAGTGGCGTGCATGAACCAGGTACGGCCCATCGTCCGCCCGCTTGCGGGTAAGGAGTCGATGAACCCCGTCCGCCGCACGGCCTCGCTCGTCCTCATCGCGCTGGTGTTCGTCATGGAGGGCTACGACCTCATGGCGATGTCGCTCGCGGCGCCGCGACTGGAGCCGCTCGGCCTCGATCCGGCGCAGTTCGGCTGGGTCTACACCGCGATGCTGGTCGGGATCGGCCTCGGTGGCGCGGTGCTGGCTCCGTTCGGCGACCGAATCGGCCGGCGGCCGCTGATCGTGTTCGGCTGCATCGCCGTGGCGGCGCTGACGCTCGCCACCACGCTCGCCACCACCCTCCCGCAATTCCTCGCCTGGCGCCTGCTCACCGGGATGGCCTTCGGCGCCTGCCTGCCCAACTGCAGCGCGCTGTCCGCCGAGCTCGCGCCGGAGCGCATTCGCGCGACCGTGATGGCGCTGGTCTCCGCGGGAATCCCGCTCGGGCTGGCGGCGGCCGGGCTGTTCGCGCCCGAGGTGGTCGCGATCGGCGGCTGGCAGGCGCTGTTCGTCGTCCCGGGCCTGTTCGCCGCGCTGCTCGGGGTGGTGCTGTGGCCGGTCCTGCCCGGCGAAGCCGCGCGCTCCGAACGAGCCCCGCGGGCATCGCGCCTGCCCCAGCTCGAGCTGTTCCGCGCGCCGTGGCGGGTGCCGTTCGCGGTGGTCGCGACGCTGCTCTCGTTGAACGCGATGAACCTCTACCTGCTCAACTCGTGGCTGCCGACCGTGCTGCCGAGGGCCGGCTTCTCGCTCGACGACGCGGCGCGGATCGCGGGGGTGGTGCAGCTCGCCGGGCTGGCGATCGGCGTCGTGGCCAGCGTGCTCATCGACCGCTGGCGGCCGGGCGCGACGATGATCGGCCTGTTCGCGCTGATGGCCGCCTGCTTCGCTGCGATCGGCGCGATCGCGCCCGGCGCTGGCTGGATCGCATTGCTGATGGTCGGGGTCGGCGGCGCCTCGGCCGCCAGCATGGCCCTGCCCGCGCTGTGCGCCTACCTGTTCCCGCCGCGGCTGCTGTCCTCGGCGGTTGGCATGGGGGTGATGGTCGCGCGGCTCGGCGCTTTCGCCGGGCCGCCGCTCGGCCAGGCGATGCTCGACGTCGACGTCGCGCCGCAGATGTTCCTCGCTTCCGCCGCGCTGCCGGCCGGGATCGCCGCGTTGATCGGCCTCGCCATCCCCGTTGCGCTCGCGGTGCTCCGCCGGCAGGAAGCCACGGCCTAGTTCACGCCGGCGACTTGCTCGCTCTTGCGCCGCGCCGTCATCGGCAATCCCTCAGGCGAAGTGCCTCTGAATCCGGTGACGTTTCCGGCATCGTCGAGCTCGAACCGGAAAGTGCCGTTGCCGATCGGAGTGACCGACACATAGTTGAGCGGATCCGCCGCTCTGACGGGCATGAAAAACGGCTGGGGCGGATCGACCCGCATGAACAGCCGCTCGCCGCGCCGCTCGAACGTGAACTCGATCGGCGCGTGCTCGAGCGCATATTTTCCGGCCACGCGGTCGAGTTCCGCGGCCGCCAGCTTTAGGGACGGCGGGAGCGGCACGACCGGCGCGACCTCGTCGAGAGCGGCGATGGTCGGCAGGCCGTTCTCGAGGACGATCCTGTTGTTGAGCGACACGTCGCCTTCGTGCACCAGCCGGTCGATCACCGGGTGACGCAGGTAGACCATGTGGACGACCCACGGCCGCTCGAGCGTCTCGGGGTCGGTGATCGTGATGTCCGACTCCAGCCGATCCGGCCCGGTCATGTGCAGGCGCTCGATGAAGTGGGCGTTCTCGGACAGCGGCGGCCCGTCGGTAGAGTAATCGGGCGAATACTCCACGCTGACGGTGTCGATGACCAGGGTGTCACCCTCCCAGCAGCCGATCGAATCCCCCCACAGCGTCGGCCACCGTTCGTCCTCGGGCAAATGGGGCCGCCCGTCGGTGAAGATGTAGCGGACCTCACGGTATTCGCCGATCACGACGGTCTTCGTCGGCGACACGACGATGGTGAACGGCGATGGTGCGCTCATGACCAGCGGAAAGCTGAAGCCATGACCGCCGGTGTTGCCGGCAACACGGCCCATGCCTTCCTGCAGCCGCTCCCAGCCGGCCTCGTTCCAGGGGGCGTGGATTCCGAGCAGCTTGAGCCCGAGGAAAATCGGCGGAGCGCCAGGGATATCCCGGCCATTGAGACCCGCCTGGACGCCCTCGGCCATCCACACGCCTTCCCACGCGGCCACTCGGGCCAGGTCGGGTTGACAGCGCGGGGCTTCCGCTTGGCCCGCGGCCGCCGTGGACCAGAGCAGGGCCGCCGGGATCGCCAGGCCGGCGAGCCGCGTCACGAGCGCTGCTCCACCGGTCGCCCGTTGATGCTCCTCAGCGTATGGAGTTCGCCGCCCCTGTTGCCGTTGCGAAGCGGCGCAATCGTCAGCGTGATCCTGTCGCCGGGCTTCAGGGTATTCTTGCCCCAGCCGCGCTCCCGCAGCGAGTGCGGCGGGCCCATTTCCACGCTCCATTCCTCGGCCTGCCCGGTGCGCCCGGCGACCGTCAGCTGGATGTAGCAATGGGGGTTGGTGAACTGGAACTCGCGCACGGTTCCGGTCAACTCGACCGGGGCCTGCACGTTGAACATCGCGCGCGAGTGGTGCGCTTCGGCGGCCGGGGCAGCGACCAGCAAGGCTGCGCCCAGAAGGAATTTCAAGTCCATCGACCCCCCCAGGAAGACGACTCGCGACCCGCACCCAGGTTTTTATAAAGGCGGTCGGGCCTCTGCAAGCAATCGCGCGACGGCGTGCCTCACGGCCTGAAGTCGAGCCCGCCGACGCGCTCGGCGAAGCGCCAGCCGTCGGCGGTGCGCAGCAACCGGTCGGTGAAGGTGCCGACCAGCGGCGAGTTGGCGCTCATCGCCGGCAGCTCGCCCGCTGGCGCCGGGTCGCCCTGGTAGAGCAGGATCGCGCAGAACGCCCGCGCATGGTCGGCATCCTCGACCTCGACCACCACGTTGGCGATCAGGTGCCGCTGCACGCGCGGCGGACGGGCGCGGAAGCCGGCGAGGATCGCCTCGCGCCCGACGATCGGCTCGCCGCCGCTCGGCCGCCGGAACACGGCGTCCTCGGTGTAGAGCGCGGCCACCGCCGGCCAGTCCTGCGCATCGTTCAGGTTGACGTAGCGCTTGATCAGCCGCTCGCAGTCGGCCTCGATCGCGCGGCGCTCGTCCTCGGTCACGGCCCGGAGTCCGGCTTCGTCCGCTCGAGGAACAGCGAGCGGCCGGCCTCGTCGCTCGCCTCGAGCGTGGCGATCAGCCGCGTCAGGATCGAGCCGAGCTGGGCGGTCTCGTCGTCCGTCAGGTCGGAGAACAGGTAGTCGGCGACCCGCTCGCTCTGCGGCCGCATGATTGCGTAGAGCCGCCGGCCCTCGTCGGTCAGGCTGAGCCACTTGCGGCGGCGGTTGCCCGGGTCGGGCTGGACCTCGATCCGCCCGTGCCGCTCGAGCGTCGCCACGGCGCGGCTGACGCTCATCACGTTGACCCCGGTCAGCTCGGCGAGCTCGTGGCTGGCGGTGCGGCCGAGCGCGCCGATCGTCATCAGCAGGCGGAACTCGTTGAGGCTGATCTTGTAGCGGTGCGCGAGGTGGGTCGAGAACGGCGCCATCAGCCGGTTGGTCAGCTTCAGCAGCTGGTGCAGCATCGCCGCCTTGTCGCCGCTGGCGTTGTCGTTTCCGGTGCGCTTGAGCACTCGGCCACCCCCTCGATTGAGCGCGCGCAAACCGGCGCCTGCTTGGCTTCGATTATAACAGTCGTTAGCGTTTAGCCACAGAATCAGAGGATGCCATGACCGCCTTTCCGCAGACCATCCACTTCATCGGCAGCAACACCCCGCGGCGCGTCGAGCTGTCGGTCCGCAACCTCGCGGTCGAGGGCGAGATCCCGGCCGAGATCGACGGCGCGTTCTTCCGCGCGGTGCCCGACAACGCCCACGCGCCGATGTTCGACGACGACATCGCGCTCAACGCCGACGGGATGATCGCGCGCTTCAACTTCGAAAACGGGGCGGTCGACTACGACATCCGCTACGTCGAGACTGAGCGCTACCTCGCCGAGAAGAAGGCCCGCCGCGCGCTGTTCGGCCGCTACCGCAACCCGTTCACCGACGATCCCTCGGTCGCCGGCTTCGACCGCACCGTCGCCAACACCACGCCGGTGTGGCACGCCGGCCGGCTGTTCATGACCAAGGAGGACGGCCGCGCCTACGAGATCGACCCGCATACCCTCGCCACGCGGGGCAAGTGGGACTGGTACGGCGCGCTCAGGAGCGAGACCTTCACCGCCCACCCGCGCCTCGACCCGGTCACCGGCGAGCTGTTCTTCTTCGGCTACGAGGCGGGCGGTCTGTGCAGCCTCGACATCGCTTACGGCATCGCCGACGCCGACGGCAACCTCGTCTCCGAGCAGTGGTTCCGGCAGCCGTACTGCGCGACGATCCACGACTTCGTGATCACGCAGAAATACGCGATCTGGCCGATCTTCCCGACCACCGCCGACCTCGACCGGCTCAAGGCGGGCGGCCACCACTGGGCGCACCAGCAGGAGCTCGAAAGCTGGCTGGCGATCATGCCGCGCTACGGCTCGGTCGACGAGATGCGTTGGATCAAGGGCCCGGCCGGCATCTCGGCGTTCCACGAGGTCAACGCCTACGACGACGGCGACCTGGTCCACATCGACTTGTGCCTGACCGACACCAACGCCTTCCCGTTCATGCGCGAGGCGGGCGGCATCCACCGCGACCAGCAGAGCCTGCAGGGGGCGCTGACCCGCTGGACGATCGACATGAGCAAGGCCGAACCGACGATCGAGGAGCGCCCGCTCGGCCCTCCGGGCGACTTGCCGCGCCTCGCCGACGCCGACCAGGGCCGGCCCTACAATCGCGCCTGGTACCTGAGCATGAACCCGCACGGCGGGCCGCCGATGCCGGGCGGGCCGGTGGGCGTCAACTTCAACGCGCTGATGCGCATCGAGCCCGGCAACGGGCGCCTCGGCGTGATGGGCGTCCCGCCGGGGGCGGCGATCAGCGAGCCGGTTCATGTGCCCGCGCAGGACCCCGCGCACGGCGGCTGGCTGATGATGGTGGTTGACGTCCCCAACGGGCCCCCGGGCCAATCGGCGCCGCATGACTATTCGTCCGAGCTGTGGATCGTCGAGGCCGACGCGGTCGAGCAAGGCCCCATCGCGCGCGTCCGGACCGGTCTCGCGCTGCGCAGCCAGGTCCACGGCTGCTGGGTCAGCCGGGCCAAGCTGGACGCGAGCCGGCGGAGGTAGCATACTCCGTTCAAAATACGGGGAGAGTGTCATGAAGTTCTCGCGCATTGCCGTTGCGCTTGCGGCGCCCTTGCTGTTCGCCGCGCCGGCGCTCGCCAAGGACCCGGTTCCGTCCGCCAAGGACTATCCCGCGCCACCCGCCGGGTGGCAGGTGCCGCGCACCGCGTGGGGCGACCCGGATCTGCGCGGCATGTGGCCGGTCGACTACCTCGCCGGCACCCCGCGCGAGCGGTCGGCCGAGCTCGGCGACCGCCGCGAGTGGACCGAGGAGGAATACCAGCAGCGCTTCGCCGCGGCCGAGGAAGGCGCCACGCTGATCGACAAGCAGGACAAGGTCGGCATCCTCGGCATGGGCCACTGGACCGAGCGCGGCCGGCCGCTGTGGCAGACCTCGCTGATCGTCCAGCCGGCCAACGGCCGCGTGCCGGCGCTGACCGAGGAAGGCCGCCGCGCCCAGGCCGCGGTCAAGACCTCGTGGAACACCGAGGTGTTCGATTCGCTCGGCGATTTCGGCATCTGGGACCGCTGCCTGACGCGCGGCCTGCCCGGCTCGCTGATGCCCGGCGCCTACAACATGGGCATCCGCATCATGCAGAGCCCCGGGCTGGTGGTGATCCCGATCGAGATGGTCCACGAGACGCGCTTCGTCTATCTCGACGGGCGCGCGGCGCCGCCGCCCGAAGTGCAGCAGTACCTCGGCTTCTCGCGCGGCCACTGGGACGG
The DNA here is from genome assembly GCA_035626815.1 of Croceibacterium sp. Lineage (GTDB taxonomy): Bacteria > Pseudomonadota > Alphaproteobacteria > Sphingomonadales > Sphingomonadaceae > Croceibacterium_A. The sequence goes on from DASPMY010000030.1 coordinate 37,794, forward strand.
CGACACGCTAGTCATCGAGACGACCAACTTCACCCCGGGCATGAGCAACGGCGCCTCGCCCAACAGCGCGCAGATGAAGCTGACCGAGCGGCTGACCCCGACCGGCCCCGACCAGATCCGCTACGAAGCATGGATCGAGGATCCGGTGATGCTGACCGCGCCGTACAAGATCGACATGCCGTGGCGGCGCAACCCGAACTACGAGTTCTACGAATACGCCTGCCACGAAGGCAACGTGCAGATTCGCGGCTACATCACCGCGACTTCCCCGCGCTTCCAGCATCTGCGCGAGGAGCAGTGGGCCGAGCAGGGCGAGAAGCCGACGCCGGCGGAGCCGGGGCCGGGCGGCCAGCGGTAGCCGCGGCCGCGTTGCCGGCCCCGGGCGGGAAACCCGCGACCGGCTGAGGCGTCTCCTCGCTGTCCCCTGGGCAGCACGAGGAGCGAGCGATGACCGGCCGGATCGAACGCTGGCGCACCTTGAGGCAACTCGACGCGTGGCTGCGCACGCCGATGCTGCTGTTGAGCCTCGTATGGCTGGCGCTCGTCGTGATCGAGCTCACCGCGGGGGCCGACACGCTGCTGTCGACCATCGGCACGGCGATCTGGGTCGCGTTCATCGTCGAGTTCGTCGTGCGCTTTGCGCTGGCCCCCGAGAAGCGCCCGTTCCTCAAGCGCAACTGGCTGACGGTCATCGCGCTGGTTGTCCCGGCTTTCCGCCTGCTCCGGGCCTTCGCCGTGTTCCGGGCCGCCGGCGCGTTGCGCGGGCTGCGCCTCGTCAAGATAGTCGGCACCGCCAACCGCAGCATGAACGCGCTGAGGGTGACGCTGCGCCGCCGCCAGTTCGGCTATGTCGGCGGCCTGACGCTGCTCGTGATGGCGCTCGGCGCCGCCGGAATGCTGAGCTTCGAGCCGGCCGCCGAGGTCCGCGGCGGCTTCGCCAGCTACTGGGACGCGCTGTGGTGGACCGGCATGCTGTTGACCACGATCGGCAGCCAGTTCTGGCCGGTGACCAGCGAAGGGCGCATCCTCGCCTTCCTGCTGTCGCTCTACGGGCTGGCGGTGCTCGGCTATCTGACCGCGACGTTCGCCAGCTTCTTCATCGGGCGCGATGCCGAAAAGGCCGACGGCCCGGTGGCCGGCGCCGCCGAGCTGGCGGCGCTGCGCAAGGAGATCGAGATGCTGCGCCTGGCCGTCGCCGGCGACGGCCAGGCGGCAGCGGGTTGACCGTCAGGCCGCGTCGGCCGGGGCCTTCCTGGTCAGCGCGTTGGCGAGCATCTCGGAGACGTAGCCGAACACCGCGCCGATGATCACCGACAGGGCGACCGGCACGATCGCCTCGGTCGGGTCGCCGTCGTAGAGCGGCAGCGCGCCGGCGATCGAGGCGAAGCCGTAGACGCTGGCCGGGATCGTCGCCAGCAGCGGGATCTTGCTCGACAGGCAGATCAGCGCCGCGCCGAGGCCGACGGCGATGCCGAACGCGATCGGCGCGTCGAGCGAGCCGAGCGGACCGGTCGCCAGCAGCACCGCGGCGAGGCCGACGAGCGCGCCCCAGATCATGCACACCACCGCGGTGGTCGAGCCCTTGATGCCGCCGCCCGAGTGGAAGTGGCAGCCCCAGGCGATGAACGAGACCCAGATCAGGCCGGCGAGGATCGTCGAGTTGAGCGGCCCGATGTAGAGCCAGGTGTCGAGGACGGCGAGCAAGCCGACCGAGGTGGCGAGCGCAAACAGTGCAGGCATGTGACAACTCCCCCAAACGTTATCGTTTTTGTCGAGGCGGCCCGGTCATGCCCGTCCGCAAGGAAAAGCTAACCATCTCCGTTCGCCGCGTCCAGCCGCCGGGGCGCGCCCATCCACGCTTGCGCACGGCCTTGGGCGGCGGCACTCTCCGGGCCGGCAACGGGAGGATGGACATGGTGCGCAACTGGTTGGCCGCGGCGGCGGCGGTGGGTGGGATCGCGCTCGGCGCGCTGGCGGGGCCGCATGTGCCCGGCCTGGCGGCCGAGGGCGCCGCGGCGGGCGACGGCGCGCTGGCGGACCGCATCGCCATCGAGGACATGGTCACGCGCTACTACGGCAACTTCGGCAAGCCGGACGCGGCCGAGGACTTCGGCGCGTTCTACACCGAGGACGCGGTGTTCGACGTCAACGGCATCGTCTCGACCGGCCGCGAGGCGATCGAGGCGTTCTACACCGACACCGGCGACGACGCGGAGGCCCCGGCGGCGCAAGGCACCTTCCACATGATGATCAGCAACCCGGTGATCGACGTGAACGGCGACACCGCGACCGCCGAGTTCATGTGGACCGGGGTGATGAACCAGACCATCGACGGCCGCCCGGTGCTGTGGGAGCAGGGCCGCGAGTACGACCGGCTGGTCAAGCAGGACGGCGCGTGGCGCATCCAGAAGCGCGTGGTGATCGCCGACAGCGGCCTGCCCGAGCGCTACAAGGCGACCTACCAGCCGCGGCGGGATTACGACATCGCCGGCGAATAGCCCGGTGTCCGCTTTGGGCGGTAGGCGGACATTCAGCCGGGCAGCCGTGAACCGGAGCGACCGGGCGAGACGGACAGATCGATCGACAGACTTGGCGAGCCGGGCTGCTCATCATCGAAACTGTCCCACCATTGCTCGCCCCACTTCCGAGAGACTCGACGCCGGCATGGTCTAATGGATACTAGCGCGACGTGAGTTCCCACGGGGGGGATTCGTGCAAACCGAACCTACACCGCGCGACTCGCGCCAGGGGGAAACTGTGCCTGAAGCCAGCAAGTCCAAGACCGTCACCGTCAAACTACTTCCCCAAGCGAACGACGACAATGCCAGCGGGCTCGAGAACGGGCTGCTGTGGATCGACGTGCTGGCGAACGACCTGGCGCAGAACGCGGCAAGCCTGTGGTCGCTGGACCAGGTCGATCGTGCGCTCCACACGTCGCCGCTCACCGCGGTGCAGCTGCTGAGCGGCGCGAGCGTCTGGTTCCAGGACGGCAAGGTCGTGTACGATGCCAGCGCCGCATGGGACCATCTTGCCGCCGGCGAGCTCGCCACCGACACGTTCACCTATAGCATTCGGCTGGCGAACGGCGCGGTGACCTATGCGACCGTCACGGTCGAGATCATGGGCGAAGCCGACGGCATCACCGGCTTCGTTTCCGACGGCTACGTCGCCGATGCGACGGTGTTCGTCGATGTCGACGGCGACGGGATGCTCGACGACGACGAGGACAGCACCACGACCGACGCCAACGGCGACTTTTTCCTCGACACCGCCCAGGTCGGCCAGCTGCTCGCATTCGGCGGGACGAACATCGACACGGGTCTTGCCAACACCCTGACGCTGGCGGCGCCCGTGGGGGCGAGCGCGATCAATCCGCTGACCACCCTGATCGCCGCGATGATCGATCCGGCGAACGGGATCGATGCCGGGGCCGCCGAAGCCGCGATCAAAAGCGCGCTCGGCCTGCCGGACGTCGATCTCCTGAGCTACGACATGCTGGCCGCAGAAGCCGGGGATCCCGATGCGCTCGCCGCGCAGAAGGCCGCGGGCAGCGTCGTGACGCTGCTCCTGGCCGCCCGAGAGCTGGGCGGAGCCGACGCTCCGGCGGCGGAGGCGGCCGTGCTCGATGCGCTCGCCGGCGCGCTCACGGCAGGGGATCCGGTCGCGCTCGCGGACACTGCTGTACTGTCGTCGATCTTCGCCGCCGCGCTGCCCGACGCCGACTACGCCGCTGCGGTGAGCTCGGTCGCCGCGGCCAATGCGCTGATCGAGGACGCCGGGAGCTTCGCCGAAGTGGCGCACGGCCAAGCCCTGGCCGCTGCGATCCGCGACACCGACGGCGACGAATGGATCGAGGGCAGCGCTGCTGACGAAGTCTTCGACGGGCGCTCGAGCGGCTATCTCGCCATCAACGGCGGCGACGGCAGCGACACGGTCGTGCTGGGCGGTCCGCGCGACGCGTTCACCTTCGAATCGCGCAACGGCTTCATCTACGCGGTGGGGCCTGATGGGGAGACCGAGCTCGATGCGATCGAGCGCGTGCTGTTCACCGATGGCGCCGCGACGATCCAGGAGCTGGGGCCGTTCACCGTCGAAGGAACGGGGAATACCTTCCTCCACGGCACTTACGCCGACGACATCCTGATCGGCCATGCGACCGAGAACGACGCGGTTGAGCTGCGAGGCACCGGTACCGACTTCGCCGACGGCCGCGGCGGGGACTACGACCGGGTGGTGATCGACCTCGGGCTGGAATCCGCCGGCGCGACGATCGCCTTCACTGGCACCCAGGTTCTCGAGCTCACCTCGGGAACCAAGACGATCGCCAACTTCGAGCAAGTGCAGTTTCGCGACAGCGTCTTCGACGACACGCTCAGCGGCGGAGACGGCCAGGACATCTTTCAGTATCGCGGCGGCAACGACGTCTACGACGGCGGCGAGGGAATCGACTGGATCCACCTGGACGCCGCGTTCGAGGACCTGGTGTTCGCGCAAGTCGACCCGACCACTTACACCGCGACGGCGGCCGACGGCGACGTGCTGACCTTCCGCAACTTCGAAGGCCTGTTGAGCTACGCGACGCTGGAGTCCGTGACGAACATCGCGGCGCTGCTGCGGCTGCCGATCACCGGCACGCCGGGCGACGACTGGCTGGAAGGGACCGACGGTGACGACGTCTTCGCCGCATCCGGCGGGAACGACTACGTCATCGGCAGCTCCGGGACCGACACGCTGCGGCTGAGCGGTACGCGCGCGGACTACGCGGTGGCCGCGGCAGATACCGGCGGTACCGAGATCATGGTCGTCGACCTGCGCACCGGCGCCCCTGATGGCAAGGTCTACGCGCTGTCGGTGGAAGCCTTCGCTTTTGCCGACCAGACGCTCGGACTTGCCGATCTCGGACCCTTTACCGTCACCGGAACGGTCGATGGCGACGCGCTGCAAGGCACTTACGGCGACGATTATATCTTCGGGCTGGACGGCGACGATCTGATCTACTGGTGGCCCGGCGGGAACGACGTGATCGACGGCGGCGACGGCACGGACCTCGTCCACATCGAGCTGTGGCAGTCGGGCGGGCCCGTGTCCTTCACGTTCAACGGCGACGGCACTTATGCGATGCCGACGGGCGAGACGCTGACCCTCACCGCGGTCGAGGACGTTGAGCTCATCGGCGGTGAGCAGGGTGACACCCTGGTCGGCGGGGCGGGCAACGATTTCATCGTCGGCGAGGAAGGCGACGACTGGCTCGAGGGCGGGGACGGCAGCGACTCGCTGGAGGGCTACGAGGGCGACGACACCCTGATCGGCGGCGCCGGCGACGATTTCATCGGCGACACCGCGGGTAACGGAGTCGCCGATGGGGGCGAAGGCACCGACGTTTTCGCCGTGCTCGGTGAGCGCGACCAGTTCCGCGCCGACTACGTCGACGACACCACCATCCGGCTCACCGACCTGTCCGGCGCGGGCACCTTCCTGGTCCAAAACGTCGAGATCGTGCGCTTCTGGGGCATCGATGCGACGCCGGAAGAACTGGTCGCGCGCATTGGCGAGCCCGGGTCTGACTGGCTGATCGGCAGCGAGGGTAACGACCTGTTCCTCACTTCCGGCGGCACTGACTTCCTGTGGGGAGAGCTTGGCACCGATTTGCTGCGGCTCACCGGCACCCGCGCCGACTACTCGCTCACCGCCGACCCCGACGGCAGCGACCTGCTCGTCCTCACCGACTTGCGCGAGGCCGATCCGGAAACCGGGCTCGGGCCCGACGGCGTCATGCACCTCTCGTCGATCGAGCGCCTGCAGTTCGCCGACGGCAACGCGCTGGTCTCGGAGTACGGGCCGTTCACGTTCGTCGACGTCCCCGGCAACGACGGGTCCTTCCAGGGCACTTATTCGAATGACGTGGTCCTCGCCGGGGACGGCGACGACTGGCTGTTCTCGGCCGAGGGCACCGACACCCTCGATGGCGGCGAAGGGACCGACACCGCCTATTTCGATTTCCGGCGCGAGGCATCCGGCATCATCGTCGACTTCTCGGCCGCCTCGCCGATCGTGCGGCTCGGCCAGGCGGTGACGCTCGCCGGGATCGAGAAGTTCGAGGTCGACGGCAGCGACTTCGACGACACCATCACGCTCGGCGCCGGAGACGACATGGCGTGGGCGAGCGGCGGACACGACGTCATCGACGGCGGTGACGGCCACGACATCGTCATGCTCGACGACGGCTACAACGCGTTCCAGTTCACGCTCGAGGGGGACGGCTCGCTGCGCATCACCTCGACCGGGCTCGGCGGGCGGAGCTCCGACTGGTCGCTGGTGCTGCGCAACGTCGAGGGCGTCGTGCTGAGCGGCCCGCGCAGCGTGTTCGACATCGCGGCGCTGGTGAGCCCCGTCTACGGCAGCTCGGGGGGCGCCGATCTGAGCGTCGGGCCCGACGACAAGGTCATCATCGCCGGGAGCGGCGACGATCGCATCGACACGTGGGGCGGCGGCGACGCGTGGATCGACGGCGGCGACGGGGACGACCTCGCGTACATCGACTTCGCGGAGTCCGCGGAGGGCGTGTTCTTCCAGTTCGACGGCTCCGGCCAGGATCAGTTCATCGATCAGCTCGGCGTCACGCTGGTCAATGTCGAGCGCGCCGAGATCTACGGCAGCGACTTCGACGACCGCTTGCGCGGCGGACAGAACGACGACGTGGTCTGGGGCGGCGCCGGCAACGACCGGCTGTTCGGCGCAGAGGGCCGCGACATCGTGCAGGGCGGAACCGGAAACGACATCCTGACCGGGCACGCCGGCAACGACATCTTCCAGTTCGACTTCACCGATTCCGGCGACGACGTCATCGCCGACTTCATCCACGGGCAGGACCGCATCTATCTCAACGGCGTCACGATCGGCGAGTGGGCGCCGATCGATGGCGACGGCGACGGCGCTGTCGATTCGCTCGGCACGACCTATTCGACCGAGACCGCCGCCCTGGGCACGATCACCGTCGGCGGGCTCGACGCCCCGCAAGTCGTGACGATGCACATCGGTCACGGCGGGGACGACATCCTGATGGGGACCGACGGCAACGATTACCTGTGGGGCAACAGCGGCAGCGACCGGATCGTCGCCTCGACGCTGGGCGACGACTACATCGACGGCGGCCCCGGCTTCGACTGGCTGATCTTCAACCTCGAGAACGCGACGGAAGGCCTGGTGTTCAACCTTGCCACCGATCAGTCCGCCGTCATCCGCGGCGGGGTCAAGCAGATCCACAACATGGAAGCGGTGATGACCAGCGGCTCGCAGTTTGCCGATGTCATCACCGGCGGCGACAACTTTGACTCGCTGTTCGGAGGCCGGGGCGACGACGTGCTGAACGGCGGCGGCGGCGACGATCAGCTGAGCGGCGACTTCGGCAACGATACGCTGACCGGGGGCGCGGGCCGCGACACGTTTACGATCAACTTCTACGAGACCGGGGACAAGACGATCACCGACTTCGAATCGGGGGTCGACATCCTGCAGATCGATCGGAGCAACATCCTCTCGCCGTGGACGTTCGCGGACGTCGACGGCGACGGGTCACTCGATGCCTCGACGCATTACCAGGGAACCGTGAGCGGTCTCGGCAGCGGCGAAATCATCTTGTTGGGCGCGTCGGCAGAGCCGGAGATCTTCTGGGTGGGATGATGCTCGGAGAGTGAACCTCCGAACGCCGCAAGGCCGCCGCGATGACGCTTGGACCCCGGGCGTTCCTAGACGACGGCGGACCCGGGCCGCCGCGTGCGCAGGTCACAAGTCCACTGCGGAACATAACGTGTGACCGGAGAACCATCTGCGCCGAAGAGGCTGAACGACGCGTCGGGGCCTAACGTGAGAACTATGTGACCCCAATCCAAGGCCCGGCGCGCCGTCAAACCAGCGCGTAGTAGCGGAGCAGGTTGCCGTCCGCGCGGCGCTCGCCGACGCCGACGAAGACGTGCTTGGTCAGCCAGTCGTGCTTGCCGCTGGGCACCTCGAACGTCGGGTTGCCGCGCAAGTAATACTCCTCCGCCGGGACGGGTCCGCCATTGGCAAAAGCCCACTCGCGCAGGCGGCTCATGGTGTCGGGCGTGCGGCCCCACAGGTAGCCGCGGTTGGTGAGCAGGATCGGCGTGCCGTCGTCCTCCTCGAGCAGGTAGCGGGCATCGAACACCGCGACATCGTCGGGGCGGAAATAGGCGTAGTCGCCGCCCGAACCGGGCACCGCGCGGCCGTTGAGCAGCGGTCCCGCGAAAGTCCCGCCGCTGACCAGCACCGCGCTGCGGTTGCCGCCGCTCGGCACGTTGGCCAGCGTGTAGACCTCGGGAAACGTCAGCCGCACTTCCATCACGAACTCGAGCCGCGGGTTGTCGAGCGTCGAGAACGGGCCGGCGAACGGGGTGGTGTCGTTGAAGTCCATCGCTGCCCCCTATCCGTTCGTGTCGAGCGAAGGCCGCAGGCCGTAGGCGAGATACCTCGCGGCCGCGCGCACGTGTCTCGACTGCGCTCGACACGAACGGGTTTGGCGCGCCCGGCACATCAGCGCAGCTCTATCAGGCCGCCGTCGACGAACAAGTTGGCGCCGGTGATGAAGGCCGCGTCGTCGCTCGCCAGGAACAGCACCGCTTTGGCCACCTCGTCGGCCTCGCCCATGCGGTGCATCGGAATGTTGTCGACCATCATCTGCTTGAGCGCGGCGACGTCGGCCTCGCTCATGCCGGGATTGCGATAGAGCAGCGGCGTGTCGATCGGTCCGGGGCTGACCACGTTGAGCCGGATGCCCTCGTCGACCAGCTCCTTGGCGAAGACCTTCATCGCCATGTGCAGCCCGGCCTTGGCGGCGGCATAGGCGCCGTTGCCGGCGAGCGCGCCGTGCGCGCCGATCGAGCCGGTGACGACCACCGCGGCGCCGCGCTTCATCAGCGGCAGCGCCTTCTGCAGCGCGAACACGCAACCCCTGAGGTTGACCGAATGCACCTGGTCCCAAGCGTGCTCGGTGATCGCCCGCAGCGGGGCGAAGCCGCCGATGCCGGCGTTGACGAACAGCACGTCGATGCGCCCGTCGGTCTCGCCGATCGCCGCGTAGACCGCGTCCATCTGCGCGAGGTCGGCGATGTCGGCGCGGTAGCCGCGCGCGCCCGGCATGCCGGCCACCGCCGCATCGAGCGTCTTGCGGTGGCGCCCGGTGATGCGCACGGCGGCGCCCTCGGCGGCGAACGCGCGGGCGCTGGCGAGGCCGATCCCGCTGTTGCCGCCGAGCACGACCACGACTTTGTCCTGGAAACGCATAGGCCCTCCTTTATCCCGCTCCGTCACCCTGAACTCGTTTCGGGGTCCATCCCGCCACCCACCCGGTGCCCTCGGCGTGGAACCGGCCTAACCGCGAGCTGGCGTGAGCCGCAAAGCGCCAGGCTCGGCGGCACGATGAACCCTGAAACAAGTCCAGCATTACGATGAAGGGGTGGCGAAGGTCATCATCAGAACGGCCCGATCGGATTGGGACCACCTTCGACCACGTCCTGCATCACGTCCCAGTGCTCGGCGATCAGCCCGTCCTCCACCCGGAACACGTCGATCACCGCCCACCCGCGATCGTCCGGCCAGCGGCGGACGTGGTAATGGACGATCACGTGATCGCCGTCCACGAAGGCGCGCTTGACGTCGTGGACGGCCTCGGGCGTCTCGGCCCGGATCCTGTCGAGGAAGCGCTTGAGGCCGTCGCGGCCGGGCTCGGCGAGCTGGTTGTGCTGGATGTAGCCGGGGGCGATGAACCGGTCGACCGCGCTCGAGTCCATCGGCTCGAGGACCGCCTCGAACATCGCGAGCACCAGGTTGAGATTGGCCTCTTCCTGCGGCGTCCGGCTCATGCGGCCAGCTCGGCCCGCGGCAGCGCCTGGCCCCTGATCAGGTCGGCGGCCTTCTCGCCGATCATGATGCACGGCAGGTTGGTATTGCCGCCGGGCACCGTCGGCATCACCGAGGCGTCGGCGACGCGCAGGCCCTCGACCCCGATCACGCGCAATTCCGGATCGACCACCGAGCGTGTCCCCATGCCCATCGCGCACGTGCTGGTCGGGTGCTGCGCGCAATAGCAGGTGGCGCGGACGAACGCGTCGAGCGCGTCATCGCTCTGCACCGCCTCGCCGGGCATCCGCTCGCTCGCCAGCAGGTCGCCCATCGGCGGGGTGTTGTAGATCCGCCGCGCCGTCCGGATCGCGCGGCGCATCTGCTCGCGGTCGGCTTCCTCGGCCATCAGGTTGAGCGTCACCGCGGCGAGCTCGCGCGGGTCGGCGCTCTTCAGCTCGACCCAGCCGCGGCTCTCGGGATGGAGCTGGACCACCCCGGCCCAGAACACGTGCTCCTGCACCGCGCGGATGCCGGGGAACCACGGCGCGGCGTCGAAGCGGATCGGGTTGACCATGATCTGCAGGTCGGGCCGCTCGAGGTGCTCGGCGGTGCGGATCACCACGTTGCAGGAATTGACCTGCGTCGCCATCGTCCCCCTGCCGGTCAGCGCCCAGCGCGCGGTGTTAAGCAGGATGCGGTCCCACCGGAGCTGGTTGAGGAAAGTGACCGGCTCCCGCGCATTCCATTCGAGCGAGGCGGTCGGGTGCTCCTGCAGGTTGCGGCCGACGCCGGGGCTGTCGTGCACGACGGAGATGCCATGATCCTGCAAGTGGGCGGCCGGACCGACGCCCGAGAGCATCAGCAAGTGCGGCGAGTTGTAGGCACCGCCCGAAACGATCACCTCGCACCGCGCGCGCAGCACCCTCGGCTGGCCGCCATGGTCGATCTCGACGCCGACGCAGCGCTTGCCCTCGAACACCAGCTTGCGCACCAGCACGCCCGAGCGGACGTCGAGGTTGCGGCGCCCCATCGCCGGCTTGAGGTAGGCGGTCGCGGCGCTGACCCGGCGGCCCTGTCGGTCGACAGTCTGCTCGCCGCGGGCGAAGCCTTCGGGGCGCTCGCCGGCGAGGTCGTCGCTGGTCGCGAACCCGGCGGCCTCGGCGGTCGCCATCATCTCGTCGTGGAGCAGGTGCGCGGAATCGATCGGCCGCACGTGCACCGGGCCGCCCTGGCCGTGCCACTCGCTCTCCCCGCGCCACGAATCCTCGGACTTGCGGAAGTACGGCAGCACGTCGGCGAACGACCACCCGGCGGCGCCCATCTGCGCCCACTGGTCGTAGTCCTTGGGGTGCCCGCGCATCGCGAACATGCCGTTGATCGAGCCCGACCCGCCGATCACCCGCCCGCGCGGCAGCGGCATGCGCCGCCCGTCGAGGTGCGGCTCGGGCTCGGTCCAGTAGGTCCAGTTGAACCGCGGATCGGGCATCGCCTTGAGGAAGGCGAGCGGCATCCTGAGGTAGAGGTGGTCGTCCCGCCCGCCCGCCTCGAGCAGCAGCACGTTGGCCCGTGAATCCTCGCTCAGCCGCGCGGCGACGACGCAGCCCGAGCTGCCCGCGCCGACGACGATGTAGTCGAAGCTCTCGCCAGCCATTCCTGCTCGCTAACGATCGTTACGATCGCTGGCAAGGCGGGCGGGCGCTAGAGCGGGCGGTACGACAGCCGCGGTGGCGCGTCGGGCGCTGCGGCGAGCGTCCCGGCGCGCGATCCGCCCGCGGCCCGATACAGCGCGATCCGGGCGAACAATTCCTCCTGCGCCGCCAGCACCTGGGCGTCCTCGGCGTCGGTCAGCAGGTCCTGCGCGTCGAGCACGCTGCCGAGATCCTGCTCGCCCTCGATGTAGCGCAAGTTGGCCAGCCGCGCGGTGGTCCCGGCCTCGGCGACGACCGCGTCGAGCAGCCGCGCCCGCTCGGCCGAGCGGTCGATCGCGCTGCGGGCATCCTCGGTCTGCTTGAGTGCGGCGAGGATTGCCAGGCGATAGCGCTCGACCGCCTCGACCTGGACCGCCGAAGCGTAAGCGAAATCGCCCTCGAGCCGTCCGCGGCTGAAGATCGGCGCCAGCAGCGCCGAGCCGAGCGTGACGCTGCGGCCGAGCGAGCCGGTCAGCAGGTCGGCGACCCCGCCGAGCCCGACCGAGAGTTGCGGAAAGAAGCTCGCCCGGGCCGCGCGCACGTCGCCCTCGGCCGCGGCGATCAGGGCTTCGGCGGCGGCGATGTCGGGCCGTGCCGCCAGCAGCACCGCGGGCGGCGGCGGGGCCAGCGCCGGCCGCGCCAAGTCGCCCAGCCGGCCCGGCGCCACGGCGAACGACGGGGCCTCCTCGCCCGCCAGCAGCGCCAGCGCGGTGCGGGTCTGATCGAGCGCTTCGGCGAGCCGCGAGCGCTCGGCGCGCAAGTCGAGCAGGCGGATCGACTGCAGCCCGAGGTCGACGCGCGTCGCCGCGCCTTCCTCCACCCGCACGCGGATGATCCGTTCGAGCTCGACCGCGCGGGCGATGCTGGCATCGAGGATCTCCATTCGCCGGGCCAGCGCCGCGCGCTGGACAAAGGCCGCGGCGACGTCGCTCTCGACCGCCAGCCGCACGGCGTCGCCTTCGAGCTCGGCGGCGCGGGTACGCGCCAGGGCGGCGCCGCGCTCGGCCCTGAGCTTGCCGAACAGGTCGAGGTCGAGCTCGATGTCGATCTGCGCGAACGCCTGGCGGAAATCGGGCAAGGCGCTGCCGAGCTGCCGCTCGCGGCTGCCGCTGGCGCTGAGCGACACGTCGGGCAGGACGGACTGGCGCGCGCTCCGCAGCAGCGCCGCCGCCTGCGCGACCCGGGCTTCGGCGATGCGGACGTCGGCATTGCGCTCCAGCGCGCGCTCGGTCAGCGCGGCGAGCTCGGGCGAGGCGAACAGCGCGCCGAGCGGTGCCGCCGGCACGTCGCCTCCCTCCGGCGCCGCCGCGCTCCATTCGGCCGATTCCAGCACCGGCGCCGGCTCGAGGCGCAGCTCGGGCGCGCAGCCGCCCGCGGCCAGCGCGGCCGTCGCAACTGCCGTGGCGAACCGGCTGCCCGAAACGACTGTGGCCATGGCCCGGCGCTAGCAGCCAAGCGTTAAGATTGGTTGAGCGGGTGTCCCGCAGCGGGACGCGCAAGCGCTTGGTTCACGGCCGGTTTACCTCCTTTTCAGGCTTCGCGCCTATGCGCGGGGGCGATGGCAGAAGCCCTGTTCCGCAACCAGGTGATCGAGGAGGGCCGCAACCGGCTGACCGGCACGGTGATCGCCGCCGTGCCGCCGACCTCGCGGCTGTACACGCGCCTCGTCGCGGGCGTAGCGGCGCTGCTCGTGCTGTTCCTGTTCCTCGGCAGCTACACGATGACCGCCGACGTGCGCGGGATCGTCGCCTACGACGCCGGCGTCGCCCGGGTCTACCCGCGCACCGCCGCCGAGATCGGCGCGATCCACGTCCGCGAGGGGCAGAACGTCGCCAAGGGCCAGCCGCTGGTGACGCTGGCGATCGCCCAGGGCCAGGGCGGCATGACCGGCCAGCTGAGCCAGATCGCCACGCAGGACAGCGAGCTGACCCGCCAGCTCGACCTCGCCGCGGCGCAAGCGGGCTCCGACGTCGCCGCGCTCGGCGAGCAGGCGGCCGGCTACGCGGCGATGATTGGCTCGCTCGAGCGCCAGCGCGCGCTCGCCGCCGACCAGATCCATCTCGCGGAATCGGCCGCCCGGCGCGCCGAGCGGCTCGCCGCCGAAGGCGCCGGCACGCAGCGCCAGGTCGAGGACAGCCGCTCCGAGCTGCTCGCCCGGCGGGCCGAGTTCGAGGCGCTCGGCGAGCAGCTCATCGCCCAGCGCAGCGCGTTGCGGGCCAACGAGGCCGAGCGCGCCCGGCGGCGGCTCGAAGCCGAGCGCGCGCAGTCGGTGCTGCAGGGCCAGCGCGCCTCGCTGGCCGAGCAACAGGCCCAGCTGGCGCGGACCGACCGGCTCGTGCTGACCTCGCCGATCGACGGCGCGGTCGGCGACGTCAGCCTCGAGATCGGCCAGCAGGCGAGCCCCGAGCGGTCGATCGTCTCGGTGATCCCGACCGACAGCCGGATGGAGATCTGGCTCTACGCTCCCAGCCGCGCGGTCGGCAACGCCCGCCCGGGCCAGCGGGTGCGGCTGCAGTTCGACGCCTTCCCGTACCAGAAATACGGCTCGGGCGTTGGCGTCGTCACCGCCGTCGCCCGCGTGCCGACCGTGCCGGGCAACCTCGACCCGGGCCTGCGGATCGACGAGCCGGTGTTCCGCATCCGCACCCGCATCGTCAGCCTCTCGCCCGGGTCGAAGATCGACCTCGCCGCGCTGCGCCCGGGGATGACGCTCGGCGCCAAGCTCCAGCTCGAGCGGCGCAGCCTGTGGCAGGTGCTGCTCGGGCCGGTGTTCGAGGCGCTCGGGCGATGAGCGCGATGCAATGGCCGTGGCACCGTGGCGTCCGGCCGATCCTGCAGACCGAGGCCGCCGAATGCGGGCTCGCCTCGCTGGCGATGATCGCCCGCCATCACGGCCACCGGGTCGACCTGTCGGGCCTGCGCCAGCGGTTCCCGACCTCGATCAAGGGCATGACGCTGCGGCAGATGATCGACGTCGCCTCGGACCTCGAGCTGTCGGCGCGGCCGGTGCGGCTCGAGCCCGACGAGCTCGGCCAGCTGCGGCTCCCGGCGATCCTCCACTGGGACCTCAACCACTTCCTGGTGCTCGAGAAGGTCGAGCGCGGCGCGGTGTGGCTGCTCGACCCGGCGAACGGCCGCCGGCGGATGACGCTGGCCAAGTTCGGGCGGCACTTCACCGGCGTCGCGCTCGAGCTGATCCCGACCGCCGAGTTCCGCCCGATCGAGGCCCGGGTGCGCACCCGCCTGTCGGACTTGTGGAGCCGGCTGACCAATTACCGCTCGGCGTTCGTCCAGGTGCTGGTGCTGTCGCTGATCGTCCAGGTCACCGCGCTGGTCGTGCCGTTCTTCATCCAGCTGGTGATCGACGAGGGCGTCAACCAGGGCGAGGCGAGCTTCCTCACGCTGCTGCTGGTCGGCTTCGGGATGATCTACGCGCTGCAGGCGGTCACCCGCGGCCTGCGTAGCTGGGTCACGCTGTGCCTCGGCCAGTCGCTCAGCTTCCAGCTCGCCGGCAACGTCGTGCGCCACATGCTGCGGCTGCCGATGGGCTACTTCGAGCGCCGCCACGTCGGCGACATCCTCTCGCGCGTCGGCTCGATCCAGCCGATCCAGTCGCTGCTGACGCGCGGGGTGGTCGATTCGGCGATCGATTCGACGCTGCTCGTGGCGACGCTGCTGGTGATGCTGGCGATCAGCGTGCCGCTGACCGCGATCGTGTTCACCTGCACGCTCGCCTACCTCGTCGTCTCGCAGGTGGTCTATCCGGCGATCCGCGCCCGGGCGGAGGAGGAGATCGTCGCCCGCGCGCAGGAGGAATCGTTCCAGATGGAATCGCTCCGGGCGATGCGGGCGATCAAGCTCCACGGCTTCGAGACGATGCGCGAGAGCGGCTGGCGCAACCGCTATGCCGAGGTCATCACGGCGACCTACAAGTCCGAGATGCTGAGCCTCAAGCTGAGCTTCGCCGAGGACCTGATCTTCGCCGCCTCGTTCCTGCTGACGGTGTATTTCGGCGCGCTGGCGGTGCTCGACCAGCAGCTCACCGTCGGGCTGCTGCTGGCGTTCCTGGCCTATCGCAGCAGCTTCGCCTCGAGCGCCACGTCGCTGGTCCGCCAGTGGCAGAAGTGGCGCCTGCTCGGGCTCCATCTCGAGCGGCTGTCGGACATCGTCGGCGAGAAGAAGGAGCTGCTCGCGGCGACCGCGCGCGGCGGCCAGCGGGGAAGCGCGCCGGCGATCCGCGCGGTCGACCTGACGTTCGCCTACGATCCGGCCGAAAGCCCGATCCTCGACCGGGTCAGCTTCGAGATCCCGGCTGGCGGCCTGGTGGCGATCGTCGGCCCCTCGGGGGCGGGCAAGACCACGCTGATGCGCCTGCTGCTGGGCCTGCTGACCCCGCAAGCGGGCACGATCGACATCGACGGCTCGCCGCTCGGCCCGGCAAGCATGGCGCACTGGCGCAGCCGCATCGGCGCGGTGATGCAGGACGACTACCTGCTGTCGGGCACGCTGGCCGACAACGTGAGCTTCTTCCATCCGCAGCCGGACCAGCGGCAGGTCGAGGCCGCCGCGCGCTTCGCCCGCATCCACGACGACATCGTGCGCATGCCGATGGCCTATCACAGCCTGATCAGCGACATGGGCGCGGCGCTTTCCAGCGGCCAGCGCCAGCGCATCCTGCTCGCCCGCGCGATGTACCGCGACCCCGACGTGCTGGTGCTCGACGAAGGCACCGCCAACCTCGACGAGCACACCGAAAGCCTGATCGCGCGGGGCATCGCGGCGATGCCGATCACGCGGATCGCCATCTCGCACCGTCCGGCGCTGGTCGCCTACGCCGACGTCGTGCTCCACGTCGAAGGCGGCAAGGTCGAGCGCGTCGAGCACCGCGGCCTCGGCCGGCTCCGCCCGCTCGACGCGCGGAGCGCCTGATGAGCGAGATCCCGCCGCTGGCCCTCAATCCCGAGCTCGACATCGACGCGCTGGCCGTGGCCTATCGCGCCCACGGCCGCATCCGCATCCAGCGCCTGCTCGGCGAAGGCGCGCCCGAGCTCTACCACCACCTCGAGGGCACCGAGCACTGGATCCAGCTGGTCAACAAGCAGCGCGGCGCGCACGAGCTGCCGCTGGCCGACTGGCACGCGCCGCGCTCGCGCCGGCGGACGGTGCTCGAGCGCGAGATGTACCAGCGGGCGCGCGACGGCTTCCAGTACAGTTATGCCGCGCTGCGCGTGCCGCAGCAGGGCGAGAGCACGCCCGACCCGGTGCTCGCGGCCATCGCCGAGCTGATGCGCGGCCCGGCGATGGTGGCGATGCTCGAGGCCGTGACCGGGATCGCCGCGCCGCGTTTCACCGACGGGCAGGTGACCTCCTACGGCCAGGGCGACTTCCTCACCGGGCACGACGACGATGTCGTCGGCTCGCGGCGCCAGGCGGCGTTCGTCTACGGGCTGACGCCGCAGTGGCGGCTCGAATGGGGCGGCCTGCTGCTGTTCCACGAGCCGGGCCAGGTCGAGGTCTCCGGCCTGGTGCCGCAGTTCAACACGCTCGATCTGTTCTCGGTGCCGCGCTACCACAGCGTCAGCCAGGTGACCCGCGCGGCGCCGCGCCGGCGCTATTGCGTGACCGGCTGGCTGTCGACGCCCTAGACGGCGGTCGAGCTGGAGCTGCGGACCTTGATCTCGACCTCGATCGCGCACTCCATCGGCCTGGTCAGCAGCGGCCTGGCGATGCGCGGGTCGAAGAAGTCGCGCAGGATCGGCGGGCGCCACGCGGCGAAGTAGAACTCGGGGTCCTCGGCCACCGTCTCGTTGGCCGTCAGGCGCAGCTCGTCCTTGCGGGTGACGTGCTCGACGACGCACCACGCATGGGTGATCCCGGCGCTGCGCAGCGCGTAGCACCGGTGGTAGCCGTTCTGCAGCAGCACGCGCTTGCCGCTCCTAACGCCGCTGACGAAGTTGGAGCCGAACCCGACCGAAACGCCGAAGAACGCCGCCGCCGGACCGGGCAGCTCGAGGTGGCCGATCTCGTGCGGCCGCAGCAGCCGGGGCGAATGCTCGCGGAAATCGCTCGACGGCGAGGTGAACTGGTAGCGGTTCGACGCCAGCCGCCGGATGCTGACCGGGGGCAGCTCGCGCTCGGCCGGGAGGCAGAAGCGGAACAGCGCCGACGGCGGCGGCGCAGGCCCGAGCCGCGCGGCGATGGCGCCCGAGAAGCCGTTCTCGACGTGAAGCTGCGAGACCACCAGCTTGTCGAGCTCGACCAGCTCGATGGTGTACGGCAGGTCGTCGAACGTCGCCCGGAACCACGGGTTGCGCTCGAGCTCGCCGGCGAGCCGCGCCAGGCGCCGGTCGAGCGGTCGGCAGTCGATCGTGTCGGCGATGCCCGCCTCGGCCTGCTCCAGCTCGTAGTAGTAATCGTTGGCCTCGCGCCATTCGGCGGTCAGTTGCCGCGCGTCGGCCGCCTCGCCGCCGATCACCTTCGAGCGGTGGAACGCCAGGTAGTCGCGCAAGCTCGGCTGGCCGAGCAGCCACACCATCGGCACGGGCTCGGCGGCTGAGGGCTCAGGCCGGAGCGGGGCGGGCTCGATGTACATGGCGAAGGCTTAGCAGGGCCGCGTTACCCAATAGTAAGGGCGGGGATCGCGCCCCGCCCCCCAGGTCGGTCCGCGCCGGCGGCGCGAGCCGCTCAGCAGTAGCCACGCGAGCCGTGGCCCTTCGACTTGCTCTTGGACTTCGACTTCGACTTGCACTTCGACTTCGACTTGGACTTCGACTTGCTCTTCGAGCCGCCACACGACGGCGGGGTCGGCGAGCAGTGACGGCCGCGGCCGCCGGCGCCGTAGACCAGCTCGAGTTCGTTGAGGTTCAGATCGCGCATCTTAGCTTCTCCCCACGGGTCATTCAGGCTTGGTGCCCGGTGGAGAGGCTGCGCCGTCGCGGCGCGTTTGTCGGTATATGGCCATGGTTAATATCTGGGCCGCTTCAGATTGACACACCGGCGGCGGGCCGGCGAGCGCGATGGTTAACGCGCGCTGGGTCCGCGCCGGTTCGCGCTTGCGGCCAGTTCGCATATCTGAAATAGCCCCGGCATGGCCGCCAGCGATCCCTCCTCGAGCCAGGTGAAGTCGGCGACGCGCACGCTCGACATCATCGAGTATGTCGTCGCGCACGACCGGCCGCTGGTGGCGCAGGAGATCGCCGTCGCGCTCGGCATCCCGGTGTCGAGCCTGTCGTACCTACTCGGCACGCTGGTCGACCGCCATTACCTGACGCGCGACGGGCGCCGCTATTCGGCCGGCCCGGGGCTGCAGCGCCTGCAGGCGCGGCCCGGCGGCTTCAGCCTCGCCGAGCGCGCGGCGCCGCTGGTGCGCACGCTGCGCGTCCAGCTCAACGAGACGACCACCTTCTGGGTCCGCAGCGCGTGGGACGTCGAGGCGATCGTCACCGAATCGAGCGAGCAGGCGCTGCGCTATTCGATCACCACCGGCCAGCGCCAGCCGATGCACGCGCTCGCCGGCGGCAAGGCGCTGCTCGCGGCGCTCGCCGACGACGATCTCGACCGCTACTTCGCCGAGAGCGAGCGGGCGCGCTTCACGCCCTCGACGGTGACCGCCGAAAAGGCGCTGCGGCGCGATCTCGCCGAAGTGCGGCGCACCGGCTTCGCCTTCACCGACGAGGAGTTCTCGCTCGGCATCCGCGGCATCGGGCGCGTGGTCACGATCGGCGGCGAGGCGGTCGGCTCGCTGTCGGTCGGCATCCCCAAGGCGCGCTTCGACGAGCCGATGCAGCAGCGGGTGACCGATCTGCTGGCGCGGACGGCGAGCCTGCTCGAGACGAGCTAGCGGCCGACCACCGCCGGCGGTCCCTGGACTTCGGGCCGCGGCTGCGCGCGCGGCGGCAACGTGGGCGCCGCTGGAGCGGGGGGCGGCGGGCGGGTCTCGCCGTCGCCGTAGAGTTCCCCGGCGACGAACGGCCCGAGCGGCGCGCCCGCGGCGACGCGTTCGAGCACGTACGGCTCGAGCCCGGTGCCGACGTAGATCAGCTCGGCCCGGTCGGGACCGAGCAGGTGGAAGCGGAACACGTCGGGCTCGACGCCCGGGCGCGGGTCGGTGAAGCTGAGCTCCGCCCAGTCGCCGATCGCCCGGCCGTCGTCGGACTTGCGCTCGACCGCGGGCAGCTCGAGTTTGCCGAACAGCTTGCCGTCGGTCGCGAAGTGGGTCGGCTTGGCCCAGCCGCCGCGCCACTTCTCGCCGTCGCGCTCGAGATCGAAGCGCATGATGATCGCCCCGTCGAGGCGCAGCGCCCAGGAACCGGCAAGGCTTTGACCGGCGAGCGCTTGCGCGGCCGCCGGAACCGGCAGCAGCAGCAGGACGGCGAGCAGCAGGCGAGCGACCATGCGGCGCATCGTAGCGGTCGCCGCGGCAAAGAAAAAGGGCGGCCGCCTCGCGGCGACCGCCCCTCGTCGTGTCGATCGGCCGATCAGGCGCTGACGTACTCGCTCACGCCGACACCCTTCTGGCGCCACGATTCGGCATAGGCGTCGCGCGCGGTCTCGGAGTACGGGACCGGCGAGACGATCGCCTTGATCTCGACCTGCTCGTGCGGCTCGACCGTCGGCTTGCTGGTGCCGCCGTTGGGCTCGCCCCACACCAGCGTCACTTCCTTGCCCATCTCGACGTGGGCCGGGTCGATCATCGCCAGGCTCAGCATGCGGCCCTCGTTCGAGCTGTAGCCGATCCAGGTCGACACGCCGATCGGCTTGCCGTCGACGCGCACCTCGTCGAACGGGTGCATCGCGTAGACCGCGCTGGGGAACT
Source organism: Croceibacterium sp. (assembly GCA_035626815.1). Taxonomy (GTDB): domain Bacteria; phylum Pseudomonadota; class Alphaproteobacteria; order Sphingomonadales; family Sphingomonadaceae; genus Croceibacterium_A. The sequence continues at coordinate 58,155 of DASPMY010000030.1, forward strand.
CGAAGTACTTGGCGCGGCTGCCCTTGGTCATCAGCGAGCTCATCACCCGGAGCACGTCCTCGTTGTCGAGCGCCAGCGTGACCTTGGTCTTGTGGGTCTCGTTGGCCATCCGCTCGAGCGCCTCGCGGCCGACGAACGCGTGGTCGAACTTGACGATGTGGCCGTAGCCGATGTCCCACGGCGTCAGGTAGTAGCCCTCGATGCTGTCGGGGACGTAGCTGCCGCCGATCGAGCAGGTGCCGGCGTAGGAGTTGCCCGAGGCCCACTGGCGGAAGTCCTTCATCATCTGGCTGTCACCGGTGAAGGTCGCCGGCAGCGGCGAAGGCAGCCAGCCCGATTCGAGCGTGTTCGACGAGTAGGCGCGGCCGCCGACCAGGGTCAGGCCGTCGTTCTTGCCTGCCTCGACCAGCGCGCCATGGACGGCCTGGTAGTCTTCCCACGGCCCGAACAGCTCGTAGCCCGGCTGGCCGGCCATGCCGTGGCGGAGCGCGATGACGTCCTTCCCGGCGATGTCGATGTGCGCCATGTTGAAGAACTTCAGGTCCGGCGCCTGCTGGCCCATGGCCTGGCTGAGGATCTTCATCGCATTCGGGCCCTGGAGCTGGAAGCGATAGTTCTTGCGCTGGCCGTCGGTGCGCAGCGCGGTGCGCTCGTCGCGCTCGACGGTGACGTTCCACTTGCCGCCGTCGGGCTTGGGATACTGCGCGTGGAACTCGACCCACTCGATCGCCGGCGCGCGGCCGACCAGGCTGAACTCCTCGTCGGCGAGGTAGAACAGGATCACGTCGCCGATCACGTAGCCGTCGGGGGTCACCGGGACGAACTGCTTGGCCTTGTTGACCGCGAAGTTCTTGAAGCTGTTGATGGCGAGGTACTCGAGCAGCGCGAAAGCGTCGGGACCGCGCACGTAGAGCTCGACCATGTGGTAGCTCTGGTTGAACAGCACGGCGCTCTTGGCCCACGCGCGCTGCTCGTTGCGCCAGTTCGAATACTCGGCCGGGACGCCGGGATAGACGTTCGGGCCGACCTGCTGGTTGCGCAGGAATTCGACGACGTCGCCGACCTGGTCCAGCTTCTGCTGCAGGGTTTGTTCGGTCATGAAGGTTGCCTTTCGTAGGGCGGTTGCGTTGGAAGAAGATGTTCGTCGGCCGGGCGGGCGAGCCAGTCGGCGATCGCCGCGTTGACCGCTGCGGGCGCCTCGAGCGGCAGCATGTGGCCTGCTCCCGGAACGATCACCAGGCTCGCGTCGGGGATCGCCGCGGCGATCTCGCGGTGCTGCGCCGGCGGGCTCCATTCGTCGAGCTCGCCGGTGATGACCAGCGTCGGGCAGGCGATCTCCGGCAGAAGGCCGCGCACGTCGGGGCGGCCGAGCAGCGCGCCGATCTGGGTGTCGAACAGCGCCTGGCCCTGGTCGAGCGACATCTCGCGCATCTCGCGGTAGATCGGCCTGGCGCGGTTGGCCTCGGCGACCATCGGCGGCAGCCAGACGTCGACCAGCGCCGCGAAGCCATGGTCGTGGCCGATCGCCTTCAGCGCCGCGCGCTTGGCCGGCTCCTGCTCGGCGACCGGATGGATGCCGGTGCTCGACAAGGCCAGCCGCCGCACCCGCCGGGGCGCCAGGCGATAGACTTCGAGCGCGACGCGCCCGCCCATCGAATGGCCGAACAGGTCGAACCGTTCGGCGCCCTCGCGGTCGGCCTGCGCCAGCGCCACGCGCGCCATCGCCTCGAGCGAACCGGCCATGCCGTAGCCGTCCACCGCCCGCGAGGCCGGGAATGCGGCGAGCTGCGGCGCATAAATGCGCGCGTCGCAGATCAGCCCGGGGAGGAACAGCAGCATCGCTCTCGTCTATGTTCGCAGGTGTGAAAAATTCGTCTATACGAAAAACAATGCGCGCGCTAGAGGCTTTGTCAACGCGCGCGAAACGCCTAAGGGCCCCCATGTCCGCGCCCCACAGAGGAGCCAATCGATGTCCTACGCCGCCATCCACCCGGACTGGGAGAAGCCGCGCCGCAACATGGTCGACGGCTATTCGCTGGAGATGACGGCCAAGGAGCTCGACGGCCTGCGCGACGCCGCGCCCCTCATCCGTCCGAACACGCAGGTGGCGGTCACGTTCCTGCCCGGCGAGGCGATGGAGCAGCGGGTGGAGGCGGCCAAGCTGGTCCGCGCATTGGGCTTCGAGCCGATCGTCCACCTCTCGGCGCGCCGGCTGACCTCGAAGGACGAGCTCGACGGCTACCTCGCGCGGATCACCGGCGAGGCCGGGGTCAAGCGCGTGTTCCTGATTGCCGGCGATCCGCCCGAGCCCGAAGGCCCGTTCGAGGATTCGCTGCAGGTGATCGAGAGCGGCCTGCTGGAAAAGCACGGCATCACCATCGCCGGCATCGGCGGTCACCCCGAAGGCCATCCGAACGTCTCCAGGGACGACTTGTGGGTGTGGATGGAGCGCAAGATCGCCGCCTTGCGCGCGCGCGGCATCGTGCCGCTGGTGGTCACCCAGTTCGCCTTCGACGACGACGCGATCGTCGAGTGGGTCGGCGAGATGCGCCGCCGCGGCATCGACGTGCCGGTGCGCCTCGGCGTGCCCGGCCCGGCCGGAATCAAGCGGCTGCTCGGCTTTGCCGCGCGCTGCGGCGTCGGCGCCTCGGCGAGCGTGATGAAGAAGTACGGCGTCTCGGTCACCAACCTGCTCGGCCGCGCCGGGCCCGACAAGCTGGTCGATTCGCTCGACGCCAAGCTCAACGACGGCGAGCATGGTCGCGTCCGCCTGCATCTCTATCCGTTCGGCGCGCTGACCGCCTCGGCCGAATGGGTCAACGAATACGACGCGAAGCACTAGAGGGTCTAAACCCGCCCTCCGCATGGGTCAGGGCTTGGCTTGAAGCGGCCAGATCAAGGAGTGAGGACGAAGGACATGTCTAAACATATTCGAGGACGAGCGACGCCGAGCTGGCCGCTTCAAGCCAAGTCGCTTCGCGATGGCCCGCTGCGGGCGAGCTGCGTCGTCGCACCGCTCGACCGGGGGACAAGCCCCGCTCTTCGCGGTGCTCCTAGCATCTCATCCCGCAGCGGAGCCACCCTGGCCCATGCGGAGGGCGGGTTTAGACCCTAATGGCCCAGATCATCGACGGGCGCGCGATCGCGCGCCAGCTGGACGAGAAGACCAAGGCCGCGGTCGACGCGATGGTCGCGGCCGGCCAGCCGCGCCCGGGCCTGGCGGTGATCCTCGTCGGCGACGACGGCGCGAGCCAGGTCTACGTCCGGCGCAAGATCAAGGCGTGCGAGAAGGTCGGCATCCGGTCCTTCGAGCACCGCCTGCCCGCCGACGCCTCGCAGGACGCGCTGCTGGCCCTGATCGACAGGCTCAACAGGGATCCCGAGGTCCACGGCATTCTCTGCCAGGTGCCGCTGCCCGAGCACATCGACACCCGCTGGGTGCTGCGCGCGATCTTGCCCGACAAGGACGTCGACGGCTTCCACCCGGTCAATGTCGGGCGGCTCACCACCGGGACCGGCGGGATCGTGCCGTGCACTCCGCTGGGGGTGATGATGCTGATCGAATCGGTCATCCCCGACATCAAGGGCAAGGACGTGGTGGTGATCGGCAAGTCGAACATTGTCGGCAAGCCGGTGGCGAACCTTCTGCTCGACGCCGAGGCGACCGTCACCGTCACCCATATCCACACCGAGAACCTGGCCGAGATCGCCCGCAAGGCCGACGTCATCGTCGCCGCCGCCGGCGCGCCCGAGCTGGTCAAGGGCTGGTGGGTCAAGCCCGGCGCGGTGCTGATCGACGTCGGCATCTCGCGCATCGTCGGCGAGGACGGCAAGGAACGGCTGGTCGGCGACATCGCCTTCGACGAGGTCCAGCATGCCAAGGCGGTCACCCCGGTGCCCGGCGGCGTCGGGCCGATGACCATCGCCTGCCTGCTGTCCAATACCGTGCAAGCGGCGCAGAACCTCCTCGCCGGGCCGGCCGCGCGGGGCGACGATTACGCCGACGCCCCCGACCGCGCGATGTATCCGGCCCACTGAGGCTGGCGGCGATAGCCCGCCGGGCGTGAAATCTTGCCAATTGGCCGCCAATCGCCGAGTGTCGGCGAATGGGGGAGATCATCGACGGCCGCGCCATCGCGCGCCAGCTGGACGAAGAGACCGCCGCGCTGGTCGCGGGGCACACGGCGGCGGGCCGCGGCCCGCCAGGCCTGGCGGTGATCCTGGTCGGCGACGATCCCGCGAGCGAGGTCTACGTCAGCCATAAGGTGAAGGCGTGCGCGCGGCTCGGCGTCCGCAGCTTCGAGCACCGCCTGCCCGCGGCGACCGCGCAGGCCGAGCTGCTGGCGCTGATCGACCGGCTCAACCACGATCCCGCGGTGCACGGCATCCTGTGCCAGGTGCCCCTGCCCCAACATGTCGATGCGCGCGCCGCGCTCGAGGCGATCCGCCCGGAGAAGGACGTCGACGGCTTTCACCCGGTGAACGCCGGACGGCTGATGACCGGCACTGGCGGCATTCCGGCGTGCACGCCGCTCGGGGTGATGAAGCTGCTGGCCTCGGTCGTGCCCGATCCGGCGGGGCTCGACGCGCTGGTGATCGGCCGCTCGAACATCGTCGGCAAGCCGGTCGCGATCATGCTGCTGGCGGCGGGGTGCACCGTGACCATCGCCCATAGCCGCACGCGCGATCTGCCCGCGGTGGCCCGGCGCGCCGACGTGATCGTCGCCGCCTGCGGCATCCCGCGCTTCGTCAGGGGCGACTGGGTCAAGCCCGGCGCGGTGGTGATCGACGTCGGCATCAACCGCCTCACCGACGACAACGGCAAGGAGCGGCTGGTCGGCGACGTGGCGTTCGACGAGGTCGCGCATGCGAAGGCGGTCACCCCGGTGCCCGGCGGCGTCGGTCCGATGACGATAGCCTGCCTGCTGCACAACACCGCGCAGGCGGCCCGGGCGCAAGCGGAGGCGCGGTCGCTCGGCGGCGCGCCGATCGACGGCGCCGGCGAAGGCGCCCGGGCTGACTAGAGCCAGCCGATGCGCCGGAAGCGCACGAACAGGCCCACGCACAGCAGCGCCATCGCCCCGACCACCATGAAATAGCCGTAGCGCCAGTCGAGCTCGGGCATGACGGCGAAGTTCATCCCGTAGATTCCGGCGATGGCCGTCGGCACCGCGAGGATCGCCGCCCACGCGGCGAGCTGGCGGGTGATCGCGCCCTGGCGGCTCTGCTCGAGCAGCCCGGCGACCTCGATCATCGCCCCGAGCGTGTCGTTGAGCCAGCGCGCCTTCGTCACCGCCCGGCGGGTGTGGTCGAGCACGTCGCGGAAATAGGGCCGCGCGCGCCGGTCGATCGCCGGCTGCTCGACCTCGGCCAGCTTGGCGGCGACTTCCTCCATCCGCCCGGCGATGTCCTCGAACCGGCGCAGCTCGCGCCGCAAGTGGAAGATGCGCCGGATGCGCCCCGGGTCGGGGAACCGGGCGACGGCGTTGTCCTCCATCTCGCCGACCTCGGCCTCGAGCCGGTCGAGCAGCGGGCCGTAGCCGTCGACGATGAAATCGAGCACCGCGTGGAGCACGAAGTCGGGCCCTTCGGCGAGCTTTTCGGGCACCGCCTCGAGCTGCGCGCGCAGCCTGTCGTGGGCGCGGGTGCTGCCCTGCCGCACGGTGACCAGGAAATCCTTGCCGAGGAACAGCGCCGTCTGGCCGTAGGCGATGCGGTCGTTGTCGCCCAGGTCCGCGGTGCGGGCGATCACGAACAGCTGCGCGCCGTACGCCTCCGCCTTGGGCGCCTGGCGCTGGCTCATCGCGTCCTCAACCGCCAGCGGATGGAGGCGGTACTTCGCCGCGACAGCCTGCATTTCCCCGTCGCTCGGCTCGACCAGGCCGACCCAGTCGAACTCCGACTTCGCGGGCGACGGGCAATCGTCGGGCAGCCGGTCCTCGACCAGCTTCCCGTCCCGGTAGCGGCGCGCGGCGACCATCGTCATGGCGCGGATTGGTGACAGAGGGCGCGACTGCTGGCAATCTCGTTCGCATGGCCGGGGAACAACGCGAATTCGATGTCCTGATCGTCGGCGCGGGCATCTCCGGCATCTCGATGGCGGCGCACCTCAAGATGATGTGCCCGGAGCTGACGTTCGCGATGCTCGAGCGCCGCGACCGGCTCGGCGGGACCTGGGACCTGTTCCGCTACCCGGGGGTGCGTTCGGACAGCGACATGCATACGCTCGGCTTCCGCTTCGAGCCGTGGATCCACCCCAAGGCGATCGCCGACGCGGAGGCGATCCGCGAGTACCTCCAGCGGGTCGTATCCGAGCGCGGCATCGACCGGCACATCCGCTTCGGAACCAGGGTCATCTCGGCGGATTGGCGATCGGACGAGGCCCTGTGGCAGCTCACGGTCGAGGATGCCGAGGGCTGCCACCGGCTCACCGCGCGCTTCCTCTACCTCGCCTCGGGATACTACGACTACGACGACCCGCACGACGCCCGGCTTCCCGGCCTCGCCGAGTTCGGCGGACAAGTGGTCCACCCGCAGTTCTGGCCGGCCGACCTCGACTACGCGGGCCAGCGGGTGGTGGTGGTCGGCTCGGGCGCGACCGCGGTCACCATCGTCCCGGCGATGACCGACCGGGCGGCGCACGTGACCATGCTCCAGCGCACGCCGACGTGGATGGCAGCGGGCCCGAGCGAGGACGCCCTGGCGAACCGGCTGCGCCAATGGTTGCCGCAAGGGCTCGCCTACTGGATCGTCCGGCAGAAGAACATCCGCTTGCGCCACCTGTTCTTCACCAAGTCGCGCGAGGAGCCCGACAAGGTCGCCGGATACCTCACCCGGCTGCTCCGCAAGGAGCTCGGCGAGCACTTCTCGGCCGACTTCCAGCCGCCTTACGCGCCGTGGGACCAGCGGCTGTGCCTGGTGCCCGACAGCGACTTCTTCGCGGCCGTCAAGGCGGGTACGGCCTCGGTCAGGACCGGCGAGATCGAGACCTTCGAGCACGATGGCGTCAGGCTCACTTCCGGCGAGCGGCTGCCCGCCGACATCGTCGTCACCGCCACCGGCCTGCGCCTCGCGCTCGGCGGGAAGATCGCGGTCAGCCTCGACGGCGGGCCGGTGAACTGGGCCGAGCGCTGGTTCTACCGCGGCTGCATGTTCTCGAACGTGCCCAACCTGGCGATCGTGTTCGGCTACCTGAACGCCAGCTGGACGCTGCGCGCCGACAACAATGCCGACTACGTCTGCCGGCTGCTCAATCGCATGCGCGACAAGCGCGCCGACGTCGTGATGCCGTGCCTGCCCGAGGACCACGGCCTCGAGGAGGCCGACATCATCGTGTTCTCGTCGGGCTACCTGCAGCGCGCGCGCAGCCTGATGCCGAAGAGCGCGGCCACGCTGCCGTGGCGCCTCAACCAGAACTACCTCGAGGACTGCCGCGACTTCCGCAAGCGCCCGGTCGACGACGGCGTGTTGCGGTTCGCCAGGCTGCCCGCCAAAGCGGCGGCATGAGCGACAAGATCTGGACCGCCGCGCTGGTCGTCATCGGCGACGAGATTCTCTCCGGCCGGACGCACGACAGGAACATCGCCCGGGTCGCGAGCTGGCTGCAGGTCCAGGGCATCCGGCTGATGGAAGTGCGCGTGGTGCCCGACATCGCCGAGCGCATCGCCGAGGCGGTCAACGCACTCAGGACCGCGCACGACTACCTGTTCACCACCGGCGGGATCGGCCCGACGCACGACGACATCACCGTCGACGCGGTGGCCATGGCGCTCGGCCTGCCGGTCGTCGTCCATCCGGAGGCCCGGCGGATCCTCGAGGCCTATTACGCGACCCGCGGCGGGCTCACCGAGGCGCGGCTGCGGATGGCGCGCGTGCCCGAGGGCGCCGACCTGATCCCCAACCGGATGTCGGGCGCGCCGGGCATCCGGATCGGCAACCTGCACCTGATGGCCGGCGTGCCGCACATCGCCGCGCAGATGCTCGACGCGCTGACCGGCACGCTCGAAGGCGGCGCGCCGCTGCTGACCGAGACGATCGGCTGCTGGGTGCCCGAGAGCGAGGTCGCCGACTTGCTGCGCGAGGTCGAGAAGGCGCACGGGAACTGCGCGATCGGCAGCTACCCGTTCTTCCGCGACGGCCAGGTCGGCGCCAACTTCGTGATCCGCTCGACCGACCCGCGCGACTTGCGCAGCTGCGCCGACACGCTGTGCGAGGCGCTCGGCGACGCCGGCCACGACTTCACCCCGGGCGGCATCTAGGGCGCGTCGTCGCGCGCCTCGTCCTGCTCGATCTCCTCGCGAACCTCGCGCGCGCCGCGTTCGGCGCGGGCGACCTCGCCGCGGCTGCCGCCCTTGTTGCGCAACCAGGCCCACACGATCGCCGCGATCAGCAGGATCGGTCCGAGGATCGTGATCAGGGTCCACAGCCAGCCGGTCATCAGCGCGCCTTTCGTTCCGCTTCGTCGTGCCAACGGTTGCGAAGCGGTCGGTTTCCCATAGACTGCCGATAACGACACGAGGGGACGCCGGATGCAAAGCCCGTTCAGCGCGGCGATCGCCGACAAGCCGCTGCGGCCCTACCAGTGGCTGGTGATCGGCGCGGCGCTGGTCGTGCTGGTGATCGAGGGCATCGACCTCCAGTCGCTGCCGATCCTGACCCCGCTGATCCTCGACGACTGGGTCATCGACCGGGCCGAGTTCGGCTCGGCGCTCGCCGCGGCGCTGTTCGGGATGGCGTTCGGCTCGCTGTTCGGCGGCTGGCTCGGCGACCGCTGGGGCCGGCTCAAGGCGCTCTACCTCGCCACGCTGATCTTCGGTCTGAGCACCATCGCCGCCGCCTACACCGACGACCCGTGGACGATGGCCGCGGTCCGCGCGCTCGGCGGGCTCGGCTTCGGGGCCGGCTATCCCAACGCGCTGGCGCTGGTCAACGACTGGGTCCCGGCGCGGCTGAGGACGTACGTCATCGCCACGCTGTCGATCGGCATCCCGCTCGGCACCGCCACCGCCGCGGCGGTGATCCCGCCGCTGATGGCCGACCACGGCTGGCGCGGCATCCTGCAGATCTTCGGCATCGGCTCGATCGTGCTCGGCACGGTGATCTTCTTCCTGCTGCGCGAGGCGCCGGGCTGGCTGCTCGCCCGCGGCCGCGGCGACGAGGCGCGCCAGAGCGCCGCCCGGGTGATCGACCCCGCCATCGAGCTCGCGCCCGAGCCGCCCAACGCCGCCGAGCAGGCCGCCGGCACCACCGCGATTGGCGTGCTCCACGCCAGCAACACGTGGCTCAACCTCGGCATCGGCCTCAGCTTCGCCGCCTGCACCACGCTGATCTACGGCCTGTCGAGCTGGGCGACGGTGTTCCTGACCGGGGCGGGATTCACCACCGAGCAGGCGGCGAACGCGATCTTCTGGTTCGGCATCCTGTCGATGATCGGCGCGGTCGCCGCCGGCTGGCTGGTGCGCCGGTTCGGCAGCCGCGCGCTGATCGTCGGCTGCGCCACGCTGACGCTGGCCAGCATCGTCGCGCTCGGCGTGCTCATCGACCGCATCGCCCCGGCGCCGACCTGGGGCGAGCGCCAGGCGGCCTCGCTGCTCGTCGGCGTGATCGGCGGGCTGATCTCGATGAACATCGCCGGGTTCTACGCGGTGATGGCGGCCGGCTACCCGCAGAGCTGCCGCGCCGCGGCGATCGGCTTCCACCTCACCGTGGCGCGCGTCGGCGTGATCACCATGGTGTTCTTCGGCGGCACGCTGATGAACCTCGGCCGGGGCAGCTTCGTCTATTATTTCGGCACGATGGCGGCCATCTCGCTGCTGATGTTCGCCGCCGCGTTCCTCGTCGACCGCCACATCGAGCCGCTGCGCAGGGCCGCGGCGGCGGCCTGAGCGGAGTTCCGAAACCGTCACCTTAGGGCGACGAAGGCGACACCGTGTCGCCCGGCCCCCGACCCCGCCAGCCCAGGATTTCCGCGGCTTTGCGGCCCCTTGCGGCAGGGCGACACTTTCGAGAAACGGCGCGGAAAACGCCGGCCGGCCCGCAGCGCCACCCCACGTTCGCTTATCCTCAGCCTGTCGCAAGGCGGACGGCGCGGGTGCGGGCCACCGGTAGGCCGGGCGCGGGGGCGAGGGGGCCGGTTCATCCGCCACGTTAAGGCAGATTCGCGGCGTGTAGGACAGGGGTTTCGTGAAAGCGCTTGGCGCCTCGGTCCGGGTCCGGCTAACCCGCTGAGCAAGGGGGGATGCGATGGAATTTCTCGCCATCGTCGGGCTGATCGCGGCCGTCGTCCACGTGTGGCGGCGGCAGGACCGGATCGAGGCCAGGCTGGCCGAGCTCGAATGGCAGCGAGCGGACGCGGCTTACCACGCCCCGCTCGCCGAGGCGCCGCCACCGGTCGAGGAGACGCGCGCCGCACCGCCGCCGCCGGTGCCGGTGCCGGACATCGCCGCTCCCGTGCCGAGCTGGCAGCCGGCCGAACCTGACCACGACCAGGCCTATGCGGACGAGCCGGCCGGGGCTCGCGCGCGCCATGGGCTGCCGCGCCTGACGTTCGACTTCGAGGATATCTTCGGGCGCCGCCTGCCGATCTGGGCCGGCGGCATCGCGCTGGCGCTCGCCGGCATCTTCCTGGTGCGCTTCTCGATCGAAGCCGGGCTGCTGACGCCGGCCGTGCGCGTGCTGATGAGCTTCGTGTTCGGCCTCGCGCTGCTGGCCGCGGCCGAGGCGGCCTATCGCTTCGAGAGCCGAGTGCGCGACCCGCGCGTGCGCCAGGCCCTCGCCGGCGCCGGCCTCGCCACGCTTTACGCCGGGTTCTACCTCGCCGGCTCGCAATACGGTTTGATCGCCTCGGGCGCGGCGTTCCTCGGGCTCGGCGCGGTCACGATGGCGGCGATCGTCCTCTCGTTCCGCTTCGGCCTGCCGAGCGCGGTGCTCGGCCTCGTCGGCGGCTTCGCCGCCCCGGCGCTGGTTGCCAGCGAGGAAGGCAACGTCCCGCTGCTGACGCTCTACCTGGTGCTGATCACCGTCGCGCTCGCCTTCACCGGCCGCCGGCAGCAGCGGCCGTGGCTCGGCTATCTGGCGCTCGCCGGCGCGCTGGTGTGGGGCGCGCTGCTGCTCGCGGCGGGCCTCGGCGAGACCGCCGAGATCGTTGCCTTCGGGCTCTACGTCGCGCTGCTCGGGGCCGTGCTGCCGCTCGTGGCCGGCGGCGACGAACGGTGGACCGGGGCGCGGCTGGTCGCGGCGACGCTGGCCAGCGTGCAGCTCGCCGTGC
>DASPMY010000031.1:0-5167 GCA_035626815.1 Croceibacterium sp.
GAACGAGGCTCTCAAAGCCATGGTTCTGGTACTCCCGTCGACCATGTCTGTGGCCACGGGTGCTACGGCAGCTTTCGCAAGTGCGAAACCCGTGCGGGGTCGGTTCACCCCGCCGAACGCTCGATTCGTCCGTTAACTTTAATCAATTGGGAACCGCGGTCGGGCAGCCGGCGCGGTTCGTCGCCCGTGCGAGACGCCTCGCCGACGCCAGAGCACCGTGACACGGGCGGAAGGGCTGCGGCCGCCGAGTCGGCTGACGGGGCGGCCCCAAGAGAAATGGGGCCAGCCTTGCGGCCGACCCCACTCTCACCGGCGGTGGGTCCCGGAGGGGACGCTTATCGCCTGGCGTTTTCAAGACCGTTTCCCAACAACGCTCTTGCGAGCTCGTCGTGAACCGGCGTTTCCATCGCCCGGCGCTCGCGCCGGTGCCGGTTCCGTCGGGAAGCGGGGTATGATCGCGAGGACCTGTCCCTGCCGCCCGGCGGTTCCGAGACCGGTCTTTTCGACCTGGGCCTCGAACGGTCCAGCTCTGCCCGGAAGCTTTGCTGTCCCTCGGCACCCGATCGGAAAAGCCGACCTTGCCGACATTGCGCCTTCGCGGTCTCAACGGTCTGGATTTGGTCGGCACCAGGACGAACCTTGGTGCATTCCGCTTCGCATCCCTCCACCGCGCGGCATCTCGCCGTCGCGTCGATCCGGTTCCAAAATCCCTTCTTCGCCGCCGGCCTTTCGGCCTTTGTCTCGGAAGGGCCAATCCCCGTCTCGATGATTGGAAGGTGCCGCGTGCGACCGATTCGGGCAAGCGCGGAAACGCCCAGTTATCCACTTCGCGCCTGAATGCCAGTGGACAAGAGTGGATAACTCAACGGCTCGTCGCGGATCGGGCGGTTTATCCTCTGTCGCGTTGCGCGAGGAGCCGCAGGCGCAGCGCGTTGAGCTTGATGAACCCCGCGGCGTTCTGCTGGTCGTACGCCCCGGCGTCGTCCTCGAACGTCACGTGGCGCTCGGAATAGAGGCTGTTCGCGCTCTTGCGGCCGACCACCTGGGCCACGCCCTTGTAGAGCTTGAGCCGCACCGTGCCGGCGACCTTCTCCTGGCTGAGGTCGATCGCCGCCTGCAGCATCTCGCGCTCGGGAGCGAACCAGAAGCCGTTGTAGATGAGCTCGGCGTACTTCGGCATCAGCTCGTCCTTGAGGTGCGCCGCGCCGCGGTCGAGCGTCACGCTCTCGATCCCGCGGTGGGCGCGGGCGTAGATCTCGCCACCGGGGGTCTCGTACATGCCGCGGCTCTTCATCCCGACGAAGCGGTTCTCGACCAGGTCGAGCCGGCCGATGCCGTGCTTGCGGCCGAGAGCGTTGAGCGCCGCCAGCAGCGTCGCCGGGCTCATCGCCTCGCCGTTGAGCGCGACGCCGTCACCGCGCTCGAAGTCAATGGTGATGTACTCGGGCTGGTCCGGCGCATCCTCGGGATTGTCGGTGCGCGAATAGACGTAGTCGGGCACTTCCTCCCACGGGTCCTCGAGCACTTTTCCCTCGCTCGAGGTGTGCAGCAGGTTGGCGTCGGTCGAGAACGGGCTCTCGCCGCGCTTGTCCTTGGGCACCGGGATCTGGTGCTGCTCGGCCCATTCGATCAGCGCGGTGCGGGAGGATAAGTCCCACTCGCGCCACGGGGCGATGACCTTGATGTTCGGGTCGAGCGCGTAGGCCGACAGCTCGAAGCGGACCTGGTCGTTGCCCTTGCCGGTGGCGCCGTGGGCGACCGCGTCGGCGCCGGTCGCGTGGGCGATCTCGACCAGCCGCTTGGAGATCAGCGGCCGGGCGATCGAGGTGCCGAGCAGGTAGTCGCCCTCGTAGCGGGCGTTGGCGCGCATCATCGGGAACACGAAGTCGCGGACGAACTCCTCGCGCAGGTCGTCGATGTAGATGTGCTCGGGACGGATGCCCATCAGCTCGGCCTTGGCGCGCGCCGGCTCGAGCTCCTCGCCCTGGCCGAGGTCGGCGGTGAAGGTTACGACCTCGCAGTTGTAGGTCACCTGCAGCCACTTGAGGATCACGCTGGTGTCGAGGCCGCCCGAGTAGGCGAGGACGACGCGCTTGATATCGGACATCGGGCAAGGCTCCGCAGGATTGGCGCTGGCGCGCCTAACAGGCCGCGCCCCCGGCGGCAACGCGGGTCAGCGCAGCGGCCGGGCGCCGAGCTGCGGGTTGAGCGCGGCGATGTGGTTGAGCCACGCCTTGGGATGGCGCAGCATCGAGCGCGGGTAGTCGACCCGCAATCCGCCGAGCTCGGCGATGCGGCCGACGAAGTGGATGCAGTTGCGCGTGTCGAGGTCGTAGTACTTGCCCGGGGCGTCGCGCCACGCGGCCATCTCCTGCATCATCCGGCGATAAGTCGCGTCCGGCACGGTGATGGTGAAATGGCGGTTGGCGCGGCGGACGTATTTTTCCTTCTCGCTGTACATGCCGTGGGCCACCGGGCCGGCGAGGACGCCGGGGCCGGCGGTCCGCGCCGAGAAGCCGTAGTTGGCGTGGACGACCTCGCCGGTATCGTCGAGCGTGCCGTCGAACGCGACGAAGGCATGCGGGTAGCGCCCGGTGAGGAACGACCCGCTGAAGCTGTGGAAGGTCACCGCGACTTCCGCCCGCGCCGGCCCCGCGGCCAGCGCCGCGAGCGCCAGGAGCACGGGGACGAGAAGGCGGCGGAACAACGATGCGACCATGGCGACCACCCGGCAGGAACGACGATCAGAGCGCCGTCGGCTCGATCCGCAGCACCGCGTTCTCGTTGCCGTCGGTGAGCACGTAGATCAACCCGTCGGGCCCTTCGGCGAAGTCGCGCACGCGCTGGTGCAGCTCGCCGAGCAGCGTCTCGCGGCGGACGTCGCCCAGGCCCGCGCCGAGCACCACGCGCTCGAGGCCGCCGGTGAACGGGACCTCGCCGCGCCGGGCGCTGCCGACGAACAGGTTGCCCTTCCACGCCGGGAACCGGTCGCCGCGGTAGATCATCAGGCCCGACGGCGCGATCGACGGGCTCCACAGGATCAGCGGCCGCTCGATCCCGGGCGAAGCCGGCTGCTCGGAGCCTTGCGCGCCGTCGTACTGGCGGCTGTAGGTGAACGCCGGCCAGCCGTAGTTCGCGCCCGGGCGGATCAGGTTGACTTCGTCGCCGCCGTTCATGCCGTGCTCGGCGTTGAGCACCGCGCCAGCATCGGTGACCATCAGCCCGTGGTGGTCGCGGTGGCCGTAGCTGTAGATCGCCGGGTGGGCGTCCGCGCGGCCGACGAACGGGTTGTCCGGCGGGATCGAGCCGTCGGCGTTGAGCCGCAGGACCTTGCCGTAGATCGTCGCCAGGTCCTGGGCGACCTCGCCGTAGGCGCCGCCGGCGGTCAGATAGAGCGTCCCGTCAGTGCCGAAGGCGATGCGCGAGCCGAGCGCCGAGGACACGCCGCCCTGGAACAGCGTCTCGACTTGCGACACGCGCCCGTCCGCGAGCTTGCCGCGCATCAGCGTCAGCCGGGCGCTGCGCTGCTGCGGCGGGCCGGGATCGCCTTCCGGCCGCGCCGCCGGCTCATTGTAGGTCCAGTAGAGCCAGCGGTTGGCCGCGAAACCGGGATGCAGCGCGATGTCCTGCAGCCCGACGCTGAACATCGGCTCGGCCGGCCTCGGCATCCCGGCGACCGGCTGCGGATCGAGCCGGGCATCGGCGGTGGTCGCGCCGCGGACGATGCGCAAGTCCCACCCGCGCTCGGCCACCAGCAGGTCGCCGTCCGGCAGGAACGCGATCGCGAACGGCCGCCGCAGCTCGCGGACGAGCGGAGTGACCCTGATGCCGTGCTGCTCGGCGGTATCGAAGACGTACGACGGCTCGGTCAGCGTGACCGGCGCGATGCCGATCGCGTTCTGCTGGGCTTGCGCGGCGCCGGGGAGGAGCAGCAGCGCGGCCGCGGCAACCAGCTTACCGGCCATTCGCTGCTCCCCTCCCGTAGCCCGCCTTGCTGCTACTCCGCGGCTTCCTTGAGCTCGGGGGCGAGGTGCCACACCGGCGGCTCCTCGCTCTCGCGCAGGCGGCGGCTTTCCTCGTAGACGTAGTCGCCGGTCATCGGGATCGCCGCGCGGTCCTTCACGTAGACCAGCTGCCAGTTGACCATCTTGCCGTGGCGGAAGGCCTGCTCGGCGCCGGCGAGGTAGAACTGCCACATGCGGTAGAACACGTCGTCGTAGAGCTCGACGATCTCGTCCTTGTGCATGACCGTGCGGTTGTACCACTCCTCGAGCGTGTGACTGTAGTGGAAGCGCATCGCCTCGACCTGCATCACCTGCCAGCCGGCCTTCTCGCTTTCGGTGACCAGCTCGCTCAGCGCCGGAATGTAGCCGCCGGGGAAGATGTACTTGCGCGTCCACGGGTCGGTGAAGCCGGGCGCGCCGGCGCGGCCGCAGCAGTGGCTGAACATCACCCCGTCGGGCTTGAGCAGCTTGTAGGTGTGCTGGTAGAACTCGGGATAGTGCGGCGTGCCGACGTGCTCGAGCAGGCCGACCGAGCTGATCCGGTCGAATTGCCCCTCGACGTCGCGATAGTCCATCAGCGCGAACTTGACCTTGTCCTCGACGCCTTCGGCTTTCGCGCGCTCCTTGCAGAAGGCGATCTGGTCGGGCGCCAGCGCCACGCCGAGCACCTCGACGCCGTAGTGCTTGTGCAGGTACAGCGCGAAGCCGCCCCAGCCGCAGCCGATGTCGAGCACTTTCATGCCCGGCTTGATGTTCATCTTGGCGGCGATGTGGGCCTTCTTGTCGAGCTGGGCCTTCTCCAGGCTGTTGTCGAGCTCGCGGTAGTAGCCCATCGTGTACTGCCGGTCCTCGTCGAGGAACAGTTCGTAGAGGCGCCGTGTCAGGTTGTAGGTGTGCTCGGCGTTCTTGCGCGCCTTGCCGCGCAAGTTGACGCTGTCGATCTTGGCCGCGGCCCACGACAGGACCTTCTTCGCCGGGGTCTTAGCGCCGAGGCCCGAGCCGCTCTTCACCTTGGCGTTCAGCGCCGCGTAGAGCACCAGGTCGCGGATATCGTAAGGCTCGTCGACGACCAGCCAGCCCCACATGTAGGCCTCGCCGGCGCCGACCGCCGGATAGCGCGCGATGTGCTTGGACGCCTTCTTGGTGGTCAGCCGGACATGCAT
>DASPMY010000032.1:0-15629 GCA_035626815.1 Croceibacterium sp.
CCGGTCGAACAGCCCGAAAACAGCATAGCCGAAAACCGCGGGCGGGATGCGGCCGAAACGTGGTTTATGCGGAGCGAGGTCGGGCTCAGTTTCGCAACAGACAGCCGCCATCGACCACCAGCTCGATGCCGGTGATGAAGCTTGCGGCGTCCGAGAGCAGGAAGAGCACTGCCTGCGCCATGTCCTCGGCCGTGCCGACGCGGCCGATCGGGATGTATTCGGCAACGCCACGGCGCAGTTCCTCGGTGTTCCAGCGCGCCTGCATGGGCGTCAGCGCCGGCCCCGGGCAGATCGCGTTGGAGCGGATCCTGTCGGCGGCGAGCTGCATCGCCAACGATCGTGACAGCGCGCAGACCGCCGCCTTCGACGCCTGGTAGGCGTCCTGCGGCTTGGGGTCGCCACGCATCCACTGGATGGTCGAGAAATGGACCATGGCGCCGCCGCCGTTCTGCTTCATGAGCGGCGCCGCGGCACGGCTGGTCAGGACCATAGTGCGCAGGTTGATGTCCATCACGTCGTCCCACACGCCGAGGTCCATCTCGAGCAACGACTTGTCGCGGTCGAACCACAAGACGCCGGCGATATTGGCGAGATAGTCGAGACGACCATGCTTCGCCGCCGTCTCGCCGAGCACCTTCTCGACGAAGGCTTGATTGCGCAAATCGCCTTCCGCAAAGGTCAGCGTGCCACCGAGCGCCTTCAGGCTGTCCGGGCAGGGCTTGCGGTCGATCGCCGTCACCGCGGCGCCCGCCTGGGCGAGCGACCGCGCGACGGCCTCGCCCATGCCGCCGCCGGCCCCCGTCACCACCGCGACGCGGCCGCTGAAATCGTAGACCGGCATGGCCATGACGTTTCCCCGTCCGAAAAGAAAGAAGCCGGCAGTGGGCTGCCGGCTTCGGATCTACTGGTTCATCGACTGGAAGAAGTCGTTGTTGGTCTTCGAATGCTTCAGCTTGTCGATCAGGAACTCCATCGCATCGGTGACGCCCATCGGCATCAGGATGCGGCGGAGCACCCACATCTTGGAGAGCGTGCCCTTGTCCACCAGGAGCTCTTCCTTGCGTGTGCCGGACTTGGTGATGTCGATCGAGGGGAAGGTGCGCTTGTCCGAGAGCTTGCGGTCCAGGATGATTTCCGAGTTACCGGTGCCCTTGAATTCCTCGAAGATGACCTCGTCCATGCGGCTGCCGGTGTCGATCAGCGCGGTCGCGATGATGGTGAGGCTGCCGCCTTCCTCGATGTTGCGCGCGGCGCCGAAGAAGCGCTTCGGGCGCTGCAGCGCGTTGGCGTCGACGCCGCCCGTCAGCACCTTGCCCGAGGACGGCACGACGGTGTTGTAGGCGCGGCCGAGTCGAGTGATCGAATCGAGCAGGATCACCACGTCCTTCTTGTGCTCGACCAGGCGCTTGGCCTTCTCGATGACCATCTCGGCGACCTGGACGTGGCGCGTGGCGGGCTCGTCGAAAGTCGAGGAGATGACCTCGCCCTTCACCGAGCGCTGCATGTCGGTGACTTCCTCGGGCCGCTCGTCGACCAGCAGCACGATCAGGAACACCTCGGGGTGGTTGTCGGTGATCGCCTTGGCGATGTTCTGCAGCAGCACGGTCTTGCCGGTGCGCGGCGGGGCGACGATCAGCGCGCGCTGGCCTTTGCCCTGCGGGCTGATCAGGTCGATGACACGCGCGGACTTGTCCTTGACCGTCGGATCCTTGGTGTCGAGGTTGAGCCGCTCGTCGGGATAGAGCGGGGTCAGGTTGTCGAAGTTGGTCCGGTGGCGGACCGCCTCGGGATCGTCGTAGTTGACGGTGATCAGCTTGGTCAGCGCGAAGTAGCGCTCGCCGTCCTTCGGCGCGCGGATCTCGCCTTCGACGGTGTCGCCGGTCCTCAGGCCCGACTTGCGGACCTGGTTGGGCGAGACGTAGATGTCGTCGGGCCCCGCGAGGTAGTTCGCCTCGGGGCTGCGCAGGAAGCCGAAGCCGTCCTGCAGCACCTCGATCGTGCCCTGGCCGATGATTTCCTCGCCGTCCTCGGCCACTTCCTTGAGGATGGCGAACATCAGATCCTGCCGGCGCATCGTGCTGGCGCCTTCGATCTCGTATTCCTCGGCCATCTCGACCAGTTCGGCCGGCGCCCGTTTCTTCAGTTCTTTCAAATGCATGATGGTATTCCAGTGTCAGGTGGGAGCCGGCGGGTCGATGGGCTTGGAGAAAGCAGACCCGGCCGCTCGGGGCGGCGGCCTCAGCCGGTGGTGGCGGACAGATATGGGCTCGCCGCCGGAGCGTCAATTCGAGAAACGACGCGGGCCAACCGCTCGTCGCGAATTAGAAGGGTTTGATCACCACCAGGACGACGATCAGCGCCACGGCGACGCCCGGGATCTCGTTGAGCAGGCGCAGCGCCTTGCCCGATAGCGTGCGCTCACCCTTCATCAGCTTCTGGGCATAGCGCGCGAGGTACCAGTGGTAGGCGCTGAGCCCGACGACCAGCGCCAGCTTGGCATAGAGCCATCCTTGGCCCCAGGCATGGAGCGAAAAGGCGAGCGCAATACCGAGGACCCACACGACGACGGCCGAAGGCATCATGATGATCGACTGGAGCTTCTGCTCGCGTTCTATCCACACCGCGTTGTCGGGCGAATCCGGTGCCGTTTCCTGGTGGTAGACGAACAGCCGCGGGAGCATGAACAGGCCGGCCATCCAGAAGATCACGAAGATGATGTGCCCCGCCTTGAGCCAGTAGTAGATCATCGCGAGCACGTCCTGCATGGTGCGGGTTTAGGGTCCGGAAAGCCGCACGTCATCCCCGCCAATCGCGCACCACCTCGAGCAGGCGCTCGACATGCGCGATTGGCGTCTCCTTGTCGATCCCGTGGCCGAGGTTGAAGACGTGCGGCCGGCCGGCGAAGGCGTCGAGGATGCGGCGCGCGGCCGCGTCGAGCTCGGACCCGCCCGCGAGCAGCGCCAACGGATCGAGATTGCCCTGCACCGGCATGCCTTCCGGCAGCACCGAGTTCGCCCACGCCGGGTCGACGCTCTCGTCAAGCCCGATGGCATCGACGCCCGTCTCCCGGGCGTAGGCCGCCAATTTGCCGCCAGCCCCCTTCGGAAAGCCGATGACGAGCGATTCCGGGCAGCGCTCGTGCAAGCGGCTGGTGATCCGCTCCGTGGGGGCGATCACCCACCGTTCGAATTGCGCCGGCGAAAGGCTGCCCGCCCAGCTATCGAACAGTTGCACGGCCTCGGCACCCGCGCCGAACTGGTTGGCCAGATAGTCGACGGTGAGATCGACGATCGTGTCGATCAGGCGGTCCATCGACTCGCTATCGACGTAAGCCAGCAATCGCGCCTCGGCCTGATCCTTCGTGCCTTGCCCGGCGATCATGTACGTCGCGACTGTCCACGGCGATCCCGCGAAGCCGAGGATGGTTGTGTCCTTGGGTATCGCTGCGGCTACTCTGTGCAAGGTCTGGTAGATCGGTTGCAGCCTGTCCTGGCTGGACGCACCCAGCCCGCCGATGACATCGGGGTTGTCGGCCTTCGGGGCCAAGCGCGGACCTTCGCCCGGCCCGAACGTCAGGTCCTGCCCGAGCGCCCAGGGCACCATCAGGATGTCCGAGAACAGGATCGCGCCGTCGAAGCCGAACCGACGGACCGGCTGCAAAGTGACTTCGGCGGCTGCGACAGGGTCGGTAGCGAGCTCGAGGAAGCCGCCCTTCGCCGCCCTCAGCGCGCGGTATTCGGGCAGATAGCGGCCGGCCTGGCGCATCAGCCATACCGGTCGCCGCGAACCGGAATTTCCGCGCAGGGTATCGAGGAGAAGACCGGGCATCGAACAGATCAATCCCAATAAATATATATTTTATATAAGGATTCAGGACTCTGTTGGCCCTGTGGATAGTGGGGAGAGCGGCGCCTTGCCCGATTTCTCCCGTGCTGAACAGGGCCTCGCGAGGTGGCGAATCCGCAGGTGGTCGCGTCAAGCATTCGTTGTCCCCGCTATCCCCAACCTGTCGATAGCGCGCCGACGCTGTGCATCCGGCCGCGGCCGAATCGACTGGCAGTGGGGGCGGAATCGTCTGCCGAACTTGTCCGGCATACCCTCCCGTGGTTTATGCCGGACGTTGTCCACATGACCCTCCTGCATCTCCATCTGCTCTCGGACTCGACCGGCGAAACGCTGGAAATGGTCGCCAAGGCGGCCCTGGCGCAGTTCGACGACGCCGAGGTGATCCGCCATTTCTGGCCGATGGTGCGCTCGCTGCACCATCTTGACCGCATCGTCGAGGACCTCGCGGCCAATCCCGGCCTGGTGCTCTACACCTTGGTCAACGAGGAGACGCGCCGGCGGCTCGAGGAGCGTTGCCGCGCGCTTGGCCTGCCGCACGTCGCCCCGCTCGACCGCGTGACGCTGGCGCTCGAGGACCGTCTCGGCGAGCAGGCCAAGGCCCGCCCCGGCCGCCAGCACATGATGGACGAGGCCTATTTCGCCCGCGTCGATGCGATCCAGTTCACCATCGCCCACGACGACGGGATCGCCGCCGAGGACTGGGAGGAAGCCGATATCGTGCTCGCCGGCGTGTCGCGCAGCTCGAAGACGCCGACGAGCATCTACCTCGCCAACCGCGGCTACAAAGTGGCCAACATTCCGCTGGTCATCGAAAGCCCGCCGCCGGCCGCGCTGTTCCGGCTCGAGCGGCCGATGGTCGTCGGGCTGACCACCGCGCCGCGGCGGCTGGTCGAGATTCGCCGCAACCGCCTGTTGTCGCTCAACGAGACGACCGAGACCGCCTACGTCGACGAGGAGCGGGTGGAGCAGGAGGTCGCCTTCGCCCGGCGCATCTTTTCCGACAACGGCTGGCCGGTGATCGACGTCACCCGCCGCTCGATCGAGGAAACCGCGGCGGCGATCATGAAGCTGTACGGCGAGCGCGCGGAGCACGCCGAAGACGCTGAGGCCAAGACGCCATGATCGTGCTCGCCTCGAAGAGCGCCTCGCGTCGCACAATGCTCGGGGCCGCCGGGGTCGCGTTCGACGTGCGCCCCGCCGCCATCGACGAGCGCGCGCTCGAGGCGGGGCTCGCCGGGATCGGCCCGGGACAGGTGGCGCTGGCGCTGGCCGAGGCCAAGGCGCTGTCGGTGCCGGGCGGCGCGTGGCCGGTGCTGGGCAGCGATTCGGTGGTGTCGGTCGACGGGCGCCGCTTCGACAAACCGGGCAGCCGCGCCGAAGCGGCCGAGCACTTGCGGTTCTTCTCGGGCCGCACGATGGAGCTCCACTCGGCCGCCGCGATCGCGGTCGACGGACATTTGCGGTGGAGCCACGTGGCGCTGGCCACGCTCAAGGTTCGCCCGTTGTCGGAGGACTTCATCACCTGTTACCTCGCCGCCGAATGGCCAGAGGTGAGCCAGTGCGTCGGCGTGTTCCGCATCGAGGCGCTCGGGGTGCAGCTGTTCGAGACCATCGATGGCGACATGTTCACCGTGCTCGGCATGCCGCTGCTGCCGGTGCTCGGCGCGCTGCGCGAGCTCGAGGAGCTGCCGGCGTGAGCCGCCCTTACGCCGAAGTGATCGGCGATCCGATCGCGCAATCGAAGTCTCCGGCGATCCATGGCTACTGGCTCGGCCGGCTCGGGCTCGACGCGCAGTACCGCGCGGCGCATGTCCGCGCCGATGATCTGGCCGATTACCTGGACGACCGCCGGGCGGACGACTCGTGGCGCGGCTGCAACGTGACGATGCCGCACAAGCAGGCGATCCTGCCGCATCTCTCCCGGCTCCATCCACTCGCCGAGCGGATCGGCGCTGTGAACACGGTGGTGCGCGAGGCCGACGGATCGCTGACCGGGTACAACACCGACGGGGCGGGGTTCCTCGAGCCGCTGCGCCCCTTGGTCGGTCGCCGGCACCTCTTCCGCATGGCGCGCGTGATCGGCACCGGCGGTGCCGCGCGCGCGATCGTCGCCGCGCTCGCGGGCGAGAACGTCGTGATCGTGCTTGCCGGTCGCGATCCGGCCAAGGCCCGCGCCCTGCTCGAGGAGCTCGACCCCGGCGGCGAGCATCATGCGGCCGATCTCGCCCATTTCGCCGCCCCGACCGACTTCGCCTTCGACGACCGCGCCGGCTGCCTCGACCTGATCGTCAACGCCAGCCCGCTCGGCATGGCCGGCCAGCCACCGCTGGTGTTCGACCTTAGCCACGCTCCTCCCGGCAGCGTGGTCTACGACATCGTCACCCACCCCGCCGAGACGCCGCTGCTCGAGGCCGCGCGCGCGGCGGGCTTGCGCACCATCGACGGCCTGGCGATGCTGATCGGCCAGGCCGCGGTGGCGTTCGAGAAGTTCTTCGGCGTCCCCGCCCCGCGGGACGATGGCGACGCGGAGCTGCGCGCATTGCTGACCCCATGAGCAGACCGCTTCGGCAGTCTCGGGACCGGCCCTTCATCCTCGGACTGACCGGCTCCGTCGGCATGGGCAAGTCGACCGTCGCGGCGATGTTCGAGGCATGCGGCGTGCCGGTGTTCGATGCCGACCGCGAGGTGCGGCGCATGCAGGGGCCGGACGGGGCGCTGATCGACGAGATCGAGGCGGCCTTTCCCGGCACCACCGGGGCCGGCGGCGTCGACCGCGCCAAGCTCGGTGAGGCGGTGTTCGAGGACCGTGAGGCGCTCGATCGACTCGAGGCGATCGTCCATCCGGCAGTGCGCGCGGCGCGCGAGGAATTTCTGCGCCAACACGGTAGTGCGAAGCTGGTCGCGTTCGACATCCCGCTGCTGTTCGAGAAGGGCGGCGTCGGGGAAGTCGACGCCGTTGCGGTCGTCTCGGCCCCGCCCGAGGTGCAGCGCGCCCGCGTGCTGGCGCGGCCGGGCATGACCGACGCGCGGTTCGAGAGCATCCTGGCGCTGCAATTGCCTGACGCCGAGAAACGCGCTCGCGCCGACTTCGTGATCGACACCGGCGTCTCGCTCACCGAGACCCGTGCCGACGTCGCCCGGCTGGTGGAGAAGCTCGCCGGCTGAGCTTGCCAGCCGCGCTGGCCCGCCCGATAACTTGGCCATGCGCGAGATCGTGTTCGATACCGAGACCACCGGGCTCGACCCGGCGAGCGGCGACCGGATGGTCGAGATCGGCTGCATCGAGCTGGTCAACCGGGTGGCGACCGGGCGCACGTTCCATGCCTATTTCCATCCCGACCGGCCGATGCCGCTCGCCGCGGAACAGGTCCACGGCCTGTCGGACGCCTTCCTCGCCGACAAGAAACGCTTCCACGAGCACGTGCTCGAGCTGCTCGAGTTCATCGAGGACACGCCGCTCGTCGCGCATAACGCGCAGTTCGATTTCGGCTTTCTCAATTACGAGCTCGGCGTGTGCGGCCATCCCGAGGTGGCGCTCGAACGGATGATCGATACGCTGGCGATCGCCCGGCGGCGCCATCCCGGCGCCAAGCACTCGCTCGACGCGCTGTGCACGCGCTACGGCATCGACCGCAGCCACCGGGTCAGGCACGGGGCGCTGCTCGACGCCGAGCTGCTGGCGCAAGTCTATGTCGAGCTGACCGGCGGGCGGCAGATCGGTCTCGAGCTTGCCGCGACGGCGATCCACGCGGTGCCCGAGCTGGCCACGTTTCGCCCGCGCCGCCGCGAGTTCCGCGCGCCCCGCCCACATTCGGCCAGCGCGGCAGAATTGGCCCGGCACAAAGCCTTTCTGGAAACGTTTGACTCGACACTCTGGGCGCGCTGAAGCTCCTTGCGGATCGGCGCCCCGGGAGGGACGAGTAACGCCAAGGAGAACCCCCACCCATGGATATCCGTGTGTCCGGTCACCAGATCGATACCGGTTCAGCCCTGCAGGAACATTCCGCGGAGCGCCTCAACGGGATCATCGACAAGTATTTCACTCGCGCCCTGTCATCCCAGGTCACCTTCAACAAGGCACCGGCCAACGCCTTCGGTTGCGACATCGTGCTGCACGTCAACCAGGGACTGATCCTCAAGAGCCACGGCCAGGCGCAGGACGCGCACCAGGCGTTCGACGAGGCCGCGGCGAAGGTCGAGAAGCAGCTGCGGCGCTACAAGCGAAGGCTCACGGATCGCCACGAGCAGGCCGATCATGCGGCGCGCGAGGAAGAAGCGGCCTACACCGTGTTCGCGGCCGGGGAGCCGGAGCAGGAAGTGCTCGTCGACGCCCCGCCGGTGATCGCCGAAACGCGCATCGACGTGCCCGAAGTGAGCGTCTCGGACGCGGTCATGCTGCTCGACTTGCGCCATACCAACGCGCTGTTTTTCAAGAATGCTGGCACCGGACGGCACAATATGGTTTACCGCCGCGACGACGGCTCGATCGGTTGGGTCGAGCCCGCCTGAGGCCGATATCGCAAGCACGGCCGAGGACGCGTCATCGCCCGATGACGGCGTTCGGGATCGCGGTAGAGTGAGTCAGAGAACCTGAGATCATGAGTCCCCTGTTTTCGTTGAAGCCGGAATCGGTCGCGATCCTCGACGCGGGCGACAAGCAGGCCGTTCTCGAGGCGTTGAGCCGCACGTTCTCCCGCGGCTGGGGCCTCGACGCCGGCCAGGTGCTGGAACAGCTCGAGGAGCGTGAGCGGCTCGGCAGCACCGGCTTCGGCCGCGGCGTGGCGATACCCCACGCCCGTATCGCCGGCCTCCCACGCCCGGTCGCGGCGCTGCTCAAGCTGCGCCAGCCGATCGATTTCGCCGCGGCCGACGGCCTGCCGGTGAACCTGGTGTTCGGCCTGCTCTCGCCCGAGAACAGCGGCGCGACGCATCTCCACGCGCTGGCGGCGATCTCGCGGCTGATGCGCGACGAGCGGGTTCACGATGCGCTGAGCGAGGCGCCCGACGAGGCGGCCCTCTACAGCCTGCTGAGCAATGCCACGGACCGCGACGCTGCCTGAAACGGTCACCGGCGCGGGACTGCACTACCGCGCGCTCGAAGCGCTTTACGCCTCGGCGCCGGTCAATCGCTTGTTCGACTCCCGGCTGGAGATTCTCGGCGAAGGGCGTTCGCAAATCCGCTTCGCCGTCGACGAGCGCTTCCACCACGCGGCCGGCGCATCGCATGGCACGATCTACTTCAAGATGCTCGACGACGCGGCGTTCTATGCCGCGAACACCATGGTCAGCGACCGCTTCCTGCTGACGACCGCCTTCAACCTCCATTTCACCAAGCCGATCCACACCGGCGAGGTCGTCGCCGAGGGACGCTGGGTCAGCGGTCGGCGGCGCGTGTTCATCGCCGAGGCGCACCTGACCGACGCCGAAGGCGACGAGATCGGCCGCGGCACCGGCACCTTCATGCGCTCGCATATCGCGCTGTCGGGCCTGCCCGGATACCGAATCGGCTGAGCCGATGGCTTCGCGGCTGCCCGCGCATCTCGAGGTGACAGGCCTGCTTCGGGCCGTCGCGGCGGCCGGCGGGTTCGCGACGGTGATCGCAACGGGGGAACGCGATGCGGGCACGTTGCTTGTCGTTTGTTGCGAGCATGGCCGAAGCGCCGCAGCATACGAACGCCTGCCGCAGCCTGACGGGACTCGCGCCTGGACCCTGGCCCGCGAGCAAGATGTTGAAAACCCGCAGGAATTCTGGGATTATTGCGACCGCCGCAAGCGCCAGGACGGCGATTTGTGGATCGTGGAACTGGATATCCCGAATGCGCAACGGTTCATCGAAAGTCCGGGAACCCTGAATTGACCTCATGCTGCACCTGCGTAAAGAGGCCGCAACTTCCAACAGCGCAGACGGTGATCGCACGGCAATGATGCCGCGCTGACCGGCGCGCAGACGGGGAGGCGGCCGGCAGGCCCCGATCGCCAGTTCGATCGGATCGCGGATGGACGGGTTGCCTGGCAACCGGGACCGCAGGCCTGCGTCGGGACCCCTCACCGCCTTGGGTTACGGGATCGATGAATCGCCAGTTTCGGGCCGGGGCCATCGCCTCGGCTACCATGATGTTTGCAGCTTTTTTCGGCGCCGACATGGCCGGCGCCCGGGCCGAGAACCCGGCCCCGCCGTCGGTGGCAGCGGCCACCCCCGCGGATGACGCCGACGGCCCCCGTTTCGTCGCCGAGCCGGTGGTCCAGCCGCTTCCGGATGGCCCGTACCCTTCCGGCAAGGCGGATTCGCTCGAGCAATTGATCGCGATGATGCCCGAGATCGAGCTGTCGGGCGACATGCAGTGTCTCGCCGAGGCGATCTACTTCGAGGCGCGCGGCGAGCCGATCGCCGGCCAGCTGGCCGTCGCCGAGGTTGTCATCAACCGCTCGCAATCGGGCCGTTATCCGGCCGACTATTGCTCGGTCGTCACCCAGCCGGCGCAGTTCTCGTTCGTGCGCCGCGGCGTGATCCCGCAGCCGGACATCGCTTCGCGCGCGTGGACCCGGGCCAAGGCGCTGGCGCAGATCGCCCACCAGCAGCTGTGGGAGACCGAGGCGGGCGACGCGCTGTTCTTCCACGCGACGTACGTCAGCCCGAGCTGGGCCAACCACAAGACCGCGCTGGCGCGGATCGACACCCACATCTTCTACCGCTGAGCTCGCGAGCCTGCCAGGTGCGGGCTGCCTGGCGCGTAGTCAATGAGCGTCAGGCCAGCTCGACCCACACCGGCGCGTGGTCGCTCGGTTTTTCGCGCCCGCGATATTCCTTGTCGACGCCCGCGGCGACCATTCGGTCGGCGCATTCGGGCGACAGCAGCAGGTGGTCGATGCGGAAGCCGAGATCGCGCTGCCACGCGCCAGCCTGAAAGTCCCAAAACGTCCACACCCCGCCGCGCGGGTTGAGCGTGTCGATCGCGTCGGTCCAGCCGTCGTTGAGGATGCGACGGTAGGCGTCGCGCGAGGCCCGCTGCATCAGCGCGTCGTGCTGCATCGCCCGCACCGAGAAGGTGTCCTTGTCCTCCGGAATGACGTTGAAGTCGCCGACCACCACGGTCGGCATCTCGCCCGCGATCAACTCCTGCAGTCGGGCGCGCAGTCTTTCCATCCACGCAATCTTGTAATCGAACTTCGGCCCCGGCTGCGGGTTGCCGTTGGGCAAGTAGAGGTTGACCACCCGCACGCCGGCGACGTCGCCCTCGATATAGCGCGCCTGGACGTCTTCGGGATCGCCCGCCAGCCCTCGGCCGGCCTCGACCGGCGCGACTCCGTCGGCGAGGATGGCCACGCCGTTGAACCCCTTTTGCCCGTGCCAGATCGCCTTGTAGCCGATCTTTTCGAACTCATCGGCGGGGAAGCTGTCATCGGCGCACTTGATCTCCTGCAGGCAGGCGACTGTCGGCCGGCGCTCCTCGAGCCATTCGATCAGCCGCGGCAGGCGCGCCTTGGTGCCGTTGATGTTGAAGCTGGCGATCCGCATGTCCGTCCGTTCCGGGCGGACCTTAGACCCCGAAGCTGGAACCGCAACCGCAGCCGGCGGCGGCTTGCGGATTGTCGACCTTGAACGCCGCGCCGCCAAGCGATTCGACATAGTCGACCGTGCTGCCCGCGACGAGGTCGAGGCTGAGCGGATCGACGATGAGCTTGACGCCGTCGATCTCGCTTACCGCATCCTCGGCCTCGGGGGCTTCGGCGAGGTCGAACCTGTACTGGAATCCCGAGCACCCGCCGCCTTCGACCGACAGGCGCAGGATCGCCGGCCGGCCCTGCTTGCGGGCGATCAAACCGACGCGCTCGGCGGCGGCTGGGGTCAAGGTCAGTGTCGGCGCCATGCCGCCGATGTAGGGGGCGTGGGACCCCGGCTCAAGCGGTGCGGATGTAATCGCGCATCGCCTGCGCCTCGTTCTCGACCAATTCGAGGCGATGCTTGACCAGGTCGCCGATCGACACGAACGCCACCAGCCGGTCCCCGTCCAGCACCGGCAAGTGGCGGATGCGACGCAGGGTCATCACCTCGAGCGCGTCGCGCACGGTGGTTTGGGGGTCCGCGGTGATCGGCGGAGCGGTCATCACCTCGCTGATCAGCAGGGCGAGCGCCGCGTCGCCGTGCCGGGCGATGCAATAGAGCAGATCGCGTTCGGAAAAGATGCCGATGACCCGGTCCTGGTCGAGCACCGGCATCGCGCCGATGCGGTTCTCGGCGAGGCGCGCGGCGGCCTCGCGGACCGTCTCGTGCGAGCTGCAGTGGATAATCTGCTGGTCGCGGCCGGCGATCAATCGGGCAACAGTCATCGCGACTCTCCCTATCTCGGAGGGCAACATGCCATGAAACAAGGGCCTTGGCCAAATTTCGCCCGAATCGTTGCGAGGAACAGGCGGGGTCGCCATCTGCATCCGCATGACACGGCGCTCACCGCTCGACGATCCCGCCAACGCGGCCCATGCCTGGGCCCGTTACAAGCGCCTGCTCAAAGGGATGGGCGTTTTCACCGCGGTGGTGGTCGTCGTCACGCTCGCCGGGTTCTACGCGCTCGGGGGTGACGTCCCGATTCACTTCTTCATCGCCACCGCGCTCGGCATCGGCTTCATGATGATGCTGGCCGCGGCGCTGATGGGGCTGGTGTTCTTGTCGAGCGGCACCGGCCACGACGAGTCGGTCTCGGACGCGACCGATCAGTCTCGCAGCGGCCGCAACCGGTAGTCTTCGACCGGCACGCCGCCGATCAGGTGCTCCTGGATGATCCGCTCGAGCACCGCCTCCGTGCACGAATGGTACCAGACCGCATCGGGCCAGACGACCGCGATGGGACCGCCGATGCAGATCTGCAGGCAGTCCGCCTTGGTCCGCTGGACCCCGCCGCTGCCCGTCAGGCCGAGCTCGCGCAGCCGGCGCTTGAGGAACTTCCACGAGCGCTCGCCGGCTTCTCGCGTGCAGCAGCTTTGCTTCTCGCTCATCGCGCACAGGAAGATGTGGCGCCGGATCGCATCGCCGCCGATCAGTGCGAGCGCCGCCTGGGCCTGGGCTACGTCGCCACGGCTCATGGGCTGACGGCCGGAGGGCTCAGCCCTTCTTGCCGGCGATTCGCGCGATTTCGGCCTTGACCAGCCGCTCGACGATCTCGGGCAGGTTGCGGTCGAGCCATTCGGCCAGCATCGGCCGCAGGAGCTCCCTGGTCAGGCCTTCGAGCGAGGTTTCGCCGGAGCGGACGATTTGCGGTGGGACGCCCGGCTCGGCGATCATCGCCAGCGCGGCGAGCGAATCGCGCATCGACCGCGCGGCGCTCTCGGTGGTCAGCGCTTCCTCGCGGCGATGATCCTCGTCGGCGTCGACCAGCTCGCCGGCCTCGCCGAGGTCCAGCACTTCGTCGGTTTCGTCGTCGCCGCGCTCATCCTGATCGAGCGCCACCCCGGCGCTCTCGCGGCGGCGGCGCTCGGCCTGCTGCGTCTCGCGGTTGTCGCGCGCGATCACCTTCTTGATCGATTCGAGGATTTCCTCGACCGAGGGTTCGCCTTCGTGCCGCATCGTTGCCCCGCGGTTACTCGACCGTTTGCAGATCGGGAATGTCCGCGTCCGGCGCCGGGATGTCAACGGTGCGGGTCGACTGCGTCACCGGGTCGGGGTCCTTCGCCCAATCCCAGATGATGCCGCGCACGCGCTCGTAATTGTCGGTCGGATCGTACAGCGGGCCGAACTCCTCGAGTCCCAGGTCGCGGGCCTCGGCATGGCCCATCGCGGCGATCAGCGTGAACCCGGCGACGTAGGCGTTACGGCGGGCCTGGACCAGCTGCACTTGCGCGCGCAGCAGCTCCTGCTGCGCGTCGAGGATGTCGAGGATCGTGCGGTTGCCGACGGTGTTCTCCGCCCGCACCCCCTCGAGGCCCAGCTCGGCGGCAGCGACGGCGGCCTGCGTCGAGGCGATGATCGCGTTGGCGGCGCGCCAGCTGGCGTAAGCCGAGCGGACCTGGGCGATCACGTCGCGCTCGGTGGCGACGATGGTCTCGAGCGCGACCGAGGCCCGCGCTTGCGCCTGGCGTTCCTGCGCCGCCGGGCGCCCGCCCTGGAACAGCGGGATCGTTGCCCGCAATCCAGCCTGAGCCGAGGTCTGCCGCTGCTGGATGGCCACGCCCGGAACCGACGAGCCGAGCGTGCCGAGGTAATCGGTCACGCCGCCGCTGGTGAACGCTTCGAGGCGCGGCAGCCGGCCGGCGCCGGCGACGCGGACGTCGAATCCGGCGGCGCGGGCGCGCTCGTGCGCACCGAGCAGGTCGGGATTGTCCTGCAAGGCGACGTCGACAGCGGTGTCCACGTCGTCGGGCAGGCCAGGCAGGGGCGGGGGCGGCTGGAGGTCGTCGGGTGCCGCCCCGACCAGCGCGATGAAATCCTCCTTCGCGCGGATCAGGTTCGCCTGGGCGGTGCGCAAGTCGCCCCGCGCCAGCGCCAACCGCGATTCGGACTGGGCGACGTCGGTGCGCGTCAGGTCGCCGATCTCGAACCGGTCGCTGGTCGCCTCGAGGTTGACGCTGAGCACGTCGACGTTGTTCGCGGCGAGGCCGACGAGCGCCTCGTTCTGGATTACGTCCATGTAGGCCGCGACGACCTGGCTGAACAGCGAGCTCTCGGTGCCGCGCAAGTCGGCGCGCCCGGCGAGAACGCGGGTCTCGGCCGCGCGCAGCGCGTTCTTGTTGGCCCCGCCGGCGTAGATCGGAACGGTCAGGTTCAGGTTGCCGCTGAGCGAGCGGGCTGGAGCGGTGAACGAGCTCGTCGCCTGTTTGAGGAATTCGGTGAACGTCGCTTGGCCGCTGAGGCTGGGAAGCATGTCGGCCCGCTCGATCGGCACGTTCTCGTCGGTCGCGCGCTGGTTGGCCCGCGCGGCCTCGAGCGTCGGGTTGTTCTGGTACGCGAGCGCGAGCGCCTCTTTGAGCGTATCGGCATCGCTGTCGATCGTCTGCGCGGCGGCGGGCGCGGCGCCAAGGCACGCGCCGACGGCCAGCAGCAAGCGCAATCCCCTCCACGCCATGATCAGAAGCTCCACCCCTTCGGCGCCGCGAATTCGGGCAGCACCGGGATGCCCAGCTCGGCCAGCGGCAACAGCGCCAGCTCGCCCGCCGCCTTGCGGCCGATGGCCAGCCGGGTGATCCCGTCGTCGACGACGCCGGTCACCGCCCGCGCGTCGTCGGCCAGGCGGCGCACGAGCGCGTCGGGCAGGCGCTCGACCGCGCCGTCGACCATGAGCAGCGTAAAATCGCTCGCCTTGCGCGACTTGCCGGCGGCGGCGGCCGGGTCGACGACCTCCAGCGAGCCGACCAGCGGACGCAGGAGTTCGGCCAGATAGCCGCTGCCGCCGTCAACCACGAGGGCCTTGTCGGCCGCGGTCGGACGGGCTTCCTGCAGCATCATGCCCTGCACGACCGGGGCGGCCAGCGAGCGGCCGTTGTCGAGCGCGATCGCGCGGTCGATGTAGGCATGGCCGCGTGCCGCAGCGGGCACGAAGTCCTCGCGAGCGACCTCATCCATCCGCCGCAGCACCCACTCGGCATTAACGCCGCTGGTGCGCAGCTGGCTGTCGATCATCGCCCGGCGGGCGGCCACATGTCCGGCGGCGGGCCGGTCCTCCACGATCGTCACAGCTTATTTCTCATGTCGCCAGGTCGCGCGAGCCTTAAGGCTTGCGACCGGCCCGGGCAATGGCCGGGATTGTCGCAATCGGTCGCCGCCAGGCCGACCATAATGGCGCAAGCGGCCGATG
>DASPMY010000033.1:0-34397 GCA_035626815.1 Croceibacterium sp.
GACGGTCAGCAGCGCCCCCGAGGTGAGCATGACCGGGTTGCCGACGTCGCCCGCCACCCCGTTGACGTGCGAGATGACCAGCGTGTCGCCGTCGACGTCGTCGTCGATGCCCGAGCCGTTGTCGGCGAACAGGCTGCCGGTGCCGATCACGTTCTCGGGCGTGCTGACCGCGTCGGGTTGCGCCACCGGCGGCAAGTTGGGCGCCGCGATGTCGATGGTCATCGTGTTGGCGGTCGGATCGAGATTCACCCCGCCGTTGGCGAGGTTGCCGTCGTCCTGCACCTTGAATGTGAAGCTGGCGTAGTTATCGCCGCTCTCTCCGGCGTCCGGCTGGAAGTAGAGATACCCGGCCGCAATGTCGGTGGTGTTGATGAAGGCGCCCGGTCCGATCAGGCTGACGTCGACGGGGGCGCTGCCGCCCGGGCCGTCCGAGTCGAGGTACAGCGTGCCGTTGGCCGGGAATGTCATCAGGCTGATGGCGACGAAGCCGTTGGCTGGGCTGTCGCTCACATCGGAGAACCCGAAGTCCGCCATGGTGAAGACATAGGCGGTGTCCGCGCTGCTGCTCACCGTGTTGTCGGTGCCCGCGGGCGCGTCGTTGACCGAGCGGACGGTGATCGCAATCGAATCGCTGTCCTGAAGCGTCCCGCCGGTTCCGGATTGCCCGTTGTCGCTCGTGACGACGGAGATCGAGTCCGAGCCGTTGTAGTTGGCGGCCGAAGCGTAAGTCAGTCCCGATGCCAAGGCGGTGTTGATCGCCGCGATGGTGCCCGAGAACGTCATCGTCGCATCGGCCGCGCCGTCGCCACCCGAGAAGCTGAGGCCCGCGATGCTGGCCAGTGTCAACGTGCCGTTGCCGGCCGACAGGGTCACGGTCAGGGTTGTCGCATCGCTGTCCGCCACCGAAATGGCAGTTCCGTTGACTGTCGAGAGCGTCAAGCTGGCATCCTCGTTGACCAGTTGCGCACCCGGGACCGTGTTCACCGGAGCGCTGTTGATCCCGGTGATATCGATGGTCATCGTGTTGGCGGTCGGATCGAGATTCACCCCGCCGTTGGCGAGGTTGCCGTCGTCCTGCACCTTGAATGTGAAGCTGGCGTAGTTGTCGCCGCTCTCTCCGGCGTCCGGCTGGAAGTAGAGATACCCGGCCGCAATGTCGGTGGTGTTGATGAAGGCGCCCGGTCCGATCAGACTGACGTCGACGGGGGCGCTGCCGCCCGGGCCGTCCGAGTCGAGGTACAGCGTGCCGTTGGCCGGGAATGTCATCAGGCTGATGGCGACGAAGCCGTTGGCTGGGCTGTCGCTCACATCGGAGAACCCGAAATCCGTCACGGTGAAGACATAGGCGGCATCCTCGCCGCCCGTCACCGTGTTGTCGGTCCCCGACGGGGCATCGTTGACCGGATTGACAGTGATCGCGACCTGGTCGCTGTCTTGCTCGCTCGTAGCGGTGCCGCTGGTGCCCGGATCGATGCCGGTATTGCCGTTGTCGTTGGTGGTGATCGTCAGGTTAGCCGGACCGTTGTAGTTGGCGGTCGGGGCATAGACGAGGCCGTCGAGCGCGGTGTTGATCGCCGCAGCGGTGCCGGTGAAGGTCATCGTCGCGTCGGTCGTGCCGTCGCCGGCACCGAAGGACAGGCCGGCGGTACCGTTGAGGCTGAGCGTGCCGTTGGTGACCGTGAGCGTGACGGTCAGGTTGCCCGCCCCGACATCCACGTCGCTGACGGTGATCGCGTTGCCGTTGCCGGCGCTGAATGTCTTGCTGGTGTCCTCGTTAGTGCTCTGCGCGCCCGGCACCGTGTTGACCGGCGCCTGGTTGGGCGCGACGAACCCGAAGTCGAGGGTGTCGTTGATGTCGAGCTGGCCGGTGCCGTCGTCGGTCGTCTCGCTGTTGTAGGCGAGCGTGATGGTCTGGCTGGCGATCGCCCCGCCGGTCGCAACGACGCCGTTGTCGTCGTTGTCGACATCGTTGTCCGGATCGTCGCCATCGGCGAGCGTGACCTTGCCTTCGAGCGCCGCCGCGGCGCCGAAGTTGGCCGCGGTGACCACGACGACGTAGTCGCCCGGCGCGAGCCCGGCGAAGCTGTAGGCGCCGCCGGCCAGCGTGGTGGTCGAGGTGACCAGCGCGTCGCCGGCGTTCCAGCCGCCGCTGTCGTCGGTGTCGGCATAAAGCTCGAGCGCGACCCCGACCACGCCTTCGCCGGCGTCGAACAGGTCGTTGCCGTTGGCGTCGACGAACACCGTGTCGCCCAGCGTCAGCGAGTCGAGCACCAGCGTCCCCGCCGCCGTCTGGTCGCCGAAGTTGGTGCCGCTGATGGTCGCGGTGTTGAACGGATCGACGATCAGGCCGTCGCTCTGGCCGAGGATCGTCGCCCTGAAGATGACGTCGACGGCCTTGTTCCCCGGCAGCGTGCCGACCGGCACCGGGGTCAGCGCATAGACCCCCGCGCGGGCCACGCCGTCGGCCTCGGCGAGCTCGTCGGGCCCCGGCAGGTGGCGCTCGCCGGGCGACAGGTAGCCGTACATCAGCTCGCCGGCATCGGCCCGCTGGTAGCTGTCGTCGAGGCCGATCTGGTGGCCGAGCTCGTGCATGATCACGGTCAGCAGGTCGAGCTTGCCCGCGGCCCCGCCGCCGGCGGTCGCCACGAGATGGTCCCCGGCGCCGGCGAACTCGCCGTCCTCGCCCGGCGTCGCATCGACGAACCAGCCGTAGCCGGCGCCGTCGCTGTCGATCGCGATCGCGCCGGCGGTCGAGGCGCCGACATAGATCCCGGCCATGTCGACCACGCCGAACTCGACCGCGCGCATCGCCGCGACCTGCTCGGCCGTCGCGCCGGCCTCGGCCCAGCGCGCGATCGCCGCGTCGACCAGCGAAGCCAGCTCGGCCAGCGTCAGCACGCCGTCGTCGGCGGGGGCCGTCGCCGGATCGCGCGAGCCGCCGGTGTCACCGGTGCCGCCGGGGCCGCCGGTGACGCTGTCGGCGCCGGCCCCCATGTCGCCGTTGGCCTCAACGTCTCCGGACTCGGCGTCGTCGCCATCGTCCTCCGGACCGACAGTGGTCGGCGCGACCAGATCCTCCCAGCCGACCATCGGACCAGGTTGCGCCATCATCGGAACGGCGAGGACGAACGCCTGATTGGTGATTCCGGTGGTGAAATTCGCGTCGACGTCAGAGCCCGCGATCGAGGGGAAGGGTCCGCTGATCAGGGTGTTAGTGGCGTCGAAGAAGGTGTCGAGGCTGGTGCTCGCCGTGCCGCCGCCGCCGGAAGGGCGGAACTCGCCGTGGCTGGTATTGGCGTTCACAGTATAGCCAGGGAAGTAAAAATTGGCAGCCCCGGACAACTGGTCGAAGAACATCGCGCTGCCGCCATTGACCGAGCCGGCTGTGAAGGTGTTGCCGGTGGCGACGAGGCCGAACTTCGAGGCATCCTGGCTGTTCGCCGGGCTGCTGGCGCCGCCGACGATCGCATAGAGGCCGGCAAGGACGTTGCCGCCGACTTCCTGGACCGTGTTGTTGAGGACGGTCGCCTCAAGGCGGGCGGTGCCGGTCGTGCCCTGCATGCTCGAGGTGAGGATGATTCCGCCGAACGCGTCCTTGATGTCGCGGACGGTGTTGCCCTCGATCCGGACTGCATAGTTGAGGTTGCCGCTGCCAGTGCTGCGGCTGAAGCCGACGTCGATGCCCGAGCCGCCGTTGACCGACCCGCCGTTAGAATTGGTCTCGAACACCCCGTTGTTGGTGCCGATCGTGTTGTTGAGGACGACCCCGTTGATGGTGGCCGCGTGACCGGTGTAGATGGCGCGGAAGGCGTCGCCCTGGGCGTTCTTGATTGAGTTCCCGCTAAACGCGTAATTAACGCTGACGTTCGTGCCGGCGTTGAGGTCGCCGCCGAGGATCCACACTCCGCCGCCGCCGCTCACCGTGTTGGAGTGGGCGTTATGAAACGTGTTGTTGGTGATGTTGAGCGTCTGGGTCGTGCTGTTGATCTGGCTGACGCCCAGCTGGTCGCCGCGTGCGCCGTTGAACGTCGCTCCGTTGACGGTCAGGGTGACGTTGCTCGTGCCGCCGGATTCGAGGGTGAGCGAATCGTTGCCGAAGCTGGTGCTGTTGACGTTGAACACCGCCTGGTCGCCACTGGTGGCGTTGTCGCGCACAGTCATGTTGAGCGTGTCGGAGCCCATCACGTAGACGGCGAGGTTGTCCTCGTGGCCGCCGCCGATGACATTGCCCTCGAACAAGGCCGTGCCCTTGAGGCCTGTCGAGACGCCCTGCGTGCCGAAGCGGATCGCGCTCTCGTCTTGGACATCGTTGGTGCCGAAGGCGCCCCGGAACTCGGAATCGCGGAGGGTGAAATTGTTCACGTTCTCACCGCGAATGCCGTAATTGGTCATCGTTCCGGCGTTCTGGCCGAAGATCATGTTCGACAGCGATACGTTGGCGACGTTGTTCATGTAGATGCCCGTGCCGTTTGTCGCCAGGGCCGTCCTGCTGCCGAGATCGCCTCCGCTGATGTTGGTGATGGTGCCGCCCGATCCCGCGGTCGAGCCGTCGCCGGTGACGACGAACTGCCCGCCCGAGCCGGTGTTCTGGAGCCACACGCCGGTGGTGCCGCCGCCCCCGCTGACGTTGACCTCGTTGAGGGTGATGTTCGCGGTCACCCCGTCGATGTTGATCGCCCGGCCCGTGGTCGAGGAGACGATGTTGCCGACGCCGGTGGCGCCGCTGATCGTCAGCGAGCCGGCGCCGGGGGTGGTGCTGGTCGCGTTGATGCCGGTGCCGCCGGTGGTGTCGATGTCGAGCGAGCCTTCGGTGAAGCTGACGTTCGCGCCGGTGCCGTTGGTGTTGGTGAAGTTGAGCGCGTTGTTCGCACCGGTGTTGAGGGTGACGTTGCCGGTGAAGTCGATATTGCCGCCGGTGTTGCCGGCCAGGCGGATGCCCGCGTCGCCGAGGCCGGCGGTGATCGCGCCCGAGAACACGATCGTGCCGCCGCTGTGGTTCGCCACGTCGACGATATTGCCGGTGTTGGTCGAATGGTTGATGCTGGCCGCCACGGTCACGGCGCCCGTTCCGCCGTTGATAGTGACGCCGTCGTTGGCTGTATCGTCCGCCGCGCCGATGGTCCCGCCGTTGACGTTGACCGCATTGGTGGCGTCGACGATGTTGAGGCCGCGGCCGGCCATGCCATCGAGGTTGACGGTGGCGAGCGTGACGGCTCCCTGGGTCTGGCCCGCGCTCCCGTTGATCTCGATGCCGTCGCCGGTGGTGTTGTCGATCGTCGCGCCGGCGAAGCCGAACGTGGCGTTCGAGGCGGTGATGTTGATGCCGTCGCCGCCGAGGGTCCCGGCGATAGTCACGCTGCCGCCGTCGAAGGTTCCCGCTCCGCCGGCGTCGAGGTTGTTGATGTTGATCGCGTTGCCGTGGCCGGCCAGCACCGCCGCGCTGGTGCCGAGGGTCGCGAACTGGATGCCGCTCGCGCCCAGCGTGCCGTCCTGCAGGTTGAGCAGCTGGCCGCTGCTCGTGTTCACGGTGTTCGCCGCGCCGGTCACGCTGAGCGTGCCGCCGCTGGTGAAGACGATGCCCCGGCCCGAGGTCGTGTCGATGTCGAGGCCGCCGCCGGTGATGCTGGTGACGGCGCTGCCCACGGAGGTGTTGTTGGTGATGTTGACCGCGGTGCCGGTGGTCGTGTCGATGTCCTTCACCGCGCCGCTCAGGTTGAGCTGGCTGACGACCGAGTTTCCGCTGAAATTGATCGCCGTGAAGGTGCTCGAATTGACGGTGACGTTGCCCTGAAGGTTGACCGTCAGCCCGGGGTTGTTGGTGATGTCGATGCCGCCGCCGGTGTGGCTGCCGCCGGTGATGTCGGTCGCGCCGGTGACCGTGAAGGTGCCGGTCACCGTGTTGAGGTCGATCGCGGCGCTGCCGTCGGCAAAGCCCGCCGACGCGCTCGACGACGCGCTTTGCAGAGTCACGTCGAGCATGCCGCCCTGGTCGATGTCGATGATCTGTCCGGCCCCGGCGACCGCGACGGTATCGACGGTCAGCGCGCCGACCGACGCGCCCCCGTCGGCGATGGCGATCGAAGTGGCGCTGCCGCCGGTGAGCGTGAAGCCGGAGATGGCGTTGCCGCTGCCAAGCGTGATCGCGGTGCCGGTGACGTTGAGCGCGGTGTTGCCGGCGTTGGCGCCAATTGCGATGTTGTTGACGGTGAACGCATGGCCGTCGCCGAACAGCTGCTGGTCGTTCTCCAGCGTGATGCCCGTGCTGTAAGTGCCGGTGTTGTAGACGAAGATCGTGTCGCCATCGCCATCGGCGTCGGCGCCGTTGTTGTTGAGGCTGGTCAGGCTGGTGAACGGCTTGAGATAGCTGCCGTCCGCAGGACCGTTGGCGCCGCCATAGGTGGCATCGACGTACCAGACCTTGTCGGTCACGGTCATCGTGGCGATGCCCTCGGTGACGTTGTTCAGGCCTTGCGCGTCGGTGACGAAGTACTTGAACGTGGTCACGCCGGTGAACCCGGTGGTCGGCGTGAAGGTGAAGCTGCCGTCCGCATTGAACGCGACGGTGCCTTGCGTGCCGGTGGTATCGACGCTGGTGACGGTCAGCCCGGCATTGCCTCCGGCCCCGTCGGGATCGATGTCGTTGACCAGCAGCCCCTGCCCGGCGCCGATCGTGATCGGCGTGTTGCCGGTCAGGGCGTAGCCTTCGTCATGGGCGATCGGGGTGACCTGGACGCTGCCCGGGACCAGCGAGACCCCGGTCAGCGTGTCGGTGACCGAGATCCCGGTGGCCGGATCGCCGCCGCTGTTGGTGATGCGGATGCGGGTCTGGACAACGTCGCCCGGATCGAACAGGCCGTCGAAGTCGCTGTCGGTGAACAGCGTCGTGCTGCGCGTGGCGCTGATAGTGACGGCCATTGGTCCCCTCCAAATGACCGGTGGCGTTGCCCCGATCGGAAAACTTTTTCCGAATCAGGCACTTCGGCGCGAGCCACACATCACCGGTTAACACGGCGGCCGATATTCCCGTGAATGCGGTGCGCGGGCTATTCCCCTAAAGGGGGATGTCCGGCCGGCACGGCGACATTTATTGCCCGAAACGCCCAATGGGGTTGCTTGCAAGGTCGTTCCAGGTGGGCAACACAAGGCTCGACGCGCAACTGGCTGCGCCTGCACAGGGTTGCGCATGACGCACATTCAGGACGTCACCGAATTCATCGAGGCCTCCCGCGGCGCCTCGTCGACCGCCGAGTTGACGACCTTGCTCGACGCCGCCACGCGTCAGATGGGATTCGATTCCTACGCGGTGTTCCATGAAGTCGGACGAGATCACCCCGAGCCGTGGCGCCACGGTCTGTCGAACCATCCGTGGGACTACATCGAGCTGTGGCTGCAGCGGTGGCGTGCGCACGACCCGATAGCCCTGGCCAGCCACCGCACCTTTCGCGGGTTTCGCTTCGACGAGGCATCGGCCTTCGTCGTCGTCTCGAGGCAGGCCAAGGAGGTCATGGCCGAAGCTCGCCGTGCCGGGGTGACCGACGGGTTTTGCGTGCCGATCCACGTTCCCGGCGAATTGGACGGGTTTTGCACGTTCGTGGTCCGCGGTGGAGCTGCGCTCCCGGCAAAGGCGTTGCCGACGGCCCAGCTGGTCGGCCTGTTCGCGTACG
The DNA here is from genome assembly GCA_035626815.1 of Croceibacterium sp. Lineage (GTDB taxonomy): Bacteria > Pseudomonadota > Alphaproteobacteria > Sphingomonadales > Sphingomonadaceae > Croceibacterium_A. The sequence continues at coordinate 7,665 of DASPMY010000033.1, forward strand.
AGGCCGCGAGCCGGATCGTCTGGCCTCAGGCGAGACCGCAAACTCCGCCGGTGGGCGGACTCACCGCGCGTCAGCTGGATTGCGTCGTCCTGGTGGCGCGGGGCCAAACCGATCGCCAGATCGCCGGGTCGCTCGGGATCACCGAGGAAACGGTCACCGCCCACCTGAACGAGGCGCGCCGCCGCTACGGCGTGCGCAGGCGTGCCCAATTGGTCTTGCAAGCGCTCTACCGAGGGGACCTGACCTTCAGCGACGTCCGCTAGCTTCCTGGTCGGATGGAGAGCAGCCGTGCATCGCCGGCACGGATGGGGCAATGCGCGCGCTAATTGCGGACGCCCGCCGCCAGCGTGTCCACGCCATAGATCGTCGCGGCGATGTTGCGCACGCCCTGGGGGGTCGTCCAGTTCTCGCCGCTCGGCGTGTTGGCACCGAGCGTGCCGATGTACAGCGTCCGGCGGTCCGGGCCGGCAAACGTCGCGGTGATGGCGCGGCGCGGGGCCGGGATGATCCCGAGCTGCTGGCCGGCCTGGTCGAACACGTAGATGCCCGCGCCGCCGGTCACGTAGAGCCGGCCCTCGGCATCGACCGCCAGGCCGTCGCCGCCGAAGCTGCCCTGCGGCTCGCCGACGAGCGTCGCGAAGTCGCGGCGGTTCGACAGGGCGCCGTCGGCCGCCACGTCGAACGCGAGGATCGTGGTGCGGTTGGTGACGTACAGCCGCTTGCCATCGGGGCTCAGCACCAGGCCATTGGTGAACAGGCCGCCTTGCTGCGGATTGCCGCCGGCGACGATGGTGTCGACGGTGCCGTCGGCCCTGGCGTGGAACAGGCCGCCTTGCGTGTAGTATGCGCCGCCGTGCCCGTCGGCCGCGAGATCGTTGATGCGGCCCAGCGAGCTGCCGTCGGCGAACTTGTCGGCGACCACTTTGCGCTCGGGCGTCAGCTGCACGATGCGCGAGAGGATGGTGCAGTTCGCCCCGAGCCCGAGGCCCGGATCGGTGCACGAGCGGTCGGCCGCGAAAGCGCGGCCCTGCGAGTCGATCGACACCGATCCCGCGCCGGCGACGAACGGCCATTGCACCCACCACTTGCCGTCGGGCCAGACCTTGATGATCGAGTTGCTCTGTTCCTGCGCGAACAGGATGTTGCCGTCGGCGTCGGCGGTCATGCCGTCGACGATCATCGGGCCTTCCCACACCTTCGACCATTGCGCATCGCCGGAGACGACGCCGGGGATCGCGGTGATGTCGACGGCCACTTCGGGCGCCGGCTGGCCCTGCGCCGCGGCGGGCGAGGCCAGCACCAGCGCCAGCGAAGCGAGGCCGGCGGCCACAATGCGATTGCCCATGCTCAATCTCCCCTTTCGCCAGCCGGCGGCTCGATGGTGTTGACGTTCCCGTCGATCCCCGTGCGGTCGTTGTTCCAGTCGACCTGGATCATCCGGTCGAAGCCTTCGTCGCGAACCAGCGCGAGCTTGGCAACCCACGGGGCCGACAAGGTGACCGGATCCTCGATCGTGAATTCATCATGCAGGGTGTCGCCGTCGAGCCAGATGCGCTCGACGTAATGCGCCTCTTCGCTCAGCGGCGGGCCGCCCTGGAAGAACGCATTGGGGTTGGTCACCATGATCGTGTCGACGACCAGCACGTTGCCTTCCCAGTGGCCGATCGAGTTGCCGGTGACGGACGGCCACAAGTCCTCGAGCGGCGGATGGTCGCGCCCGTCGGTGTAGATGTGGCGCGTCTCGTTGTAGGCGCTGGTGATCAGCACTTCTTCGGGCGTGATCAGGAATTGGACGGGGGTCGCCGAATTCATCATCAGCGGATAGCCCCAACCGAGCCCTTTTCGCCCTCCCTGCGTGCGCATCGCCTCCGCCACCCGGCGCCGGCCTTCGTCGTTCCACGGCGCGTTGTTGGCCCAGATCCCGACCGAATCGCCGGGCGGAGGGACGAGGGTGTCGCCTTCCACGCGGACCAGGATGCCGCTGATCGGTGTGCCGGCCGCCGCTTCGGCGACCCAATAGCCGGGCCAGTATGGCAGCCTCACGAACGCCTCGGCGCGGGCCTGCTGCGCCTGCGCGCCTGCCGGTGTCCCCGCCATGGAAGCGCCGAGCAGCGCGCCGGCCAATGCCCAGCCCGGGCGAAGCATTACTGGCCGTCCCCCTCGTCGGCGGGTGGCTCGATGGTGTTGACGCCGTCCTCGTTGCCGGTGCGGTCGTTCGCGAAATCCATCTGCACCATGCGGTCGAAGCCTTCGTCGCGCACGTGCGTGATGGTCGCGCCCCACGGCTCGGTCAGCGTCACCGGGTCCTCGACCCGGAACTCCATCACTAGGCGGTCGCCCTCGAGGCGGATGCGCTCGAAATAATGCGCCTCCTCCGAAAACGTCGGGGCGCCGTGGAAGTAGGTGTACGGCATCTGCACCTGCACGGTCTCGACGACCAGCGTGTCGCCCTCCCAGTGCCCGATCGAGGTGCCCCACACCGTCGGCCACATGTCCTCCTCGGCCGGGAATGGCCGGCCGTCGGTGTAGATGTGGCGCGTCTCGCCGTAGGCGTTGACGATCAGCGTCTCCTCGGGCGTGATCATGACCTGGAACGGCGTCGCCGCATCCATCATCATCGGATAGCCCCAGCCGTCCGCCCGGCGCCCGCCGCGAGTCCGCGCCGCTTCGGCCTGGCGCGCCTTGCCTTCGTCGTTCCACGGCGCGTTGAAGCCGTTGAGCCGCTGCAACGGCGGGCTGCCCGCCGGACGGGGCGGCGCCGTGCCGCTGATGGTCGTGCCGGCGTACTGCTCGCTGACCCAGTAGCCGGGCCAGTACGGCAGCCGGGCGAAGGCTTCGACCCGGTCGCTGGCGGAAGTGCGCGAGGAATCGGCCGAATCCTGCGCCAGCGCCGGGCCGGCGGACAGCAGGGCCGCAGCGAGCGCGGCGACCAGACCGATTCTCATCGATTCGTGCCGATCGGCTTGCCGTCGGCCCCGGTCACCTCGCGCACCACGCCGCCCGGCCGCCCGTTGCGCAGCGGGTTGAGCGTGACGGTGATGCGCTGCCCGGCCTTCAGCGTCCGCGGCCGCCAGCCCCGCGCGTAAAGGTACATCGGCGCGCCCATCTCCATGCTCCATTCGACGTCGCGCCCGGACGAATCCTTGGCATTCAGCTGGATGTAGGCATGCGGGTTGGTCCACTGGAACTGCTTCACCGTGCCGCTGACGGTGACCTCCTTGCCCATGTCGAACATGGCGAAGCTGTGGTGGGCTTCCGCCGCACTGCCGACCGCCATCAGGGCCAGGGCAGCCGCCCCGGCGATTTGGAACCGCATCAATCTTCTCCCGGCCGTTGTCGGCTTGGCTGCCATAGTGGCATTTGCGAAGCCGTTCGTCATTACCGGAATCGGGCGATGTGCTTGAACGCGGTGTGAATTTGCCCGCGCCCAAAGCCGCGAGGCGATCAGGCCGGCTCGCGCGCCCGCTGGGTGATCGTCTCGGCCAGCTTGCCGGTCACTTCGGCGAGGTGATCGAACTTCGCTTCGTAGGATGCCATGCCCTGGCTCAGCGAACGCAGGTCGACCTGGAACGCATGGAGCTCGGCCTCGGGAATCAGCGCCTCGATCGTGTCCCACCGCGACCAGCCCTCGCGCGGCGTCATGCCCAGCACCCGCGCCCGGTGGCTGGCGAGCGCCGAGGTGATGCGCGAGGTCGCCGTCCCGGGCGCGGCGATCGTCACGTGCATGATCGGCTCGAGCAGGTACGGCGCGGCGGCGGCGAGCGCTTCGCTCATCGCGATGCGTCCGGCCGTGCGGAACGCCAGCTCGGAGCTGTCGACGCTGTGGAACGATCCGTCGACCAGCGCCACGGCCACGTCGACCACCTGGCAGCCGAGCGGCCCCTTCTGCATCGCATCCTTGATGCCGGCCTCGACCGCCGGGATGTACTGCCGCGGGATGACCCCGCCGGTGATCTTGTCCTCGAACTGGAAGCCCTCCCCGCGCGGCAACGGACGCAATTCGATGACGACGTCGCCGTACTGGCCGTGCCCGCCCGACTGCTTCTTGTGCCGTCCGCGCTGCTTGGCGCTCTTGCGGATCGTCTCGCGGATGGCGACCGAGGGCTGGCTGACATTGACGGCGAGCCCGTAGCGGCGCTTGAGCCGGTCGAGCGCCAACGACAGGTGCTCGTCGTTGATCCCGCGCAGCAGCGTCTCGTGGGTCTCGTCGATAGTCTCCCACGACAGGCCGAGATCCTCCTCGATCAGCTTGTTGAGCGCGGTCGACAGGCGGACCTCGTCCTTGTGGTCCTGCACCGCAATCGACAGCGCCGAATTGGCCAGCCGCGGCGTGCGGGGCCCGCGGCCCTTGGGCTTGCGCCCTTCGGACAGGCGATCGCCGGCGTGCACCGCGTCGGCCTTGGCGATGCCGACGACGTCGCCCGGCTCGGCCTTCTTCAGCCGGACGGTGGTGGCGCCGTTGACCCCGAACAAGGCCCCTGCCCGTTGCGTCTCGCCCGCCGAGGTGTTGACTTCGGTGCCTTCGGCCAGCGGCTTGCCGAACACTCGCGCCAGCGCCAGCCGGCCGACCGAGCTGTCGTTCGAGATCTTGAACACTTCCGCCGCCGGCCCGCCGAGGCCGAGGCGCGTCGCGGTGGCGCTCGGCGGCGGGGTGTCGTGGCGCAGCGCCTTCAGCAGGCGGCGCACGCCGAAACCGTTGACCGCCGAGCCGAACATGACCGGCACGACGAGGCCTTCGGCGGTCTCGCGCTTGAGGTCGCCGAACACCGTCTCGCGATCGGGCACCTGGTCCTCGAGCAGCTGCTCGAGGAGGTAGTCGTCGTGGTCGGCAAGCTGCTCGAGCATGTGGAAGCGCGCCGAGCTCTCGGCCTCCTGCAGCTCCTCCGGCACCGGCACTTGCTCGCTGGGCTGGCCGGCGCGGTACTTGAAGGCGCGGTCGAGCGCGAGGTCGACGAAGCCGATGACGTCCTCGCCCTTGCTGATCGGCATTTCGCGGGCCACGAGCGCCGCCGCGCTCATCGGCTGGAGCGCCTCGAGCAGCTCCTCGAGCGTGCCGCGGGCCTTGTCGATCTTGTTGACGAAAATCGCGTGCGGGACGCCGCGCGCCTCGAGCTCGCGCAAGGCCGGCTCGGCCAGCGCGGCGCGCTCGGGCTCCGGCGTGATGACGAGCAACGCGAGGTCGGCGACGTCGAGCGCGCATTCGGTCTCGGCGGCGAAGCCGACCGATCCGGGCGCATCGAGCAGCACGTAGTCGTCTCCGGCCCAATTGAACCGTGTCAGGTTGAGCTCGGTCGAACCCCCCCGCGCGCGCGCTTCGGGGCTGGAGTCTCCTTGCGAGGTCCCGGCCTCGACCGAGCCGAGCCGCGGAATGGCCCCCGCCGCGTGGAGCAGCGCTTCAGCCAGGCTGGTCTTTCCAGCGCCTGCGGGGCCGACGAGCGCGACGACTCTCGCGCCGCTGCCGATGGCATCCATGTTCCTCTCCTTGGTAGCCTCCCGTCGCGGAGCCAAGGCGATCCCGGGCGCAAGATTGACCGATGCCCGCGCGAACGCAAGCGCGATTCGATCAGGCGGGTATCGCTTCGCCGTTCGCGGGGTTAAGCGAGCCGGAACGGGACGGATCGAAAGGAGCCGGCGTGAGCATACTGCAAGGCCGCGTGGCGGTGGTGACCGGCGCCAGCTCGGGCATCGGCGAGGCGTGCGCGGTGTCGTTCGTCGAGAAAGGCGCCAGGGTCGTGCTCGCGGCGCGGCGCGCGGAGCGGCTGGCCGAGCTGGTCGCGCGGCTCGAGGGCCAGGGCGGCGCGGCGCTGGCCGTGGCCACCGACGTGACCGACGAGGCCGCGGTCGACAAGCTCTTCGCCCGCGCGGTCGAGCGCTTCGGCACCGTCGACGTGGTGATCAACAACGCCGGCATCGCCGACAGCACGCCGGTCGACGAGATGCCGCTCGAGCTGTGGGAGCGCGTGCTCACCACCAACCTCACCTCGGCGTTCCTGTGCAGCCGCGCGGCGTTCCGGGTGATGAAGGGCAAAGGCCGCGGGCGGATCGTCAACGTCGGCTCGATCTCGGCGCGCGTGCCGCGCCAGCACAGCCCGGCCTATGCCGCGAGCAAGTGGGGGCTCGACGGGCTGACCCGCTCGCTGGCGATCGACGGGCGCGAGCACAACATCGCCGCGTCGATCTTCCATCCCGGCATCGTCGCCACCGAGATCGCCCCCGGCGCGGTCAAGCTGCCGGACGACTTCGCCGCCTCGCCGAGGGACATCGCCGACGTCATCGTCCACATGTGCGACATCCCCGACCACCTCAATTTCTACGAGGGCATGGTCGTGCAGATCGACCTGCCCTTCCTCGGACGCGGATGAGAAGCGCCGGTGGCTAACCCGACCTTCGTCACTGCGAGGGACCGAAGGTCCCGCGGCAATCCACGGCGGCAGCGCGCCACTCCGGATTGCTTCGCTCCGCTGGCAATGACGAACGAGGTGGGTTCGGTCGCGGGTCGGCAATGACGGCCGACCTGGCCTGCTATAACGTGGCCGACTTGCGCGAGCGCGCGCGGCGGCGGCTGCCGCGCGGGATCTGGGAATATGCCGAACGGGGCGTCGAGGACGAGACCGGCATGGCCCGCAACCGCGCGGCGTTCGAGCGCGTGACCTTTCGCCCGCGGGTGCTGCGCGGAGTGCACGCGGTCGACACCGCCACCGAGATCTTCGGCAAGCCGACGTCGTTTCCGCTGGCGCTGGCGCCGACCGGGGCGGCGGGGCTGCTGTGGTACAACGGCGATCTCGCCCTCGCCCGGGCCGCCGCCGCCGCCGGAGTGCCGTTCACGATCTCGAGCGCCAGCACGATGGACCTCGAGGAGATCGCGATCGCCGGCGGCCGGTTGTGGTTCCAGCTCTATTACTGGGAGGACCGCACGCTGTCCCACGCCGTGGTCGACCGGGCGCAGGATCTCGGCTGCGAGGCGCTGTTCATCACGCTCGACATGCCGGTGCCGCCGAACCGCGAGTACATTCATCGCAGCGGCTTCGGCACGCCGTTCAGCCTCAACGCGCGCAACACGCTCGACGTCTTGACGCACCCGCGGTGGCTCGCCGGGGTGTTGGGCCGGTATGCGCTCGCCGGCGGCATCCCCTCGCAGGCCAACTTGCCCGACCGGCTGCGGGCCCGCGTCACCAAGGGCGCCGCCCCCGGCGCATTGTTCAAGCAGGACGATCTCGACTGGGAGGCGATCAAGCTGCTGCGCGACCGGTGGCGCGGCAAGTTCCTGCTCAAGGGCATCCTCCATCCGGAAGACGCCCAGCAGGCATTGGCGCTGGGCGCAGACGGCGTGGTCGTGTCGAACCACGGCGGGCGGGCGCTCGATTCCGCGATCGCCTCGATCGACGCCTTGCCCGAGATCGTCTCGGCAGTCGGGGGCCGGATGACGATCCTGCTCGACAGCGGAGTCCGGCGCGGGAGCGACGTGGTCAAGGCCGTGGCGCTCGGCGCCGATGCCGTGCTCGCGGGACGGGCGCCGCTCTATGGCCTTGCCGCCGCCGGAGAGCCCGGAGTGGCGCGCGCGCTCGAGTTGCTGCGCAGCGAGACCGCTCGCACGATGGCGATGCTCGGAGCGTGCTCCGTCGGCGAGATCGATTCGGCGCTGCTGGGCTCGCGATAACGCGCAGCGGGCATGAAAAAAGGGCGGCGGGATCACCCGGCCGCCCCTTTTTCGTGGCCCTGGCCCAGCGCTTACGGGCTCGTCGGGTTGCCGCCCTTGTCGGCCGCGATGGCGCCCAGCGCACCGATGATGATGACGACGAGGAGGATCCACGCCCAGCTGCCCAGGTTCTCGCTCTCGCCGACCGGGGAAGCGGCACGCACATCGGCCACCTCGGCCGGCGCGGCGGCGGCAGCGGTCGAACCGAACACCAACCCCGCCGAGGCGAGGGCCACAAGCGCTTTACGAATAAACATGTAGTGCCCTTCCGTACAATCTGGCCGCTCGAATATCACGGCAATTCAACGCGTCAACTCTCGGCACGGACCCGTTCCGGAGTTCCGCGGCCGTTCTGCCCTGAATGCGGGCATACCGCCCATCGCCACCGGTGCCAACCCACTTCCCGTCGCCGCGGGGGGCCTAGTGGCTTACAAAGTTTGCAGTTTTCTTAAGCGCTCCGCCGCCCTAATCCGCTGTTATATGAATGGTTCCTTCCGGATGGCGGTTGCTCTCGCCACTATGGCCTTCGGGCAACAGGTCGTCGCCCAATCGAGCGATGCGCTGGACAACCTGCGTCGGCAGGACGTGCGCCTGGCGACGATCGCCGACCGCATGCTGGCCGCCAACGCGCCGCTGTGCCGCCAGTTGATGCCGGTCACCGGCCTCGTGCTGCACAGCAGCGACCAGTACCGCGGAGCAATCGCCGGCGACGCCTTTGCCAACGGGCCGATCGCGGTCGAAGCCGTGGTGCCCGGCTCACCCGCGGCCGCGGCCGGCCTGGCCCCCGGCGACGGCCTGGCGGCCATCGGCGGCGTGCGCACGAGCACGCTCACCGCGGTGGACGAAGCGCCGGTGCGCGATTCGGCGTTCGCCGTGCTGGCCGCGCAGCCCGCCGACGCGCCGCTGGTGCTGACGATCGTGCGCGACGGGCGGGAACGCACGGTGGAGCTGTCGGCCCAGCCCGGCTGCCGCGCGCTGGTCGAGATCCGCGCCCAGAACGCGCTCAACGCGCGCTCCGACGGCCGCGTCATCCAGGTTAACTACGGCCTGGCGGCGGCCGCCTCCGACGCCGAGCTCGCCGCCGTGTTCGCGCACGAGATGGGCCACCTCGTGCTCGAGCATCGTCGGCGGCTCGAGGCGGCGGGAGTCGAGAAGGGCTTCTTCGGCGAGTTCGGCAAGAACCAGCGGCTCAACCGCCAGGTCGAGGTCGAGGCCGACCGCATGGCGGTGCACCTGCTGGCCAACGCGGGGTTCGATCCGGCGATCGCGCCAACCTTCTGGCGCACCAGCCTCGGACGCCGCGCGGCCGGCGGCTTGTTCCGCAGCAGCACCTATCCTTCGCCCGAGGCGCGCGCCGCGCTCGGTGACCGGGAGATCGCCGACTACCTCGGCGCCGGCGGAGCCGCGCCGACCTGGCCCGGCCACCTGCTGGCTCGCCGCGAGGCGGCGTTCGACTAAGCTCAGCCCGCCGGCCGCTCCGGCGCCTCGCTGATGTCGATGTAGTGCCGGTCGTAGTAGGTCAGCGGGGCGGCGTCGGCGCGATGCTTGGCGGCGACCAGCTCGCCGATGAAGATCGAGTGGGTGCCGAAATCGTGGCAATGCGCGCGCCGGCAGACGAAGCTCGATTGCGCGGTCGCCAGCACCGGCACGCCGTGGCTCTCCTCCCACTCGCCGACCGCGAAGCGCTGCGGGCCGCCGTGCATGAAATGCTCGGCCACGTCGCGATTGCCGAGGCCGAGCACGTTGACGCAGAAGGTCTCGGCGCTGGCCAGCGGCGCGTGCAGCGAGGCCGAGCGGTTGACGCACACCAGCAGCGACGGCGGATCGAAGCTGAGCGAGCTGACCGCGGTGGCAAGGATCCCGTAGCGGTCCGCCCCGTGGCCGGTGGTGACGGCGTAGACGGTCGCCGCGACGTGCCGCATCGCCGAGCGAAAGGCGGCCAGGAGCTCGTCGCGAGGTTGCTCGTGGTGTTGCACGCAGGCTCCATGCGGCTCGCGCTTTCCCCGCGCAAGCGCTATCGCGATGTGACGGCGGGTCTTGCCATCACATCATAATGTGATACGACTGCCGGCATGAGTACAACCATCATCGAGCAAGTGCGCGGCATCGTCGGCGAAGGGAAGATGACCCGCGCCGGCCTCGCCCGCGCCGCCGGGCTGCACGCCAACACCTTGCGCGACTGCACCGAGGACGGCTGGAACCCGACCGCCGACACGCTCGGCAAGCTCGAGCGGTTCCTCGCGGCCAACGACGACACCCCGATCCTCGTCCCGGTCGAGCAGATCATCGACGAGGCGCGCAACGGGCGGATGTTCGTGCTGGTCGACGACGAGGACCGCGAGAACGAAGGCGACCTCGTCATCCCGGCGCAGATGGCCACGCCCGACGCGATCAACTTCATGGCCACCCACGGCCGCGGGCTGATCTGCCTCGCGTTGACGCAGCAGCGGGTCGACGCGCTTGGCCTCCAGCCGATGAGCCGCACCAACCGCAGCCGCATGGAAACCGCCTTCACCACCTCGATCGAAGCCCGCGAGGGCGTCACCACCGGGATCAGTGCCGCCGACCGCGCGCGCACCGTCTCGGTCGCCATCGACGCCGGCAAGGGGCCCGACGACATCGTCAGCCCGGGCCACGTGTTCCCGCTCGTCGCGCGCGAAGGCGGCGTGCTGGTCCGCGCCGGGCACACCGAGGCGGCGGTCGACATCGCCCGCCTCGCCGGGCTCAACCCCTCGGGGGTGATCTGCGAGATCATGGCCGAGGACGGCTCGATGGCCCGGCTCGACGGCCTGATGCGCTTCGCGCGCCTGCACGGCCTCAAGATCGGCACGATCCGCGACCTGATCGCCTACCGCCGGCGCCACGACCACCTCGTCGAGAAACGCGCCGAGAACCGCTTCCACAGCCGCTGGGGCGGCGACTGGCGGGCGATCGGGTTCTACAACAAGGCGACCAAGGGCGAGACGATGGCGCTGGTCAAGGGCCACATCGACCCCGCCCGGCCGACGCTGGTGCGGATGCATGCTCTCTCGCTGTTCGACGACGTCTTCGCCCACGACACCGAGCGCCAGGGGCTGCTCGAAGGGGCGATGCGGATCATCGGCGAGGAAGGCGCCGGCGTGGTCGTGCTGATCAACCGCACGACCCCCGACCAGGCGTCGAGCGCGATCCGCGGCCTCGACCGCGCGGCGCCCGCCGACGACGGCGAGATGCCGCCCGAGCAGCGCGATTACGGCGTCGGCGCGCAGATCCTCGCCGAGCTCGGCGTGCATGACATGGTCCTGCTGACCAACACCCGCCACGCGCTGGTCGGCCTCGAGGGCTACGACCTGTCGATCGTCGGCGAACGGCCGATCGGGCCCGTGTGAGGAATTGGGCAGGAGGCAGTAGGCAGTAGTGGAACGGCCGGTGCTTGCCTGCCTGCTGCCTACTGCCTACTGCCTACTCGCCAACTGCCTGCCGCCTCCTCGCCCCCACACGCCTCCGGAGTCACGATGGCCCGCTTCCTGATTGTCGAAGCCCGCTTCTACGAGCACTTGAACGACATGCTGATCGAGGGCGCGGCCAACGCGCTGTCGGCGGCCGGCCACACGGTCGACAAGCTGGCCGTGCCGGGCGCGCTCGAGCTCCCAGGGGCGATCGCCGCGGCGGCCGAAAGCGGCCAGTACGACGGCTTCGTGGCATTGGGAGTGGTTATCAGGGGCGAGACCTATCACTTTGAAATCGTGGCCGGCGAATCGGCGCGCGGGATCATGGCGCTGACCATGGACGGGATCGCCGTCGGCAACGGCGTCCTCACCGTCGAGAGCGAGGCCCAGGCCCTCGTCCGGGCCGACCCGGCGCAGCTCAACAAGGGCGCCGGCGCCGCGGAAGCGGCCATGGCGCTGCTCGCAATCCAGGAGAAGTTCCGTGACTAAACACCCCTCCATCGCCGGAATCCCGCTGGTCCTCGGCGGCAACGTCTTCGGGTGGACCGCCAAAGGCGACGAAGGCTTCGCGGTGCTCGACGCGTTCTATGAGGCGGGCGGGCGGATGATCGATACCGCGGACGTCTATTCGGCGTGGATCCCGGGCCACGTCGGCGGCGAATCCGAAAGCTTCATCGGCGAATGGCTGGAATCGCGCGGCGTGCGGGCCAACATGCGCATTCACACCAAGACCGGCATGCTGCCGCGCGGCGGCGGGCAGCATACCTTCGGAGCCGAGGGCGATCCGACGCTCTACGAACCGGCCGAAGTGCTGGTCTCGCTCGACGCTTCGCTGGAACGGCTGCGGACCGATTACCTCGACCTCTACTACGCCCACCGCGACTATCCGCAGCTCGACATCGCGCAGATCGTCGAGGCGTTCGACGGCGCCATGACGAGCGGCAAGGTCCGCGAGATCGGCGCGTCGAACTTCACCGCCGAGCGCCTGTCGGCCGCGCTTGACGCCGCCGATGCCGCCGGGCGGACGCCGTTCACGGTGCTGCAGAACCAGTACAACCTCGTCGCCCGCGACGATTACGGGCCGAAGCTGCAGGTCCTGTGCGCGTTGCGCGGGATCGCGATGCTGCCGTTCTTCGGCCTCGCCTCGGGCTATCTCACCGGCAAGTACCGCAAGCCCGAGGATTTCGAGCAGGGCAACCGCGCCCACCGGGTCAAGGATTTCGACGAGAAGGGCCGCCCGATCCTCGCCGAAATGGACAAGATCGCCGCGGAAACCGGCGCCTCGCTGCCCGCCATCGCGCTCGCCTGGCTGGTCCGCCAGCCCAACATCCCCGCCCCCATCGCCAGCGCCCGCACCGTGGAGCAGCTCCAGGAGATGCTCGAATTCACCCGGCTCGAGCTCAGCGACGACCAGCTCAGCCGCCTCACCGCCGCGGGCGCCTGAATCGTCCAGCGCACCACGGCACCTACCGGGGCACAACGGCACCTAGCCGTGGCACAAGCCCTCCTGAACCAGGCTCAAACCGCGTCAACCGAGCCGCCCGGCGTAGGAAATCACTTGCCGCTCAACACACGCCAATGTGCTTTATTCACATTCGGCCGGCAGCCAGGAAACCTACGGAAAGGTCACAGTTTTCGTCGATTCATATAGCGGCGACGTCAAATGGCCGCCCCCCGCTCGGCAAGCCGGCCGCGCAGCATTGCTGGTGGACGCTTCCGGAACCCCAACCCTCCCTGCGCGCTGTTGCGGGGATGAACGGGCCTCTCGAATGGATGGCCGCGATCGCCACAGTGATTGCCGCGGCGCTGATCGCGTCGGACCGGGGACGCCGCGTCACCGGGTTCGGGTTCGTGCTGTTCTGCGCGGTGGCGGCGCTGTGGATCGTCATCGGGCTGACGAGCGACGCGCTGCCGATCGCGGCGATGAACGCTATCCTGCTGCTGATCAACGCCTGGGGCGTGTGGGAATACCTGCTCAACCCGCGGAAGAAGAAGGTCATCGAGCGCGTCGAGCGGGCCGCCGAGCGCATCGAGCGCGAGGTGGAGGCCGAAGACGCGGCCTGAGCGCCGCCTACCGCGCCCGCCGCCCGACCCCTTGCGCGTCGGTGGCATAGACCAGCATGCCCCCCGGCGAGCCGTCGCGCAGCGGGTTGATCGTCACGGTGACCTGGTCGCCGGGCTTGAAGCTCGTGCGCCGCCAGCCCTTAAGCGCCATCGAGCCGGTGCCGCCCATCTCGATGTCGTACACGGTGGTCGCGCCGCCCTCGGCGACTTCCAGCAGCAGCCGGCTGTGCGGGTTGGTCCAGCGGAACTCGGCGACCGTGCCCTTGACGGTGACCTCGCTGCGCGTGTCGAACACGGCGAACGAATGGTGCCCGGCGACCGGCTGCGCGCCGAGCATGACGGCGGCGACGACCGCCGCTGCGCCCGCCCGCGTGTGCCACCCCATCATCCCCGCTCCTCCGGCCCGCGCGCCATCGTCGCGCATGTCGCGGGCCGGCGCAACGGCTACCAGATGTGCACGCGGTCCTCGGGCGCCAGGTAGAGCGCGTCGCCGGGCTTGACGTCGAAGGCGTCGTACCACGCGTCGAGGTTGCGCACGGTCAGCGCGCGGTACTGGCCCGGGGCGTGGCCGTCGGTGGCGATGCGCTGACGCAGCGCCGCCTCGCGCATCTTGGTCGCCCACGCCTGGGCATAGGCGATGAAGAACCGCTGGTCGCCGGTGAAGCCGTCGATCACCGGCGCTTCCTTGCCGCCGAGCGAGGCGCGGTAGGCGTCGTAGGCGGCGGCGAGGCCGGCGACGTCGGCGATGTTCTCGCCCAGCGTCAGCTCGCCGTTGACGTGGAGGCCGGGGAACGGCTCGTACTGGTCGTACTGCTCGGCCAGCACGCGGGCGTTCTTGCGGAACGTGGCGAGGTCGCCCGGGGTCCACCAATTGCGCATCAGCCCGGTCGAATCGAACGCCGCGCCCGCGTCGTCGAAGCTGTGGCTGACCTCGTGGCCGATGACCCCGCCGATCGCGCCGTAGTTGAACGCCGGGTCGGCTGCGGGGTCGAAGAACGGCCGCTGGAGGATCGCCGCGGGGAAGTTGAGCCCGTTCTGCACCGGCAGGTTGACCGCGTTGACCAGCTGCGCGTTCATCCACCATTCGCCGGTGTCGAGCGGCTGGCCGATCTTGGCCAGCTGCTGGCGGTAGCGCAGCCGCTCGGCCGCCTGCTTGTTGGCAAAGGCGGTGTCGGGGGCGAGCTCGAGCGCGGCGTAGTCGGTCCACTCGTCGGGGTAGCCGACGCCGACGGCCATCGTCTCGACCTTGGTCTTGGCTTCCTCTTTCGTCTCGGGCGCCATCCACTCGAGCTGGTCGATGCGGCGCGAGAACGCCGTCTTGATGTTGTCGACCATGCCCTCGATCTCGGCCTTGGCCGAGGCCGGGAAGAAGCGCTCGACGTAGAGCTTGCCGAGCGCGTCGCCGATGTCGGCGTTGACCGCGGCGAGCGCGCGCTTGGCGCGCGGGCGGGCCTGCTCGGCGCCGGTCAGCTGGGTGCCATAGAAGCCGAACGACAGCCGGTCGAGCTTGCCCGGCAGCACCGCGGTGTTCTGGTTGATCTGGTGGAACGCCAGCCAGTCCTTCCAGCTTTCCAGCGGCTCGGACGCGACGAGCGCAGCCAGCCGGGGGATCGCGCCGGCGTCGAAGGCGTCGAACTTCTGCTGCTCGCCGAGCTGAGCGGCGTCGAAGAAGGTCGCCCAGTCGAGCCCGGGCGCCTTGCTGGCGAAATCGGCCGGGGTCCACACCTGCTTGGCCTTCGACCAGTCGTCGCGCTCCTCGCGGGTGGCGTGGGCGCGGGCGATCTTCAGCTCGAGGTCGTAAATCCGCTGGGCGCGGGCGGCGGGGTCGGACAGGCCGGCGGCGGCCAGCAGGTCCTCGATGTACTCGCGATAGGCCGCCTGGTGGCCCTTCATGGCCGGGTCGGCGGAGAGGTAGTACTCGCGCTCCGGCATGCCGAGCCCGCCCTGGAGGATGTACGGCATCACCTCGCGCTCGGCGAGCGCCTGGCTGACGAACACCCCGAACAGGTTCTCGGTCTCCATGTCGGTCGCGTTGAGCGGGTCGACGTCGGCGCGGACGGTGGCGCCGAGCGCGCGGGCGAGCTCGGTCTTGTCCTTGATCGCGGCGATCCGCTGCAGGTCGCCGCGGATCGGCGTCATCCCGAGCCGCTCGATCGTCGCGGTGTCGAGGAAGGCGTCGTAGTAGGCCTTGACCCGCGCGGCGTCGGTGCCCGCCTCGGGCTCGGAATCGGCGAGGTCGCCGAGCAGCGCCTCGAGGTTCTTCTCGGTCTGCTCGCCGGCGATCCAGAAGCCGCTGATGTTCGAGCGGTCGGCGGGGATCTCGGCGGTCTTCATCCACCCGCCATTGGCATAGGCGTAGAAGTCGTCGCCCGGCTTGATCGAAGTGTCCATCGACGCCTTGACGATGCCGAGCCCGGTGCCGGCCGCGGCGACGGCTTCGGTGCCGTCCTGGCCGATCTTGCAGGCGACCGGGCCGAGCGTGGCGGTGGCGGCGCCGAGCAGCAGCGCGGCAATGAGGCGTGACTTCATCGTTGGTTCCCTTCGACGCGCCGGCGCAGCCCCGCGCGGACGGTTACGGATGGAACCGCATAGGCGGACCCGCGCCGGGCCGCAAACGACGCCGGTCGAGAGCGGTCGGACCTTGGTCGAAGGATCATCCGGCCGTGCGGCCGAAGCAGCCCTTGCCGGCATAGACGGCCGCGTCGCCCAGCTCCTCCTCGATGCGGATCAGCTGGTTGTACTTGGCGAGCCGGTCCGAGCGGGCCAGCGAGCCGGTCTTGATCTGCCCGCAGTTGGTGGCGACGGCGAGGTCGGCGATCGTCGCATCCTCGGTCTCGCCCGAACGGTGGCTCATCACCGCGGTATAGCCGGCGCGGTGGGCGATCGAGACCGCCTCGAGCGTCTCGCTCAGCGTGCCGATCTGGTTGACCTTGACCAGCAGCGAGTTGGCGAGGCCCCGGCCGATGCCCATCCGCAGCCGCTCGGGATTGGTCACGAACAAGTCGTCGCCGACGAGCTGCACCGTGCCGCCGATCGCCTCGGTCAGCGCCTTCCAGCCCGCGAAGTCGTCCTCGGCCATGCCGTCCTCGATCGAGGCGATCGGATAGCGGGCGACGAGGTCGGCATAGTAGCCGGCCATCTCCTGCGGCGTGAGCACCTTGTCCTCGGCGGTGATGTGATAGCGGCCATCGCGGAAGAACTCGGTCGAGGCCGGGTCGAGCGCGATCATCACCTCGTCGCCGGGCCGGTAGCCGGCGGCCTCGATCGAGCCCATGATGAAATCGAGCGCGTCGGTTGTGTTCGACAGGTTCGGGGCGAACCCGCCCTCGTCGCCGACCGCGGTCGAATGGCCGGCGTCGTGCAGGCGCCGGCGCAGGGTGTGGAAGATCTCCGAGCCCCACCGCACCGCTTCGGCCAGCGTCGGCGCGCCGACCGGCATGACCATGAATTCCTGGAAATCGATCGGGTTGTCGGCGTGCTCGCCCCCGTTGATGATGTTCATCATCGGCACCGGCAGGACGTGCGCCGAGACCCCGCCGACATAAGCCCACAGCGGCATCCCGCGCGCGTCGGCGGCCGCCTTGGCCACCGCCAGGCTGGTGCCGAGGATGGCGTTGGCGCCGATGCGCGCCTTGTTGGGCGTGCCGTCGAGGACGATCATCGCCCGGTCGATCTCGCGCTGGTCCTCGGCGTCGAGGCCGAGCAGCGCGTCGGCGATCTCCCCGTTGACCGCCGCGACCGCCTTCGACACGCCCTTGCCGAGGTAGCGGCCCTTGTCGCCGTCGCGCAGCTCGACCGCCTCGTGCGCCCCGGTCGACGCCCCCGACGGCACCGCCGCGCGGCCGAGGCTGCCGTCCTCCAGCAGCACGTCGACCTCGACCGTGGGATGGCCCCGGCTATCGAGTATTTCGCGTCCGTGGATATCGATGATAGCAGTCATGGGCGCTCCGAGGTCGCGGGGGTGTTGTAATTGGCTAAGACACCGCCATATCGAGGTGCCGGGACCTCGTATGCGGCGGAACCAAGCGGTGCAAGCCGCGTTCGATTCGGGACCGATGAGGGCCGGCCCGCGGGCGCGCTTGGAGTGCCGTTGGGGCTAACGGAAAGGGATAACATGGCCGAGACTGCAGCCAAGACCACCAAGCCGCGCAAGACCGCGGCGAAGGCGACGACCGCCCGCAAGCCGGGCCCGGCGGCAGCGACCGCCGGCCAGGGCGCTGCGACCAAGCGGGCCGAGGCCAAGTCGCGCTTCAACGCCGCGCTCGAAGAAGCCCGCGCCGGCGCCGCCCTGCTCGGCGCCGAGGCGCGCGAGCGCGTCGGCGGCTACGGCACGCAAGCCCGCGCGCGGGGCGACGACTGGGTCGGCGAGGCGCGGGTCAAGGCGGGCGATCTGGCCGTGCAAGGCAAGGCGAAGGCGAGCGAGGCGTTGTCCGGGCTCAGCCGCGTGGTGAACGAGAACGCGGCGACGATCGACGACAACCTCGGCGCGAAGTACGGCGATTATGCGCGCAGCGCCTCGCTGAGGCTGCAGGAGACCGCCGCCAAGCTCGACCAGAAAAGCGTCGAGGAGCTCGGCGAGGACGCCCGCGAGGCCATTCGCCGGAGCCCGGCCGCGGCGGTCGGCCTGGCGGCGCTCGCCGGCTTCCTCCTGGCCCGCCTCTTTCGTCGGTGACCCCGCCGGAGGACGAACGGCTCGCCCCACCCGGCCGGGGCGGGTCCGTCCTGCCCGAAGAACCCGAGGATCCACCCTCCCCTGACGGCGAGCCCGACCAGCGCTCGCTGACCGAGGACGTCGAGGCACTGATCGAGGACGGCAAGACCTACCTCGAGGCCGAGATCGCCTATCAGAAGACGCGCGCGGCGTTCGTCGCCGACCGCGCGAAATCGGCCTTCCTTCTTTACGCCATCGCCGCCGTCCTCGGCTTCCTCGCGCTCGTCGGGCTGACGGTCGGGCTGATCATCGCGCTCACCCCGCTGCTGACCGCCTGGGGGGCGAGCGCGCTGGTCGTGGCCGTGTTGCTGCTCGCCGCGCTGCTCCTGGCGAGCGCCGCCGGCCGCCGGTGGAGCCGGCTGATGGCCGCGATCGACGGCGCCCCGGAGCAGGCGCCGTGAGCGATCTCGAGCACCGCCTGGCCGAGGATCGCCTGCTGCGCGACGCGGCGCTGGCGCTGTTCAAGGCTGACCTCGCGTTCATCCGCGGCGATCTCGCGGACAAGGGCGTCGGCGCGCGCATCGCGGCGCGGCTCGGCGAGGGCACGCGCGAGATGGTCGACGACGCGGTCGATTATGCCGAGGCCAACCGCGGCAAGGTGGCGGCGGCCGTGGCGGCGGTGATCCTGTGGTTCGCCCGCGGCCCGATCCTCGACTCAATCGCCAGGCTGTTCGGCGACGACGAGGAACCGGGCGAGGCCGACAGCCGTTCGGACGATGACTGACACCCTTGGCGGAGACGACCCGATGACCGAAGCGAAGCGCAAGCAACTCAAGCAGAAGGTCGCCGCCGGCGAGAAGCGCAACGAGGATCGCGGCCGGACGACGATCTTCGACCGCGCCGGGGAGCGCGCGATCGAGGCCAAGGACCAGTTCACCGCCTTCGCCAAGGAGCATCCGTTCGCCACCGTCGCCGGCGGCCTCGCCATCGGCATCCTCATCAGCAGCCTGTTCAAACGCTCGCCGACCCGCCGGCTGGCGAGCAAAGGGGCCGGCCTCGCCGCGATCGGCGCCGAGCTGGCGCTGGCCTATGCGCAGCAGGCGATGGAAGCGGCCAACGAGGCCGGCCGCGCGGCCGCCCCGCGGATCGAGAAGCTGGGCGAGAGCCTCGGCAGCTCGGCCCGCAGCACCGGGCGCGCCGCGGCCGAGCGCGCCAGCGACCTCGGCGAAACCGCGCGCGCCGTGACGCGCGACGCCAGCAAACGCATCGGCAAGGCCCTGCGCAGCCGGATCAACTGATCCCGCGCGGTTGTACGCAGCCGACAATCGCTTAAGGGCTCGCGTGAAACCGGCTTACGCGCGGCGAAAGGGTTGACGATGGCGAAGCAGCTCCTGCACCTCGTGATGGGCGGGCGGGTGGTCGATCCGCAAGGCGTCGAGTTCCAGGATCTCAACGAGATCGACATCGTCGGCGTCTTCCCGAACTACGCCGCGGCGGAGGATGCCTGGCGCGCCCACGCCCAGCGCACGGTCGACGACGCCGAGATGAAATACGTCATCGTCCACCTGCACCGGCTGTTGGAGCCGGAGCTGAAGGGGCAGTGAGGCAGTAGGCAGTAGGCAGTAGGCAGTAGGCAGTAGGCAGTGGACAGTAGGCAGTAGCGCGCGGCAGGCGCTTACTGCGAGGTGTTCTTGCCGACTGATCTGATCAGCCCCCCGAGCATTTGCCCAGCTCGTCGGCCTGTTGTAACGCGTCCGCGCAGCTTCCCTGGGTGGCCAACCCCACGCGTTCGGCAAGCAGCAGGTGGGTTTCCAACTCCTTGAGGGAGCCCCGCGCGATCTTCAGGAATTGGCTGTAGCTGGCAGTGCTTTGCCGCCCGTACCCCTCTGCAATATTGGCCGGAATCGCTGCCGCCGAGCGTCGGGCCTGCGAGGTCAGGCCGTAGGCCTGTTCTCTCGGCCAGATGTGGCTTAGCCGATAAACGTCAGCTGCGAGGTCCATTCCGCGCTGCCAGACGAGCAGGTCGCGATAAGACCGAACGTCGCCGCCCACGGTCCTACTGCCTACTGCCTACTGCCTACTGCCTCAAATGAACTCGATCTTCTTGATCTGGTAGAAGCGGTCGCCCGAGGGCACCGTCACTTCCACTTCCTCGCCGACCTGCTTGCCGATCAGCGCGCGGCCGAGCGGGGAATCGTACGAGATGCGGCCCTGGCGGGCGTCGGCCTCGGTCTGGCCGACGATCTGGTAGCGCTGCTTCTTGTCGTCCTCGTCGAGCACGGTGACGGTGGCGCCGAACACCACCCGGTCGCCCGACAGCGACGCCGGATCGATGATCTGCGCGCGGGTGACGCGGTCCTCGATCTCGGCGATCTGCGCCTCGACCTGGCCCTGCCGCTCCTTGGCGGCATGGTACTCGGCGTTTTCCGACAGGTCGCCATGCGAGCGTGCTTCCTCGATCGCATCGACAATGCGCGGCCGCTCCTGCCGGAGGACCTGGAGGTCGGCGGTCAGCTTCTCGTAGCCTTCCGCCAGCATCGGCACTCGTTCCATCGTCTTCCCTGCCTGTCCTGCTTCCCGTCAAAAGAACCCTCGCCCGCCCATCGGGTCGGTCAGCGGCATTCGAATGTCGGGGGTGTTCGTCCGTCGGTTAGCTATAATAGTCCTGCAGCGAACGCACTTCAAGTTCGCTGGCCCTGACCGAGGCGATCGCCTGGGCCACCGCCGCCGAGGCCGCCGCCGTGGTGTAGTACGGCACTTTGGCCGACAGCGCCGAGGCGCGGATCGACTGGCTGTCCTTGTGGCTCTGCCAGCCTTCGGTGGTGTTGAAGATCAGCGCGATCTCCCCGTCGACGATCTTGTCGACGATGTGCGGCCGGCCCTCGGCGACCTTGTTGACCCGCTCGACCGGCACGCCGGCCTCGGCGAGATACTGCGCCGTGCCGCCAGTGGCGACGATGCTGAATCCCTGCCCGACCAGTTGCCTGACGGGCGCGAGGACGTGCGGCTTGTCGCTGTCCTTGACCGACACGAACAGCGTCCCGCCTTCGGGCAGCACGGTCCCTTCGCCGAGCTGGGACTTGATGTAGGCCGTCGGGAAATCGGCATCGATTCCCATGACTTCGCCGGTGGACTTCATCTCGGGTGTGAGAACCGGGTCGGACCCGGGGAAGCGACTGAACGGGAACACCGCCTCCTTCACCGTCATGTAGCCGATGCGCCAGTTCAGCGGCGGCAGGTCGGCGAGCTTCTCGCCGGCCATGATCCGCGCGGCGTACTTGGCGATTGGCTGGCCGATCGCCTTGGCGACGAACGGCACCGTGCGGCTCGCGCGCGGGTTGACCTCGATCAGGTACACCTCGCCGTCCTTCACGGCGAACTGCACGTTCATCAGCCCGACCACGCCGAGCGCCATGGCCAGCGCCTCGGCCTGGCGCTCCATCTCGGCGACGACCGAGTCCGGCAGGCTGTAGGGCGGCAGCGTGGCGGCGGAATCGCCCGAATGGACGCCGGCTTCCTCGATGTGCTGCATGACCCCGGCGACGACGACCCGCTCGCCATCGCACAGCGCATCGACGTCGCACTCGATGGCGTCGCGCAAGTACTGGTCGATCAGCACCGGGCTGTCGCCCGAGACGGTGACCGCGGTGGCGATATAGGCATCGAGCTGGGCCTCGCTGTCGACGATCTCCATCGCCCGCCCGCCGAGCACGTAGCTCGGCCGCAGCAGCACCGGGTAGCCGATCCGGTTGGCCGCCGCGACCGCCTCGTCGCGGCTCTTGGCGATGCCGTTCTGCGGCTGCCTGAGGCCGAGCTTGTTGACCAGCTTGGCGAACCGCTCACGGTCCTCGGCGAGGTCGATCGCGTCGGGCGAGGTGCCGAGGATCGGAATGCCCGCGTCCTCGAGCGCCTGGGCCAGCTTGAGCGGAGTCTGCCCGCCGAACTGCACGATCACCCCAACCAGCTCGCCGCGCGAATGCTCGACGCGGAGGATCTCGAGCACGTCCTCGGCGGTCAACGGCTCGAAATAGAGTCGGTCGGAGGTGTCGTAGTCGGTGCTGACGGTCTCCGGGTTGCAGTTGACCATGATCGTCTCGAACCCCGCCTCGCTGAGCGCGAAGCAGGCGTGGACGCAGCAGTAGTCGAACTCGATGCCCTGGCCGATGCGGTTGGGCCCGCCGCCGAGGATGACGATCTTGCGCCGGTCGCTGGGATCGGCCTCGTTCTCGGCCTCGCCGAAGCTCGGCGCCTCGTAGGTCGAGTACATGTACGGCGTGATCGCCTCGAACTCGGCGGCGCAGCTGTCGATGCGCTTGAACACCGGCAGCACGCCGAGCCGCTGGCGCAGCTCGCGCACTTCCTCCTCGCTGGTCGCGCCGGCCATGGCCCGCAGCGCGTCGTGCAGCAGGCCCGAGCGGCGCGCCTGCGTCTCGGCGAGGCCGCCGGCGACGCCGACCGAGCGCACCGCCAGCGTCGCCAGGCGCTTGTCGGAGAAGCCCATCGCCTTGAGCCGCCGCAGCCCGGCGGCGTCGCCGGGGATGCCGTGCTGGCCGATCATCGCCTCCTCGTAGACGATCTCCTCGATGTGGCGCAGGAACCACGGGTCGTAGTGGGTGATCGCGTGCACTTCCTCGACCGTGAAGCCCTCGCGGAAGGCCTGGGCGATCTTGAGGATGCGGTCGGGCGTCTGCTGCGCCAGCGCGGCGGTGATCTCGTCGCGCGCGACGCCCTCGAGCTCGAGCACGCGGTTGAACCCGTCGAGCCCGGTCTCGAGCCCGCGCAGCGCCTTCTGCAGCGATTCCTTGAAGCTGCGGCCGATCGCCATGACCTCGCCGACCGACTTCATCGCGGTCGACAGCTCGGCCTTGGTCCCCTTGAACTTCTCGAACGCGAAGCGCGGGATTTTCGTCACCACGTAGTCGATCGTCGGCTCGAAGCTCGCCGGGGTGGCGCCGGTGATCTCGTTGGTGATCTCGTCGAGCGTGTAGCCGACCGCGAGCTTGGCGGCGACGCGCGCGATCGGGAAACCGGTCGCCTTCGAGGCCAGCGCCGACGAGCGCGACACGCGCGGGTTCATCTCGATCACGATCAGCCGCCCGTCGCGCGGGTTGACCGCGAACTGGACGTTCGAGCCGCCGGTCTCGACGCCGATCTCGCGCAGCACCGCAATGCTGGCGCTGCGCATGATCTGGTATTCCTTGTCGGTCAGCGTCAGCGCCGGGGCGACGGTGATCGAATCCCCGGTGTGCACGCCCATCGGGTCGACGTTCTCGATCGAGCAGATGATGATGGCGTTGTCCGCCTTGTCGCGGACCACCTCCATCTCGAATTCCTTCCACCCGAGCAGGCTCTCTTCGATGAGGACCTCGGTGGTCGGGCTGGCATCGAGGCCGGAGCGGACGATGGCTTCGAACTCGGCGCGGTTGTAGGCGACCCCGCCGCCGGTGCCGCCCAATGTGAAGCTCGGCCGGATGATCGCCGGCAATCCCGTGCGCTCGAGCACCGCGAACGCCTCGTCGACGGTCTGGGCGACGCCCGAGCGGGCGCTTTCGAGCCCGATCTTGTCCATCGCCTCGCGGAAGCGCTGGCGGTTCTCGGCCTTGTCGATCGCGTCGGCGTCGGCGCCGATCATCTGCACGCCGTACTTCGCGAGCGTGCCGTCGTTGTACAGCGCCAGCGCGCAGTTGAGCGCGGTCTGCCCGCCCATCGTCGGCAGCAGCGCGTCGGGCCGCTCCTTGGCGATGATCTTGGCGACGATCGCGGGGGTGATCGGCTCGACGTAAGTCGCGTCGGCGAACTCCGGATCGGTCATGATCGTCGCCGGGTTCGAATTGACCAGGACGACCCGGTACCCCTCCTCCTTCAGCGCCTTGATCGCCTGGGTGCCCGAATAGTCGAACTCGCACGCCTGCCCGATGATGATCGGCCCGGCGCCGATGACGAGGATCGAGGAGATATCAGTCCGTTTGGGCATGTTGGTCCGTGATCATTTGAATATGGAGCGGAAAGCCCTCACCCGCGGCACGTTCAAAAACGCAGTGGATCGCGAGGTCGTTTTCCGTTTCAATCTTGATGAGCGAATATGGCACTCCGTCGACGCCGTTCGCCGTCTTCATGTAGAATCGTTTCGCTCCACATTCGCGAAGCAATGCGCCGCTTGTTTGCGCCACGAGTTCCATCTCATCGATCTCGTCGCGAGATAGGGCTCTCTCCGATATAGTGAGGTAGGGATGTACTGCATCTGAGTCCGACAGGACCAGATTGGCAAGGACCGCTGCTAACGCACAAGCCGCTGCTCCTAGTGCGAACCAAATGAGGCGGGTTCGCCTCACCCCAACATCCCCACGAACTTCTCGAACAGGTAGTAGCTGTCGTGCGGGCCCGGGCTCGCCTCGGGGTGATACTGCACGCCGAACGCCTTCTTCCCCTTGATCGAAATCCCGCAGTTCGAGCCGTCGAACAGCGAGACGTGGGTTTCCTCGATGCCTTCGGGAAGCGTCTCGCGGTCGACCGCGAAGCCGTGGTTCATCGAGGTGATCTCGACCTGGCCGTCCTCGAGCCGCTTGACCGGATGGTTCGCGCCGCGGTGGCCCTGGTGCATCTTGCTGGTCTTCGCGCCCGCGGCGAGGCCGAGCATCTGGTGGCCGAGGCAGATGCCGAACACCGGCACGTCGCGCTCGAGCAGGCCCTTGATCATCGGCACCGCGTACTCGCCGGTCGCCGCCGGGTCGCCCGGGCCGTTCGACAGGAACACGCCGTCGGGCGCGAGCGCGAGGATGGAACTGAGGTCGGTCTGCGCCGGCACCACCGTCACCCGCGCGCCGGCCTTGACCAGGTTGCGGAAGATATTGTCCTTCGAGCCGTAGTCGACCGCCACCACGTGCGGGAGTTTGTCCCCCTCCCCTTCAGGGGAGGGGGTCGGGGGGTGGGGCCTGTCGGCACGCGCGGCGCCTGAATTGACAGGCCCCACCCCATCCCCTCCCCTCAAGGGGAGGGGCTTTTCGTAGCCCTTGCCCAGCTCCCACGGCCCCCCTTCCCAGCCTTCGTGCTTCGCGCGGCTGACGCGGCGGGCGAGGTCCATGCCTTCGAGCCCCGGCCACTCCCGCGCGCGCTGCACCAGCGCGGCGACGTCGAGCTGGCCCTTCGGATCGTGCGCGATCACCGCGTTGGGCGCGCCGAGCCGACGGATGCGGCGGGTCAGCGCGCGGGTGTCGATGCCCGCCAGGCCGATCTTGCCCTGCGCCTTGAGCCAGTCGACGAACTCCGCCTCGGCCCGGAAGCTCGAATGGCGCGTGACTTCCTCGCGCACCACGCAGCCGACCGCGCCTTCGACCTGGCTTTCGATGTCCTGCGGGTTGGTGCCGACGTTGCCGATGTGCGGGAAGGTGAAGGTGACTATCTGCGCCGCGTAGGAGGGGTCGGTGAGGACCTCCTGGTAGCCGGTCATCGCGGTGTTGAAGCACACCTCGCCGACCGCGCTGCCGGCGGCGCCGAAGCCCTTGCCCCAGATCGCGGTCCCGTCGGCCAGCACCAATACGCCCGTCGCCCCCTTGGGTGGCGCAGGCGAAGAGGCGGTAAAAGCCATTGAACGGGGCTCCCGAAAAAAGCAGGCCGGCGATGTCGCTAAGTCGTGGCCGCTATAGGCCCCCGCCCCCAGCGTCAACCTCGCCAGCGCCGAATTATGCCGCTAAGCGGGCGGGCGACCGTTTCACCCACCGGAAAGACCAGGAACCATGCTGCGCGACGATCTCAAGCAGGCCCAGATCACGGCGATGAAGGCCGGCGACAAGGAGCGGCTC
The DNA here is from genome assembly GCA_035626815.1 of Croceibacterium sp. GTDB lineage: Bacteria > Pseudomonadota > Alphaproteobacteria > Sphingomonadales > Sphingomonadaceae > Croceibacterium_A. The sequence goes on from DASPMY010000033.1 coordinate 33,303, forward strand.
GGCGCCGTGCGGCTTATCCTCGCCCGGCTCAAGGACCGCGACATCGAGCAACGCACCGCGCCCAAGGCGATCGAGGACGACGCGCTCGTCATCGACACGCTGCAGAAGATGGCCAAGCAGCGCCGCGAATCGATCCACATGTTCGAGCAGGGCGGCCGCGACGAGCTGGCCGCGGTCGAGCGCGGCGAGCTGGCGGTGATCGAGGAGTTCCTCCCCCGCCAGATGGACGAGGCGGAGACCCGCGCCGCGATCGACGCGATCAAGGCCGAGCTCGGCGCCACCGGCATCAAGGACATGGGCCGCGTCATGGCCGAGCTCAAGGCGCGCCACGCGACCGTGCTCGACATGGGCCGGGCGAGCGGGTGGGTGAAAGAGAGTCTCGCTCAATAAGTCTGCCACGCGACTCGACTTAGTCGGGTATTGGGTGGCACACACTCAACCCACACATGTGTAGTCAGGTCCATGCTGAGTCCCCAATGGCTCGACGAGCTTCGGTCGCGCGTCACGCTTTCCAGCGTGGTAATGCGCACGACCAAGCTCCAGAAGGCAGGGCGCGAGTGGAAGGCATGCTGCCCATTCCATGAGGAGAAGACCCCGTCGTTCTACGTCAACGACGAGAAGGGCTTCTATCACTGTTTCGGCTGCCAGGCCCACGGCGACGTGATCCGGTGGATGACCGATCAGCGCGGACTCGCCTTCATAGACGCGGTTAAGGAACTTGCATCTGAAGCCGGAATGGAAGTTCCTGCCCCGGACCCACGTGCCGCCGAGCGGGCCGAACAGCAGGCCGAACTTCACGATGTAATGGCAGCAGCACAGGCGTTTTTTCGCGAAAGCCTCGAAGCTCCCGAGGCAGCTCGAGCGCGGTCATATCTCAATTCGCGCGGGTTCGACGCTCACACCTGCGAGCGGTTCGGCTTCGGCTACGCACCCAACACTCGCAATGCGATCAAGAAGGCGCTGCAGCAGTTTCCCGAACCCATGCTGATCGAAGCCGGTCTACTCATCCCGGCCGAGGAGCGCGATCCGTACGACCGCTTCCGCGATCGGCTCACCATGCCGATCCACGATGCGCGCGGGCGCGTGATCGCCTTC
>DASPMY010000034.1:0-48969 GCA_035626815.1 Croceibacterium sp.
CGATCGTCGCCAGCCGGTCGGCGCGCGCGGCGGCGATCAGCTGGCTGAAGCGCACGTCGGAGCCCTGGCGCTTCTCGGCATAAGCCTGCTCGATCATCTGCGCGGTGCAGCCGAGCTCGCCGCCGAGCCCGACCGGGCTGCACGACAGCGGGCCGAAGTCGCCGACCGTCTCGAAGCTCTTGACCCGGCTGGTCCAGGCTTCGTTGGCGGGGTCGTCGCTCTGGCGCAGCGCCTCGGGGATGCGGTAGCGCTCGCTCTCGTCGAGCCGCGCGCAGACGACGATCTCGCCGCCGGCCGACGACGGGCATTCGTCCTCGCCGTAGATGATCACGGTGTTGACCCGGTCGCCGGCGTCGTCCTGCGCGGCGGCGGGGGCGGGCGCGAGGCCGATGATGGTGGCGGCAAGGGCGAGGAGAGCCAGGCGTTTCATCTCGATTTCCTTCCGGCGGAAAGCGGTCCTTCCGCGACTGCGATTGGGCGCGACCGCCCGTGAACGGTCTATGAAGCGCGCGGAGGGCCCGAACCGTTCCGGCCGCGCGCCGCCGGTCAAATCCGCTCCGACAGGCGGATCGCCGCGCGGCAGCCAAGCCGGATCGCGGCGTTGAGCAACGGATAGGCCGGCGCGCGCTCGGCCCCGGCGGCGAGCGCGGCGGCGCGATGGGCGCGCTCGTCGGTGCGGAACCGCTCGATCAGCGCGGCGAGCTCGGGGTCGTCGCCGCTGTCCTCGAGCCGCTCGAGCTGGCGGCTGTAGTGGCGGTCGATTTCCTCCTCGACCGCGGCGGTGCAGGCCATCGCCGCCTCGGGCCCGATCAGCGCGGTCGCCGCGCCGAGCGCGTAGCCGGCCAAAGACCAGACCGGCTGCAGCGCGGTCGGGCGCACGCCGCGCCGCGCCATCAACGCGTCGAACTCGGCCTGGTGGGCGGCTTCCTGCTCGGCCATCGCGCGGATCTCGCCCGAGTGCGGAGCGCGGTCGCCCATCACTGCCAGCTGCCCGGCGTAGATGCGCGTGGCGCCGTATTCGCCCGCCTGGTCGACGCGGATCATCTGCGCGCGGTCGGTCATGCGCGGCGATCCTTAGCGACAAGCGCGAATATGGCCAGCGCCGAAACGGTCGAGATCGCGGCATTGAACCCCGCCAGCGAGATTCCGGCGAGCGTCCACGGCGCGACGTCGCAGCGGATCAGCGGCGCGTTCATGATCGCCTCGAGCGGGTCGCCGCCGGCATCCTGGACGCTGGTGGTGCAGGTGGTGAACCCTTCCCACCAGCCGTACTCGACGCCCGCGTGGAACCCGCCGATCAGGCCGGAGGCGAGGACCGCCAGCGCGGCCAGCGCGATCCACGCGGCCCGCGGCCGGGCCAGCGTCGAGAGCAGCGCCGGCGCCAGCGCGGCGAAGTGGGCGTAGCGCTGCCACCAGCACATCTCGCACGGGAACAGCCCGAAGCCGTATTCCGAGACGTAGGCGCCGGCGAGCAGCAGCGCCGGCACGCCCAACGCCAGCCGCTGCGCGAGCCTCAGCGCCGGAGACATCCGGCGCCGCTCAGCGACGGGAGGCGACCACCCCGCCGCCGGTGCGGCGCAGGGTCCGGACCGCGTAGTCGAGCTGGAAGTCCTTGATGCCCTGCTCCTCGAGCTGCGCCGCGGTCAGCGTGAAGCGCGGATCGTCGCGCCGGTCGGCTTCGAGCGCCTCGTCCTCGAGATCGACCTCGTTGACCAGGTGACGGCGTAAATCGCTTTCGCGCAGCGTGTATTGCGCGCGCTTGGCGAGGTCCGGATCGGACAGCTGCGGCACGCGGATGTCGGGCTCGATGCCGCCTTCCTGCACCGAGCGGCCCGATGGCGTGTAGTAACGCGCGGTGGTCAGCTTGAGCGCCGAATCGCGGGTCAGCGGCAACAGCGTCTGCACGCTGCCCTTGCCGAAGCTGCGCTCGCCCATGATCAGCGCGCGGTGCTGATCCTGCAGCGCGCCGGCGACGATCTCGCTCGCCGAAGCCGAGCCGGCATCGATCAGCACGATCATCGGCACGCCGGCGGCGACGTCGCCGCGGAACACGCTCTCGGCTTCGTAGAAGATCGTATCGCGCCGGTTGCGGCCGCGCTGCGAGACGATCTGCCCTTCGGTCAGGAACAAGTCGCTGAGCGCCACCGCCTCGTCGAGCGAGCCGCCGGGGTTCTTGCGCAAGTCCAGCACCAGGCCGGAAATCCGCCCGCCGGCATCGCGCCGCAGCGCGGCCAGCGCCTCGTTGACGTCGCTGCCGACATCGCGGCTGAACTCGTTGACGCTGATCACGCCGACGCGCCCCTCGTGCAGCTCCCAGGTGACCGGCTCGAGCTCGATCACCCCGCGCGTGACGGTGACGTCGAACGCCTCCTCGCGGCCCGCGCGCACGATCGACAGCTCGATCGGGCTGCCGGCCGGGCCGCGCATCTGCTTGACCGCCTCGTCGAGCTCGAGCCCGTAGATCAGCTTGCCGTCGATATGGGTGATGTAGTCGCCGGCCTTGATCCCGGCCTTGTCCGCCGGGCTGCCCTTGAACGGCGAGACGACCTTGACCACGCCCTCGTCCATCTGCACCGAGATGCCGAGACCCTGGTAGTTGCCGTCGATCATCGTCTCGAGCCGCTCGAGCGCGGCGCCGTCGAGATAGGCCGAGTGCGGATCGAGCGCGGCGAGCATACCGTCGATCGCCCCGCGCACCAGCACCTCGTCGTCGACCGGCTCGACGTAGCTCGTCTTGATCCGCTGGTAGGTCGCGAACAGCTTGGCGAACTCGGGCGAGCTGCGGCTCTCGACTTGGGCGAACACGGCGGTGGTGGCCGGGAGCAGCGCGACCGCGGTGAGCAGGGCGGCGGCGCGCACGGGCCCGGCGATCTTGGGGGCAAGGTTCATGAATCGGGATCCTCGGATTTCGCGCCAGTGTATCGCGCCGGTGGGCTTAACGCCAGATTAGGCGACGAAACCCGGATTCTAGCCGACGAAGCGCAGCGGGTTGACCGGTTCGCCTTCGCGTCGCAGCTCGAGCGTCACTTCCGGGCTGGCCTGCGCGGCGATGCCGAGCGGGCCGCCGGCGACCAGCTCCTCGCCGACCGCGACGTCGGTACGGGCGAGCCCGGTGACGAGGCTGGTCCAGCCGCCGGGATGCTCGATGATGACGATCCGGCCGTAGCCGCGATAGGGCCCGGCGAAAGCGACACGGCCCGCTGCCGGGGCGACCACTTGCGCGCCCGGACGCGGCGCCAGCGTCAGCCCGCGGCTTTCGGTCGCGCCCTCGCCGGTGCCGAACCCGGCGACGGTGCGCCCGGCGACCGGGAGCAGGTAGGGCGCGGGCGGCGCGGTGGCGGACGGCTCGGGCACCGCCGGCTCGGGCAGCGCGGCGAGCCCCGGTTCCTCCGGCCGCGCCGGGCGCATCACCGGACCGGGCAGGGCCGCGAGGCGGGCGCGCAGCGTCCCCGCGCGGTCGAGCTCGGCGACGAGCGAATCGAGGTCGCGCGCCTGCTCGGCCAGTGCCAGCGCGCGCTCGGCCTCGCGCGCGGCGGCGCCGCCGGCCGCGCGCGAGGCGAGCCGCTGGCGGCTTTCGAGCGCGGCCAGCTCGCGCCGCCGCTCGGCGAGACGCGTCTGCTCGGCGCGCAGCTGCCCGGCCGCGGCCAGCGCTGCGGCGCGCAACGCCCGGCTGCGGGAAAGGCGCGCGCGCAGCCCGGCGGTGCGGGCCTGGATCTGCGGCACTGCGCTGTCGAGCATCGCCCGCAGGTGAACCAGGTCCTCGACCGAGCCCGGCCGCAGCACCGCCAGCGCGACCGGGCGGCGCGAGAACTGCTGCAGCGCCCCGGTGAGGTGGATCACCGGCTGCTGCTCGCGGCCGAGACTTTCCCGCAAGGCGGCCAGCTCGCGCGTCGCTAGCGACAGCCTCGCCTCGGCCGCGGCGCTGCCGGCCTCGGCTTGCTGGATGCGGGCGGCGAGCGCGGCGGCCTGGCGCGCGGTGCGCTCGGCGGCGTCGCGCGTCGCGGCCGCCTCGCGCTCGAGCCGCGCGCTGCGCGTCTCGGCCGCCTCGCTCTCGGCCAGCGCCCGGCGCAAGGCGGCGCGGGTTTCGGCCGGCCCCTCGCTGCGCAAGGCCACGGCGCTGGCCGACAGCCAGGCGAGCGACAGCGACGCGGCCGCGAGGATCAGGGCGAGCGGCTTCCTCACCCGGCTACCCTGCCCGATGATAGGGATGGCCGGCAAGCAGGCTGGTCGCGCGGAACAGCTGCTCGAGAAGCATCGCCCGGGCGAGCAGGTGCGGCCAGGTGGCGTGACCGAACGACAGCAGCCGGTCGGCGCCGTCGCGGTCGGCGCGCGAATGGCCGTCCGCCGCACCGATCAGGAAGCGCGTCTCGCGCATCCCGTGGTCGCGCCACGTGGCCAGCAGGTCGGCGAATTCGACCGACGACAACGCATCGCCGCGCTCGTCGAGCAGCACGGTGCGGAATGGGGCCTGGGGTTCGGGAATGCGCCCGCCGGAGTCGGGCAGCTCGGTCAGCTTCAGCGGCCAGGCGATGCGCCTGGCGTAGCGCGCCACCAGCTCCGCCTCGGGCGAGCGGCCGATCTTGCCGCGGGCGATGACGTGAAGCAGCATGGCCTCCGTCTTATAGACGATTGGGAGTCCCCGCGAGGAGCGGGTGAGCGCAATCCGTCCGGCATGAGGCCCGAGGCCCCTGCCGGCGCAGGGGCTCGCGCTGTGCTCAGGCCCGGCCGCCGGCAGCGGCGGCTTCGTCGCCGAAGCCCCACATCCGCTCGAGGTTGTAGAAGCTGCGCACTTCGGGGCGGAACAGGTGAACGACGACGTCGCCGGCGTCGATCAGCACCCAGTCGGCCGCGGGCAGCCCTTCGATCCGGGGGCTGCCATGGCCTTCCTTCTTGAGCCGCTCGGCCAGATGGGTGGCGATCGCGGCGACCTGACGCGTCGAGCGCCCGGAGGCGATGACCATGTGGTCGGCGATGCTCGACTTGCCCTCGAGCGGGATCGAGACGACGTCCTGCGCCTGGTCCTCGTCGAGCTGGTCGAGGACCATGTCGTGGAGCGCGGCGGCTACGGTTGCGGACTTGCTGGGCATGTCAGTCAGGGAGACGATGGTCGAAGGGCCGGATCGTTCCGGCCGGGCTTGCGCCTGGTGCGTCGTTATGGGTCGTGCTCCTGTGTACGGGAATGGACGAGAGAAGAGGCACGAGCGCGCCACGCATCATGCGTCGCTACCTCGGGCCGGCTCGTGGATGAGGGAATGCGTCACCCCGTCTCTGGGCGGCGGTCCGGCGAAGCGGCGGGCCCAGTCGGAATCCGCGCGGCGCAGTTCGGTGGCCGAGCGCGGATCGGGGTCGAAACGCAGTTCAATCAGCGCGGGTGCGCTCCATTCGTCCCGGTTGCGGAACTCGGCAGCGGTCAACCGGTAACGCCGCAGCCAGGCCATCGCGGGGCTCGCGAGGGCGTCGTCATCATAGCCGGGGCGGGCTATCGCCGCAATCGGCATTTCCCCGGCGATCTCGCGCCAGTCCTTCCACAAGTGGAACTGGGCGAGGTTGTCCGCACCCATCAGCCACACGAACCGGCGGCGCGGGAAGCGGCGCTTGAGCGCGCGCAGCGTGTCGATCGTGTAGCGGGTGCCGAGCTCGCGCTCGATCGCGGTGACCTTGATCGGCGCGCGCCTCGCCGCCTCCTGCGCCGAGCGCACGCGCGCCGCGAGCGGCGCCATCCCGGCTTTCGGCTTGAGCGGGTTGCCGGACGAGACCAGCCACCAGGCCTCGGCGAGGCCGAGCGCGTCGATCGCGCACAGGGTGATCGCGCGGTGCGCGCCGTGCGCGGGGTTGAAGCTGCCGCCGAGCAGGCCCGTGAGCGTGCCGGTCCGCGTCACCGGGGCCGGCGGCGCTCGGAAATCTTGCCGGTGACGTAGCCGCCCTGCACCTCGAACATCCAGCCCGGATACTCGCGCGGCAAGGCGCTGAGGCGGCCGAGCTCGGCCAGCTCCTCGCCGCCCAGCTCGACGTCGCACGAAGCGAGGTTGTCGGCGAGCTGGTCGGCGCGCTTGGCCCCGACGATCACGGTGGAGACCACCGGCTGGTAGAGCAGCCAGGCGAGCGCGATTTGCGCGACCGAGACGCCGCGCTGGTCGGCCATGCCCCGCATCGCCTCGACCAACGGTGCGGCGCGGCCGAGGTCGACGGGCGGGAAATCGAAGTTGGCGCGGCGGCCCTCGCCGGACGCGCCGCCCTCGGTGAAGTCGTACTTGCCGCTGAGCAGCCCGCCGGCAAGCGGCGACCACACCATCAGGCCGAGCCCTTCGGACAGCAGCATCGGGGCGAGCTCGCGCTCGAGCTCGCGCCCGGCGACAGTGTAATAGGCCTGCAGCGAGACGAACTTCGACAAGCCGCGACGCTCGCTGATGCCGAGCGCCTTGACGATCTGCCACGCGGCCCAGTTCGACACCCCGACATAGCGCGCGCGGCCCGACCGGACGATGTCGTTCAAGGCTTCGAGCGCCTCCTCCATCGGGGTGACCGGATCCCAGCCGTGGATCTGGTACAAGTCCACGTGGTCGAGCTGCAGCCGGGCGAGGCTGGCGTCGATCTGGTCGAGCAGGTGCTTGCGCCCGGTGCCCGAATCGTTGCGGCCTTCGCCCATCGCGCCCATCGCCTTGGTCGCGACGACCACCTCCGAGCGCCTGACCCCGAGCGCCTTGAGCGCGCCGCCGACGAATTCCTCGGACTGCCCGGTGGTATAGACGTTGGCGGTGTCGATCATGTTGATCCCGCCGTCGAGCGCCTGCTTGACCAGCGCGGTCGAAGCGTCCTGATCGAGCCCGTGGATCTGGCCGAAGCGCCCCGGGTTGGTGCCGAAGGTCATCGCCCCCAGGCACAGCTCGGAAACGACGAGGCCGGTGTTGCCGAGTGTGTTGTAGCGCATCGGGGGCCCTCCTGTGGGCGGCCGCTCTAGCCGCGCTGGAGGCCGCGCATCAAGGCCGCGCTTCGCCGTGGCCGCGGACCTGCCACTTGTAGGTCGTCAGCCCTTCGAGCGCGACCGGCCCGCGCGCGTGGAGGCGGCCGGTGGCGATGCCGATCTCGGCGCCGAGCCCGAACTCGCCGCCGTCGGCGAACTGGGTCGAGGCGTTGACCATCACGATCGCGCTGTCGACTTGGGCGAGGAACCGCTCCGCCGCCTCGGTGTCCTCGGTGACGATCGCGTCCGTGTGGTTCGACGAGTGGCGGTCGATGTGCGCCATGGCCGCCTCGAGCCCGTCGACCACCGCGACCGCCAGGATCGCGTCGAGGTACTCGCAATCCCAGTCGTTGGCGCTGGCCGGCTTGATGCGAGGATCGATCGCCTGCGCCCGGGCATCGCCGCGCAACTCGCAGCCGGCGTCGAGCAGCGCGTCGACCACTTGGTGGCAGGCGGGGAAGCTGGCGTCGAGCAGCAGCGTCTCCATCGCCCCGCAGATGCCGGTGCGGCGCATCTTGGCGTTGAGCGCGAGCCGGGTCGCCATCTCCGGCTCGGCCGCCGCATGGACGTAGGTATGGCAGATGCCGTCGAGGTGGGCGAGGACGGGCACGCGCGCATCGTTCTGCACCCGCTCGACAAGGCCCTTACCGCCGCGCGGGATGATCATGTCGATCAGGCCCTGGGCGCGCAGCATCGCCCCGACGGCCTCACGGTCCTGGGTCGGCATCAGCTGGACGGCCTCGGCCGGAACCCCCTGCGCCGCCAGCCCTTCGGCCAGCGCCGCATGGATCGCGCGGTTCGAATGGACCGCCTCGCTGCCGCCGCGCAGCAGCACCGCGTTGCCGCTCCTGAGGCACAGCGCGGCGGCGTCGGCGGTGACGTTGGGCCGGCTTTCGTAGATGATCCCGATCAGGCCGATCGGGATGCGGATGCGGCTCAGCTCGAGCCCGCTCGGGGCCACGCTGCGGTCGATCACCTCGCCGACCGGATCGGGCAGCGCGGCGACCGCCTCGACCGCCGCGGCGATCGCCTCGAGCCGCGCCTCGTCGAGCCGCAGCCGGTCGAGCATCGCGCCCGACAGCCCGTTGGCCTCGCCCGCGGCGATGTCGCGCGCGTTGGCCGCGATGATCCGCGCCGCCTGGCGGCGCAGCTCCGCCGCCGCGGAGCGCAGCGCCGCGGCCTTGCCGGCATCTCCGAGCCGCGCCAGCTTGCGCTGCGCCGCGCGCCCGGCGCGGGCCAGCCCGGCGACGAACGCGTCGTGATCGGAAACGGGCTTCGGCTGCGTCGACATGGGCCGCCCTTATCACCGTGGCCGGATGCTGTCAGGCCTTTCGCGGCGGCGACTCGATTCGGCGGAATGGCGATCGGTTCCCGCGGCCCGAAGATTATTTTTGTTATATTCAACAACTCGTCGCGATTCAGGTTCGACTCGCCCCGAAGGTTAATTTTCCGATTCGACTTCCCCTGCCGCGCGCGCATACCGCACCGCAAAGCTTGGGTCGGGACAGTCGGGGTCTTCTTGAAAACGATAACCGTTGGCGCGCTAGGCAGCCGCCTGCGGAGCTGGTTTCCGGAGCGCGAATTCTTCATGCGCTCGCAGGGCCAGGTCCGTTTCATCACCATCACCTCGCGCATGCAGATCGCTGCAGCCGGCCTCGTCGTCGCGCTGCTCGGCGGCTGGGGCGCGTCGCTCGGCGTGATGGCCTTCAGCCAGTACCAGGCACAGGCCGAGCGCAGCTCGCTGCTCGAGCGCGAGGCCGAAGTGGCCACCGCCGAGAGTCGCCAGGCCGCCTATCGCGATGACATCGAGGAAGTGACCGAGGACGTCGCCCGCCGGATGGAGCTGCTCGAGGAGGCGACCGAGATGCTGCCCGACGAGGTCGTCGCCGAGGATACCGTCTCCGACAGCCGCGACGAGGCCGCCCGCACCGTTGCCAAGATCAGCGCGGTGATGCCGGAAGCCGCCGGGCTCGCCCGGATCGAAGCGCGCCAGCTGGCCTTCGCCGAGCGCCTGACCCGCTATGCCGACCGCCGCGCGGCGCGGGCCGAAGCGGCCATTCGCGAGCTCGGCCTCAACCCCCAGGCCATCCTCGCCTCGGCCCGTTCGGCGCAGGGCGGTCCGTTCGAGAAGCTCTCCACCGGGCGCGACGGCTCGCTCGACCCCCGCTTCGAGCGCATGGCCCTGAGCCTCGCGCGGATGGACGCGCTCGAGCGCGGCCTCAGCGGCATCCCCCAGGTGATGCCGGCCGACATGCGCATGATTACGTCGGGCTTCGGCTACCGCAGCGACCCGATCCATGGCGCGGCGGCGATGCACGCGGGCCTCGATTTCCGCGGCCCCGTCGGCTCGCCGATCCACGCCGCGGCCAAGGGCAAGGTTACGTTCGTCGGCACCAAATCCGGTTACGGAAGAGTGGTCGAGATCAGCCACGGCAACGGCATGATGACCCGCTACGCCCACATGTCGACGTGGAAGGCGAAAATCGGCCAGGCCGTCGATGCGGGCGACGTGATCGGCCTCATCGGCAACACCGGCCGCTCGACCGGCCCGCACCTCCACTTCGAGGTGCGCATCAACGACCGCGCGGTCAATCCGCGCCCGTTCCTGGAGACCGCTCCCCATGTTCTCGAAGAAGCCAGAGCAGACCTACCCCGGCGCGGGGGTGCGGCCCGTGGCTAGCAGCTCGACCTTCTCGGTGATCGGCGCCGACGTCACCATCCGCGGCGACGTCGAGGCTTCGGCCGACCTCCATGTCGACGGCGTCGTCGTCGGCGACCTCGCCTGCACCTCGCTGGTGCAAGGCGAATCGAGCCGCATCGAGGGCGCGATCAGCGCCGAGACGGCACGGCTCGCCGGCACCGTCAAAGGCACGATCACCGTGCGCGAGCTGGTCATCCTCAAGAGCGCGCGGGTCGACGGCGACGTCCACTACGACGCGCTGACGATCGAGCACGGCGCCAGCGTCAACGGCAAGTTCGCCCCCGATGCGGCCAAGTCCGCACCGCCGGCCGACAAGCCGCGCCCCGCGGTGCTCGAGCTGGGCCAGGACGACGCGCAACGGCTGACGCTGGCCAGCTGACCGCCACCCCAGGAATCGACAGGGCCGAACCCGCGAGGGTCCGGCCCTTTTTGTCGCCCTGAAACAGCTCAGCCGGTGATTTCGCCGGCGCTCTCGGCCGCGCGCTTGGCGGCGAGCCAGGTTTCGGCCTCGGCTTCCTGCGCCGCCTCGACGGCCGCCTTGGCCGCCGCGTCGCGCTCGGCGCGCAGCTCCTCGATCAGCGCCGCGCGGTCGTCGCGGCTCTCGGCCACGGCTTCGTCCGCCGCTTCGCCGGCCGAGGCGCGCTTGGCAGCCTTGGCCACCGCCGCGTCGAGCTCGCGCTGCGAGCATAGCCCGAGCGTGACCGGGTCCTTCGGCTGGATGTTCTGGATGTTCCAGTGGCTGCGGTCGCGGATCGCGTTGATCGTGTTGCGGGTCGTGCCGATCAGCTTGCCGATCTGCGCGTCGGAAATCTCGGGGTGGTTGCGGATGATCCAGGCGATGCCGTCGGGCTTGTCCTGCCGCTTGGACACCGGCGTGTAGCGCGGGCCCTTGGTGCGGCTGACGTCGACCGGCGCGCGGTGCATCTTGAGGCGATAGGCGGGGTCGGCCTGACCCTTCTCGATCTCCTCGTGCGTTAGCTCGCCCGAATGGACCGGGTCGCGCCCGGTATACTTCGAGCTGGCGAGGTCATCGGCCATCGCCTGCACCTCGAGGATGTGCAGCCCGCAGAACTCGGCGATCTGCTCGAAGCTGAGCGAGGTGTTGTCGACCAGCCACGAAGCGGTCGCATGGGGCATCAGGGGAGTGGGCTGGGCCACGGATTTGTCTCCGCTTGAAATAGAAGGGCCGCCCCTCGCGGAGCGGCCTGAACCGCGCCGATGTAGGCGCTTTGCCCTGCACCGGCAAGCGAAAGCGAGTCAATCCATCGCCACGTAGCCCGGCAACGCCTCGACGCGCCTTAGCCACGCCTGCACGTGCGGATAGCGGCGCAAGCGGAACCCGCCGGCCTCGCACACGTGGGTGTAGGCGTAGAGCGAGATGTCGGCGAGCGAGGCAGCGTCGCCGGCAAACCAGGGCCGCTCGGCCAGGTGCTGCTCCATCACCCCGAGCGCTTCCTCGCCGGCCATGCGCTTGGCCGGCAGCTGCGCGCGCTGCAGCTCGGTCAGGTTGTCCTCGCCGACGAAGTGGAGCCAGAACCGCAGCGTGGCGATGTTGGGCTCGTGGTTGTACTGCTCGAAGAACATCCACCGCAGCATGTCGGCGCGAGTGAAGCGGTCCCTGGGGATCAGCGCGCTGCCCTCGGCGAGGTACCAGCAGGCGGCGTTGCTCTCGGGCAGGAAGCGCTCGCCGACCTGCAGCACCGGAATGCGCCCGTTGGCGTTGATCCGGCCAATGAACTCCGCCGTGCGCGTCTCGCCTTGCATGATGTCGTACTGCACCCGCTCGAGCGGCAGCGACAGCAGCGCCGCGGTGAGGCGGATCTTGAAGCAGTTGCCGCTGCGCGGGTCCTCGTGAAGGATCAGCCGGTCCATATGCCCTCCTCGCAGGCGCTGGCGCCGGTCGTATCGACGGCGCGGCGCAGGCCTGCACCGACGCGGCGTCGCGTCTCGGCACGGGTCATGCCGCGGCCAACACGATCTTGCCGACGTGCTCGCCGGCCTCCATGCGGGCGTGCGCCGCCGCCGCCTCGGCGAGCGGGAAGACCCGGTCCATCGCCGGCCTCAGCTTGCCTTCCTCGACCATCGGCCAGACGGTGCGGGCGATTTCATCGGCGAGCAGCGCCTTGAACGCGGTCGAGCGGCCACGCAGGGTCGAGCCGGTCACCGTCTGCCGCCGGACCATCAGCCGGGCCATGTCGATCTCCGCCTTCGCCCCGCCGAGCACCGCGATCGTCACCAGTCGCCCGTCGTCGGCCAGGCAATCGAGGTTGCGCTGGGTGTAGCTCCCGGCGACCATGTCGAGGCACAGCTCGGCGCCCTTGCCGCTGGTGATCGCCCTGACCCCTTCGGCGAAATCCGCGCTGCGGTAATTGATCGCGTGATCGGCGCCCAGCGATCGGGCGGCATCGCACTTGTCGTCCGAGCCGCACGTGACGATCACCGTCAGGCCGAACAGCTTGGCGAGCTTGATCGCCATCGTGCCGATCCCGCTGGTGCCGCCGTGGACCAGCAGCGTCTCGCCCTCGACCGCCCAGCCGCGCTCGAACACGTTGTGCCACACGGTGAACAGCGTCTCGGGCAGCGCGGCGGCTTCCACCAGCGGCAGCGCGGCGGGCACCGGCAGGCAGTGGTCGGCGTGCGCGAGGCAATATTCGGCATAGCCGCCGCCCGTCACGAGCGCGCATACGGCGCGGCCGATCAGCGTTTCGTCGCCGCCCTCGCCCACCGCGACGACCGTTCCGGCGATCTCCAGGCCGGGGATGTCGGACGCGCCGGGCGGCGGCGGATAGCGCCCGAGCCGCTGGAGCACGTCGGGCCGGTTGACGCCGGCAAAGGCGACGCGGACCAGCAGCTCGCCGGCAGCCGGGTGCGGCACCGGCCGCTGCTCGATCCGCAGCACCTCCGGGCCGCCCGGCTCGGCGATCGCGACCGCTGCCATCGTTGCCGGAGTATCCGCCACGTCCGCCCCCCGCGTGACTCAAATGTCACGGTCCACAGCCCTAGTGCTCGCCCCCGTTGACAGCAAGCGGCCCCAGAATCATCCTTCCTCGCGCGATGGACGACGACGATCTTCCCCGCGCGCGCGGAGATGCCGCGAGCCAGCTGGCCCGCGAACCGCTCGACAGCTATTCGCAGGACGAGCTGATGGAGCGCGTCGCGCTGCTCGAGGCCGAGATCGAGCGGGTCAGGGCGCACCACGCCAAGGCGGCGAGCCACATCAAGCTGGCCGACGCCCTGTTCAAGCCGCGAGAGCCCGGTTGAGGCCGCTGCCGGCCCCACCCCTCTTCGCAAGCGCCGGTCGGCGCCCCATATTCGTTAACAACAGAAGGCCGGCGTGTTTCTCACGCGTTCAGACGGCCCTTTGCACAATCGCAACTATCGGATCGTATCCCTCGCCCTTGGATTGACAAGCCATGCCCAGTTTCGCGCAAAGTCTCGAGAAAACCCTTCACACCGCGTTGCAGCACGCAACCGACCGGACGCACGAATATGCGACGCTCGAGCACTTGCTGCTGGCGCTGGTCGACGACCCGGAAGCCGCCGAAGTGCTGACGGCCTGCGGCGTCGACCTCGCCGAGCTCGGCACCGTGGTGCGCCAGTATCTCGATCAGGAGTACCAGTCGCTCAAGACCGAGGACGAGGCCGACCCGCAGCCGACCGCCGGCTTCCAGCGGGTGATCCAGCGCGCCATCCTCCACGTGCAGTCGAGCGGCAAGGACACCGTCACCGGGGCCAACGTGCTGGTCGCGCTGTTCTCCGAGCGCGACAGCTACGCGGTCTATTTCCTGCAGCAGCAGGACATGAGCCGGCTCGACGCGGTCAGCTACATCAGCCACGGCATCGGCAAGGGCGGCCGCCAGATCGAGAGCCGCCCGCCGCAGGGCGCCGAGGAGCCCGAGACCAAGAGCGAGGACAAGCCCGAAAAGAGCGGCAAGAAGGATTCCGCGCTCGACCAGTTCTGCGTCAACCTCAACCAGAAGGCCCTCGACGGCAAGGTCGATCCGCTGATCGGCCGCGGGCCGGAGGTCGACCGGACCATCCAGATCCTCTGCCGCCGGTCGAAGAACAACCCGCTCTACGTCGGCGATCCGGGCGTCGGCAAGACAGCCATCGCCGAGGGGCTGGCGCGCAAGATCGTCGAGGGCGACGTGCCCGACGTGCTGATGGACGCGGTGATCTACTCGCTCGACATGGGCGCGCTGCTGGCCGGCACGCGCTATCGCGGCGACTTCGAGGAGCGGCTCAAGCAAGTCGTCTCCGAGCTCGAGAAGCTGCCCGAGGCGGTGCTGTTCATCGACGAGATCCACACCGTGATCGGCGCCGGCGCGACCAGCGGCGGGGCGATGGACGCCTCGAACCTGCTCAAGCCGGCGCTCTCCAACGGGGCGATCCGCTGCATCGGCTCGACCACTTACAAGGAGTTCCGCAACCACTTCGAGAAGGACCGCGCGCTGCTCCGGCGGTTCCAGAAGATCGACGTCAACGAGCCGACGGTCGAGGACACCATCAAGATCCTCCGCGGCCTGCGCAGCGCGTTCGAGGAGCACCACAAGGTCCGCTACACCCCCGACGCGATCAAGACCGCGGTCGAGATGAGCGCGCGCTACATCAACGACCGCAAGCTGCCGGACAAGGCGATCGACGTGATCGACGAGGTCGGCGCGATGCAGATGCTGGTGCCGCCGTCGAAGCGGAAGAAGAAGATCACCTCGAAGGAGATCGAGCAAGTCATCGCGACGATGGCGCGCATCCCGCCGAAGTCGGTCAGCAGCGACGACAAGGTCGCGCTCGCCAGCCTCGAGAAGGATTTGAAGCGCGTGGTGTTCGGCCAGGACAACGCGATCGAGAAGCTCGCCACGGCGATGAAGCTCAGCCGCGCCGGCCTGCGCGAGCCCGACAAGCCGATCGGCAGCTTCCTGTTCTCCGGCCCGACCGGCGTCGGCAAGACCGAGGTCGCGCGCCAGCTGGCCTCGATCATGGGCATCGAATTGAAGCGCTTCGACATGTCCGAATACATGGAGCGGCATTCGGTGAGCCGCCTGATCGGCGCGCCTCCGGGCTACGTCGGCTACGACCAGGGCGGCCTGCTGACCGATGCCATCGACCAGCACCCGCACTGCGTGCTGCTGCTCGACGAGATCGAGAAGGCGCACCCCGACCTGTTCAACATCCTGCTGCAGGTGATGGATAACGGCCGCCTGACCGACCACCACGGCAAGACCGTCGACTTCCGCAACGTCGTGCTGATCATGACCACCAATGCCGGCGCGTCGGACATGGCGCGGTCGAGCATCGGCTTCGGCGCGACCAACAAGGTCGATGCCGGCGACGAGGCGGTGAAGAAGATGTTCGCCCCCGAGTTCCGCAACCGCCTCGATGCGATCGTGCCGTTCGAATACCTCGGCAGCGAGACCGTCAGCCGGGTGGTCGACAAGTTCATCCTCCAGCTCGAGCTGCAGCTGGCCGACCAGAACGTGCACATCCAGTTCGACTCGGATGCGCGCAGCTGGCTGGCCAAGCGCGGCTACGACAAGCTCTACGGCGCGCGGCCGATGGCGCGGCTGATCCAGGACAAGGTCAAGCAGCCGCTCGCCGAGGAGCTGCTGTTCGGCAAGCTGGCCGGCGGCGGCGAGGTCCACGTCAGCGTCAAGGACGACGCGCTGGCGTTCGAGCTGACCCCGGCAGCGCCGAAGGACGTCAAGCCGAAGGCGAAGAAGCCCAAGGCCAAGGCCAAGCCGGCCGCCGAGGAGTAGACGCGCGCAGCGGTCGCGCCGGGTCAGGAAGGTGGGTGGAACCGCGCGGCGGTTCCGCCCATTTCCGTGCCCGAGATGATCGCCGACTTCGCATGGATCCGGCCCGAGCCGCACGGCATCCATGTCGTCCCCGCCGACTGCTGGATCGATCCCTCGCAACCGGTCGCCCATGCGCTGGTCACCCATGGCCACGCCGACCACGCGCGCGGCGGACACGGGCGGACGGTCGCCACGCCGGCCACGCTGGCGATCATGGAGCTGCGCTATCAGACCCGCGCCGGGGCCACGCCGGTAGAGTACGGCGAGACGATCACGCTGCCGGGCGAGGTCAAGGCGACTTACGTGCCCGCCGGCCACGTGCTCGGCTCGGCGCAGATCGTGCTCGAGCATGGCGGCGAGCGGATCGTCGTCACCGGCGACTACAAACGCCGACCCGACCCGACGTGCCCGCCGTTCGAGGTCGTGCCGTGCGACGTGTTCGTCACCGAGGCGACCTTCGGGCTGCCGGTGTTCTGCCATCCTCCGATCGAGCACGAGATCGCCAAGCTGCTGAGAGCGCGGGCGGACAACCCCGAGCGCTGCGTGCTCGTCGGCGCCTACGCGCTGGGCAAGGCGCAGCGGCTGATCGCCGAGCTGCGCCGCGCCGGCTTCCATGACGCCATCTGGCTGCACGGGGCGATGGAACGGATGTGCCAGCTGTACTCCGAGTTCGGCATCGAGCTCGGCGAATGGCGCCTCGTGGCGGAGGCGAAGAAGGACGAGCTGCGCGGCGCGATCGTGGTCTGTCCGCCGTCGGCGCTCAACGACCGCTGGAGCCGGCGCCTGCCCGATCCCATCACCGCGATGGCTTCGGGCTGGATGCGCGTGCGCCAGCGCGCGCGGCAGCGCAACGTCGAGCTGCCGCTGGTGATCTCCGACCACGCCGACTGGGCCGAGCTGACGCGGACGATCGAGGAGGTGAACCCGGCCGAAAGCTGGATCACCCACGGCCGCGAGGAGGCGCTCTTGCGCTGGTGCCAGCTCCACCAGCGCCGCGCGCGGGCGCTGGCGCTGGTCGGCTACGAGGACGAGGATGATTGAGGACGCGATTCACTCGGCCGTCCCGGCATTTCCGCGCCGAAGGCGCCTAGAACAGGGTTTCGCGCAGAGACCGCGGAGGCGCAGAGAAGCTGACGACGGGACCCCTCTGCGCTCTCTGTTCCTCTGGGTCCTCTGCGCGAACCAGCTTTCCTATTCTGCCTGCGGCGCCTGATGGAAGCGTTCGCCGCCCTCGTCGACGCGCTGGTCTACACCCGCAGCCGCAACGGCAAGCTGCGGCTAATCGCCGAGTACTTGCGCACCACGCCCGACCCCGACCGCGGCTGGGCGCTGGCCGCGCTGACCGACTGCCTGAGCTTCCCGGCGGTCAAGGGGAGCACGATCCGCAACCTGCTGATCGAGCGGGTCGATCCGGTGCTGTTCGCGCTCAGCCGCGATTTCGTCGGCGACACCGCGGAGACGGCAAGCCTGCTGTGGCCCCAACCGGAGGGCGACGCCATGACGCCGCCGACGGTGAGCGAAGCCGTTGATTCATTGGGCGCCATGACCCGCATGTCGGTGATGAGCGAGTTGCCGCAGCTGCTCGACCGGCTCGATGCGGAAGGGCGCTACGCGCTGCTCAAGCTGGCCACCGGCGCGATGCGGGTCGGCGTCTCCGCACGGCTCGCCAAGACCGCCTTTGCCCAGGCGTTCGCCGTGGCGGTCGAGGACGTCGAGGAATACTGGCACGCGCTCAAGCCCCCGTTCGCCGAGCTATTCGCCTGGGCGGCCGAAGGCGCCGAGCCGCCGGACACCGGCGAGATGCCGCTGTTCCGCCCGTTCATGCTAGCGCACCCGCTCGAGGACACCGTGCTCGATCTCGCCGACTATGCCGCCGAGTGGAAATGGGACGGGATTCGCGTGCAGCTGGTCCATGCCGGCGGCGAGACCCGGCTCTATTCGCGCTCGGGCGACGACGTGACCGGCACGTTCCCCGAGATGGCCGAGGCGCTCGGCATCCCCGCGGTGCTCGACGGCGAGCTGCTCGTGCGCGGCAGCCACCAGGGCGGCGAGGCCGGCGGCGCGGCGAGCTTCAACGCGCTGCAGCAGCGGCTCGGGCGCAAGGTCGTGTCGCGGAAGATGCTCGCCGAATACCCGGCGTTCGTGCGACTCTACGACGTGCTGATCCTCGAAGGCGAGGACTTGCGCGAGCTGCCGTGGGAGGAACGCCGCCGCCGGCTCGAGGCGCTCATGCTGCGGCTGCCGCCCGAGCGGTTCGACCTGTCGACGGTCGTCGCGGCCGACGATTTCGCGCACCTCGCCGAGATCCGCGGCCGCACGCGCGACGAGGCGATCGAAGGGCTGATGCTCAAGCGCCGCGATTCGCCGTACGTCGCCGGGCGCCGCACCGGGCTGTGGTACAAGTGGAAGCGCGATCCGCTGCTGGTCGATTGCGTGCTGATGTACGCCCAGCGCGGCAGCGGCAAGCGCAGCAGCTTCTATTCGGATTACACGTTCGGCTGCTGGGACGGCGATCCCGATCACGGGGCCGAGCTGCTGCCCGTCGGCAAGGCCTACTTCGGCTTCACCGACGAGGAGCTGAAGCAACTCGACCGCTACGTCCGCAACCACACGGTCAACCGCTTCGGCCCGGTGCGCGAGACCGACCGCAGCCTGGTGTTCGAGGTGGCGTTCGACAGCGTCCACGAAAGCAAGCGGCACAAGTCGGGCCTGGCGATGCGTTTCCCGCGCATCCACCGCATCCGCTGGGACAAGCCGGCGCACGAAGCCGACCGGATCGAGGCGCTGAGGAGCTTGGTGCGCGACTAGCCAGGCGCTACAGCCGAGCGATGCGCTTTCTGCTGCTGCTCCTAGCCCTGGTCCTTGCCGCGCCGCTGCGCGCCGGCGGTGCCGACGGCTGGACCGCGGCCTGGGCGACGTCGCAAATGGTCCCCGTGAACGACCAGGTCGTGCCGGGCGAATGGCTCGACGATGCGACCCTTCGCCAGGTGGTGCGCGTCGGCCTCGCCGGCGCGCAACTGCGCCTGCGCCTCTCGAACGTGCACGGCGACGGTCCGCTCGCCATCGGCGGCGTGACGGTGGCGCGCTCCGTGGATAATCGCACGTCAAGCATCGACACCTCGACGCTGGCCATCGTCACGTTCGGTGGCGAACCGGTCACAACCATTCCCGCCGGCGCCGAAGCCTGGTCCGACCCGATCGCCCTGCCGGTCCGCGCCGGCGACGACATCGCCGTCTCGCTTTATCTGCCCGAGGCCCCGACGCCGCCCACTGGGCACCCGGGCTCGCGGGCGACCAGCTACTTCGCGCCCGCCAATCGGATCGGCGCGGAGACGCTGGCCACCGACCGCACGGCGCCGCGCTGGCTGGTGCTGGCCGGCGTCGAGGTGCTCGCCCCCGAAGCGCGAGCAGTGGTGGTGCTCGGCGATTCGATCACCGACGGCTTTGGGGTCGAGCCCGACACCAACGCCCGCTGGACCGACCATCTCGCCGCTCGGCTGCGCGCCGACCCGGCCTATGCCGAGGTCGCCGTGCTCAACGCGGGGATCGGGGGCAACCGGCTGCTGCTCGACGGGCTCGGGCCGAACGCGCTCGCCCGCTTCGAGCGCGACGTGCTGTCGCAGCCCGGCGTCACGCACCTGATCGTGCTCGAGGGCGTCAACGACCTCGGCACCCTGACCCGCGACGGCCCGGCAACGGCCGAGCAGCACGCCGCGCTGGTCGCGCAGGCGACCGAGGCGCTGCGCCAGATCGTGCTGCGGGCCCGCGCGCGCGGCATCAAGGTGATCGGCGGCACGATCATGCCGTTCGGCGCATCGGCGTACTACCATCCGCCGGCGCAGACCGAGGCCGACCGCCAGGCGATCAACGCGTGGATTCGCGCGCCGGGGCACTTCGACGCGGTTATCGATTTCGACGCGGCGATGCGCGATCCCACCGGGCCCGCGCGGCTGGCCCCGACGCTCGATTCGGGCGACGGGCTGCATCCCTCGCTCGACGGCTACCGCGCGATGGCGGCCGCGGTCCCGCTCGAGCTCCTGCGCTAAGCGCGGCATGAAGCCCAAGCTGCTGACGACCCTGCCGGGCTACACGCGGCGGCTGCTACTTGCCGACCTGTTGGCCGGCATCAGCGTGGCGATGGTTGCGATCCCGCTGAGCATCGCGATCGCCATCGCCTCCGGCGCGCCGCCCGCCGCCGGCCTGGTCACGGCGATCGTCGCCGGATTCCTGATCTCGGCGCTCGGTGGCAGCCGGGTGCAGATCGGCGGGCCGACCGGCGCCTTCATCGTCGTGGTCTACGGCGTGATCGCCGAGCACGGTTACGACGGGTTGGTGCTGGCGACGCTGATGGCCGGAGTCATCCTCATCTTGGCCGGGCTGCTGCGCGCGGGCAACCTGATCGCCTTCGTGCCCGAAGCGGTGATCAACGGCTTCACCATCGGCATCGCCATCGTCATCGCCAGCAGCCAGCTGAAGGACTTCGTCGGGCTGCAGCTGGCGAACGCCCCGGCCGACTTCCTGCCCAAGATGGTCGCGCTGTGGGGCGCTCGCGAAACCGCCAACTGGGCCGCCGTGGGCGTGGGCGCGGCGGCCTTGGCGCTGTTCGTGGGGCTGCGGCGGCTGTTCCCGCGCCTGCCCGACCGGCTGATCGCGACCGTGCTCGTCTCGCTCGCGGCGGCGCTGCTGGCGCTGCCGGTGGAGACGATCCACTCGCAATACGGCGAGCTCCCCCGCAGCCTGCCGCTCCCCGCGCTGCCGGAGGTCAGCGGGTCGCGCATTGCCGAGCTGCTGCCATCGGCTTTCGTCATCGCTTTCCTGGCGGCGGTGGAATCGCTGCTCTCGGCCATGGTGGCCGACCGCATGGTCGGCGGCAGCCACCGGCCCAACGCCGAGGTTATGGCCCAGGGTTGGGCCAACCTCGCCTCCTCGCTGTTCGGCGGCCTGCCGGCGACCGGCGCCATCGCCCGCACCGCCACCAACGTCCGCGCGGGCGGGAAGACGCCCGTGGCGGGCATGATCCATGCGCTGGTGATCCTTATCGTGATGCTCGCCGCGGCCCCGCTGGCCGGCTACCTGGCGATGCCGGCGCTCGCCGCGCTGTTGATGATGACCGCGTGGAACATGAGCGAGCCGCACAAATGGCGCAGCTACTGGAGCACGCCCACCGAGGAACGGCTGCTCCTGCTGCTGACCCTCGTGTTGACGGTGCTCGCCGACTTGACCGTCGCCATCGCCGTCGGCGTCGGCTTCGGCCTGGCGATCCGGCTGCGCCAGAGCAAGCTCGCGGCGCGCGACTGGCATATGCCCGAGCCGTAGGCGTCACTCGGCGGGCAGCTGGACGAGCTTGTGGCGCCCAGTCGCGCCGCGCAACAGCCGCAGTCGTGACGTCGGCACTTTGAGCGCCCCGGCCAGCAGCGCCAGCAGCGCCGCGTTGGCAGCGCCGTCGTGCGGCCTGGCGCGGACTTTCACCAGCAGGCATCCCTCGCCGAGCTCGATCGCGTCGCAACGGGCGCCGGGCGTCACCCTGAGCGCAAGCCGCCCCTCCGCGTCGGCCAGCCCGCGCACGGCCGCGGCGGACGGCGCGTCAGGCTTCGGGCGCGCCACGCAGCATCGCCAGGTGGCGCCGCGCCAGCGCGCAATACCGTTCGGTCTGGAAGCGGATCTTCTCCACCTGCGCCTCGTCCTGGGTGCGCAGGAACCTGGCCGGCCGGCCGACCCAGATCTCGCGCGGAGGGATCGCCTTGCCGGGGCTGAGCAGCGCGCCCGCGGCGAGCATCGCGCCTTCGCCGATGCGGCAGTCGTCCATCGCCACCGCGCCCATGCCGACGAAGGCGCGGTCTTCGAGCACGGCGCCGTGGACCACAGCCATATGGCCGATCACGCAGTCCTCGCCGATGATCGTCGGGCAGCCGGCGGTGTCGGGGCGGGGGCCCTCGACGTGGAAGACGCTGCCGTCCTGGACGTTGGAGCGCGCGCCGATCTCGATCCGGTGAATGTCGCCCCGCAGCACGCAGTTGTACCACACGCTGGCCTCGGGCCCGATCGTGACATCGCCGACGATCCGCGCGCCAGGAGCGACGAACGCCGTCTCATCGATTTGCGGCTCCATGCCCTCGAACGGCAGGATTGTCGCCCACGGAAAGCGTTCGGACCCGTTCATGCCCCAGCCCAGTCCGCCCGGGTGAGCGCATAGACCATCGTCGGATTGTCCTCTGGCGGATAGTCGGGATCGTCGTAATCGAGATCGGCGCGCCGCTTCATGCCGAGGCGCTCCATCAAGCCCCACGAGGCGGCGTTGCGCGGCGAGGTCTGCGAATAGACGCACGGCAACGCCAGGCGCTCGAACGCCGCCGCCAGCGCCGCTTCGGCGGCTTCGCGCGCGTAGCCCCGGCCCCAGCAGTCCGCCCGCAGCGTCCAGCCGACCTGGACCGCCCCCTCGAGCTCGTCCGGCGCGACCGCGGTGTCGATCCGCGACAGGCCGGCCTTGCCGATCAGCGTCCCGTCGGCCTTGAGCGTCAGGAAGTAGAACCCCAGCACCCCATCGGCCTCGGCGGCCATCCGGGCGAACCCCTCGGCGACCTTGCCGGCGCTTTGCACGCCGCCGTTCATGTCCATGACCTGGGGCGTGTTCATGTGCTCGAGCCAGACGGCGAGATCGCCCGGCATCTCGCGCCGGAAGATGAGCCGCTCGGTCTCGAGCACCGCTTCACCCATTCAGCAGGCGCGCCGCCAGCGGAGCGTGATAGCTCAGCACTCCCGCGCAGCCCGCGCGCCGGAAGGCCATCAGCGTCTCGATCACCAGCGCCTCGCGCGGCGCCACGCCGGCAGCCGCGGCGGCTTCGACCATCGCGTACTCGCCGCTCACATGATAGGCGAACACCGGGACCTCGAACCGCTCCTTCACTCGCCTGACGATGTCGAGGTACGGCAGGCCGGGCTTGACCATCACGCTGTCGGCGCCCTCGGCGAGGTCGAGCGCCACCTCGCGCAGCGCCTCCTCGGCGTTGGCCGGATCCATCTGGTAGCTCTTCTTGTCGCCTTGCAGCAGCCCGCGCGAGCCGACCGCGTCGCGGAACGGCCCGTAGAACGCCGAGGCGTATTTCGCGGCGTAGCTCATGATCTGCACGTTGGCATGCCCGGCCGCCTCGAGCGCCGAGCGGATCGCGCCGACGCGGCCGTCCATCATGTCCGATGGGGCGATGATGTCCGCGCCCGCCTGCGCCTGGACCAGCGCCTGGCCGACCAGCACTTCGACCGTGGCGTCGTTGAGCACGTAACCGGCATCGTCGACCAGCCCGTCTTGCCCATGGCTGGTGTACGGATCGAGCGCGACGTCGGTGAGCACGCCGATGTCGGAGCCGCAGGCGTCGCGGATGGCCTTGATCGCGCGGCACATCAGGTTGTCGGGATTGAGCGCCTCGCCGCCGTCAGCGCTGCGGCGCTCGCCGGGGGTGTTGGGAAACAGCGCGACGCACGGAATGCCGAGCGCGACCGCTTCCCGGGCGCGCGCGGCGATGCCCTCGACCGGCCAGCGCGACACGCCCGGCAGGCTGGCCACCGGCTGTGGCTCGCCGCTCCCTTCGGCGACGAACAGCGGCCAGATCAGGTGGGCCGGCGTCAGCACGCTCTCCGCGACCATCGCCCGGCTCCAGGCGTGCGCGCGCGTGCGGCGGAGGCGGGTGGCGGGATACGAGGCGTCGGCCATGGCGCGGCGAGGCTTAGCGCCTGATGCCGGAGGTGGAAAGCGCCGCCCGGTTTGTTGCCCAAACGCGCGAACGGTGGCACTCTCGTCGAACTCGCACGGGCCAGGGGGACAACCGTCGATGAACAGCCGCATAATAGCTCGCGCGGGGGCGCTGGCGCTGCTGGCCGGGACCGTGGGACCGGCGGCCGCGCAATCGGCGCCGCCCAATCCCATTCTCTACCTGACGGGGCTCGAATACTACTCGGCGGGCGGCAAGAACTGGGTCCGCCACCGCTACGACGTGTTCAATAAGGACCAGTACCCGGCCGAGTTGTTCGCGGCGGCCCCCGGCCTGCCGCCGTGCGGCACCAACACCAACTCGTCGCGCAGCTGGGTCGATTTCTTCGATTCGCGCGGCCAGCGGCTTTACGGCTTCTGCGCGCTCGGCACGCCGGACAACCTCGGTTCGATCTGGTTTGCCTCGGAGGAAGGGACGATTCCACCGAGCTGGGTCTACATCGAGATCACCGACCGGCAGACCAACGCCAAGTACAAATCCAACCTCGCGGAAACCACGCTCTAGACCAGCGCCTGGATCAACCGGCCACGCGCTTGCTGGTCAGGCGGTCGATCTCGCGCACCGGCTCCTGCTCGGCCGACGGGTCGGGCGCCAGCGTCGCCAGCGCCGCGCCCGGGGCGATCTTCTGCAGCTCGGCGAGGCGGGCGCGGAAGCTGGCCAGCTCCTGGCCCGACAGCTGCGCGCGGGTGACGAAGGCGACGCTCGAGGGGTTCACCGTCGCGCCGTTGCGATACATCTCGTAATGGAGGTGCGGTCCGGTCGACAGGCCGGTCGAGCCGACATAGCCGAGCACCTGGCCGCGGCGCACGCGCGTGCCGACCGACACGGCGATGCGGCTCATGTGCGCGTAACCGGTGCCGAGCCCGCCGCCATGCGACAGCTTCACGTAGTTGCCGTGGCCGCCGTGGCGTCCGGCATACTGCACGGTGCCGTCGCTTACCGCGTAGATCGGCGTGCCGTAGCTGGCCTTGAAGTCGATGCCGGCGTGCATCCGGCTGTAGCCGAGGATCGGGTGGCGGCGCTGGCCGTAACCGGAAGTAACCCGGCCCGGCACCGGCGCGAGCAGGCCTTCGCGCTGCTCGCCGACGCCCGAGGCCTCGTAGAAGCGGCCGTCGCTCCCCCAACGCATCAGCTGCTGGCGCGGCTTCCCGTCGCGGACGAGCCCGGCGTAGAGCAGTTTGCCGGCTTCGACCTCGCCGGTCGCGGCGCGCTTGTATTCGACGATCAGGTCGAACTCGTCGCCGGCGGCGATCGCGCGGTCGAGATCGACCTCGGTCCCGAGCGCGCGCAAGTATTGCTGCACGGCGCTGGCAGGGGCGCCGGCGGCGCGGGCCGATCGATAGAGGCTCGGGCCGATCACTCCGCGGATCCGCAGCGGCGTGGTGTCGACCTTGATCGGCCGCGGATCGAGCACCAGGCGGCCGGCGCGGCGCTCGACGGCGAGCTGGAGGTCGAACCGGGCGCGGAACGACAGCGCGTCGACCGGCCGAGCGGCGTCGGGCGCGGGACGGCGGCCAAGCGTGATGTCGACCTTGGTCCCGGAGGCGATCTCGGACAGCGGGACGCTCCCCGAAATCATCGCCGCGATGTGTCCCGCCTCGGCCTCGCCGACGCCGGCGCGCAGCAGCATCCGTTCGAAGCTGTCCCCGCCGGCCAGCGTGGCCTCGAGATCGAGCCGCGGCCGTTCGGGCGCGCTCTTCAGCGGGACCACGCGCGCCGTGGCGCCCATCCGCCGGCCGCTGTCGCCGCCCAGCGCCAGCGGCATGATCATCTGGCTGCGGAATTCGTCGCGCACCGGGTCGTCGATCGCCATGAGCGGGGCGGCCTGAAGCGGCGCGAACTCGGGCCAGCTGGCCAGCGCCAGCGCGGACAGCGCGAGCAGCGTGCCGGCGCCGCGCAGCCAACGGCGCGAGCCGACATCCTGCGCGAGGTCGGGCACGAGGTCGAGCGCGGCCAGCCGGGCGGACGTGCGCTCGCGCCATTCGCCGTAGCGGTTCGCCAGCGGGGCACGCGGCTTGCGCTCGGCCGCCGCCGGCGGCTCGACGATCTGCGTGCGCGACAAGCGCGCCGGCGGGTAGTCTCCCTCCGCCGCGACTGCGATAGCGTCGCTCCCGCGATCCTTGAACAAACGCGCCCTCCTTGTGCGGTCGCGCGACGCGTCCCCGCCGATCCGGGCGGTGACGGTGCGACCCGATCCCGGCCGTTTCTCTGGCAAAGCGGTCTGCCGTCATAAAGTTAATTTCCCCTAAATCGCGGCCAGCCGAGTCGGCTTCGCGGCGAAGCGAGTCGGCCTGTGGGAACGTGTTGAGTCCGGGCGCGAAGCTTGCGCCGCCACCGGTCCGCCGCCACATTGGCGCGATTGTGAACGCCTCCCGCTCCGACAGCCGGCTGCGCGCCGTGCTCGGCCCGACCAACACCGGCAAGACGCACCTCGCGATCGAGCGCCTGTGCGGCCATTCGAGCGGGGCTATCGGCTTCCCGCTGCGGCTGCTGGCGCGCGAAGTCTACGACCGGGTGCGGGCGCTCAAGGGCGACAAGATGGTCGCGCTGATCACCGGCGAGGAGCGCATCGAGCCGCCCGATGCGCGCTATTTCCTGTGCACCGCCGAGGCCATGCCGGGAGATGGTGGCGGCCTCGCCTTCGTCGCGCTCGACGAGGCGCAGCTCGCGGCCGACCGCGAGCGCGGGCACATCTTCACCGACCGCCTGCTCCACGCGCGCGGCCGCGAGGAGACCATGCTGCTCGGCTCGGCCACGCTGGAGCCGATGGTCAAGGCGCTGCTGCCCGGGATCGAGATCGAGGAGCGGCCGCGCTTCTCGACGCTGAGCCACGCGGGCGCGCGCAAGCTGTCGCGCCTGCCGCCGCGCTCGGCGGTGGTCGCCTTCTCGGTCGAGCAGGTCTACGCGGTCGCCGAGATGCTGCGCCGCTTCCGCGGCGGCGCGGCGGTGGTGATGGGCGCGCTCAGCCCCGAGACGCGCAACCGCCAGGTCCAGCTGTTCCAGTCGGGCGAGGTCGACTACATCGTCGCCACCGACGCGATCGGCATGGGGCTGAACCTTGACGTCACGCACGTCGCCTTCGCCTCGCTCAGCAAGTTCGACGGCATCCGCCAGCGGCGGCTGACCCCGGCCGAGATGGCGCAGATCGCCGGCCGTGCCGGGCGTCACCAGCAGGACGGCACTTTCGGCACGCTCGGCGGCGGCAAGGGCGCCGGCGAGATCGAGTTCACCGACGACGAGGTCTACGCGGTCGAGCAGCATCGCTTCGCTCCGTTGACCAAGCTGTTCTGGCGCGAGTCCGAGCCGCGGCTCGACAGCATCGCCACGCTCCTCGCCGACCTCGAAGCGAAGCCGGAGGTGGCGCAACTGGCCCCGGCCCCCGAAGCGATCGACCTCGCGGTGCTCAAGCGGCTGGCCGAGGATTCGGGGATCGCCGCCGGCGTCACGACGCCGGGTCTGGTCCGGCGCTTCTGGGAAGCCTGCCAGCTGCCCGATTTCCGGCAGCAGGGGCCGGATACCCATGCTCGCTTCGTCGCCCGGCTGTGGCGCGATCTGCGCGACGGCCACCTCGGCGCGGATTTCGTGGCCGCGCGCATCGCTGAGCTCGACCGGCCGGAGGGCGACATCGACACGCTGCAGGGGCGCATCGCGGCCATCCGTAGCTGGGCCTACATTTGCCAGCGCCCCGACTGGGTGCTTGCCCGCGACGAGATGGGCGCGCGCGCCCGTGCCGCCGAGGCCCGCCTGTCCGACGCGCTGCACCAGCGGTTGACCGAGCGGTTCGTCAATCGCCGCACCGCGATCTTGATGCGGACGATGGGCAAGGACCCCGGCTTGCTGCGCGTGGCGCTCGACGGCGCCGGCCGGGTCACCGTCGAGGACCAGCACATCGGCCATCTCGAAGGGTTCCGCTTCGTCGTCGATGCCGCGGCCGGACACGAGGACCGCAAGCTGATGCTCGCGGCGGCGGAGAAGCACTTGCCGCGGCTGCTGGCGCTCAAGGCCCAGGCGCTCGTCCGCGACGAGCTCGGCGAACTGACCATCGAGCGCGGCGAGGTGCGCAGCGCCGGGCGCGCGGTCGCCCGCCTCGAACGCGGCAAGTCCGCGAGCCGCCCGCGGCTGGTCTTGGCGAAAGAGCTCGGCCTGCTCGAATCCGCGCACAAGGCGCGGCTGGCCGAGGCGCTCGAGCTTTGGCTGGCCGGCGAGCTGGCCCCGCTGGCTCCGCTGCAGGCGCTCGAGGCCGCGACGCTCGACCCGGCGGCCGGCAGCGAGATTCGGGCCTTGCTGCTGACGCTCGCCGACGGCAACGGCGTGATCGCGCGCGAAGCCGCCGGGCTGGCCCATGTTGCCAAGGACAAGCGGCCGTGGCTCCGCCGCCTCGGCGTCACCATCGGCGCGCTCGACGTGTTCATGCCCGCGCTGCTCAAGCCGGCGCCGCGGCGCCTGCTGCACGCCATCGGCGCCGATCCGAGGGCGCTTCGACCGGCGATGGAGGCGGTGATCGAAGGATCCCGCCAATTGCCGGCCGGGTATCGCCGCGCGGGAAGCCAGGCCGTGCGCGTCGACATGGCGGAGAAGCTGTTCCGCGCCGCGCACGAGCAGCGGATGCAGTCGGCGGGTCGCGGTTTTCGGCTCGATTCCGCCCTGGCCACGTCGATGGGGCTTCTCCCGGACAATTTCCGCCACCTGATGCGCGACGCGGGCTTCCGGCCCGGTCACGCCCCTCAGCCGCCGGAAGGCGCGCACGGCCCGCCGGCGCCGGTGCTGTGGAGCTGGCGGCCGCCGCGCAAGGACCGGCAGCCGCCCCGGCAGTCGGCCGAGCCCGCCGGCGAGGGGGGCGCCTTCGCCGCGCTCGCCGGCCTTGTGCGCTAGCCGCTGATGCGGCTCGACCGCCTGCTGTTCAACTTGCGCTTCGCCAGGAGCCGCACGCTGGCGCAGCGGTGGATCGGCGAGGGTCACATGCGGCTCAACGGCGCGCGGGTACTCAAGCAGGACCAGGCGGTGGCGGTGGGCGACGTGCTGACGCTGCCGCTGGCGCGCAGAGTCGCGGTGATCGAGCTCCTCGCTCTGCCCGCCCGGCGCGGCCCGGCCCGCGAGGCGCAGGCCTGCTATCGCCCGCTTGACGCTGGCCCGGCAATGGACCTAGGCGGCGGTGACGCGCCAGCAGAAGGGGAAGCGCCGCAATGACCTATGTCGTCACCGACGCCTGCATCAAGTGCAAGTACACCGACTGCGTCGAGGTCTGCCCGGTCGATTGCTTCTACGAAGGCGAGACGATGCTGGTCATCAACCCGTCCGAATGCATCGATTGCGGCGTTTGCGAGCCCGAGTGCCCGGCCGAGGCGATCCTCCCCGATACTGAGGGCGGCCTCGAGCAATGGCTCGAGCTGAACGCCCGATATTCCGCCGAGTGGCCCAACATCACCGAGAAGAAGGATCCGCCGGAGGACGCCGACGAGCACAAGGGCGAGGACGGCAAGTTCGAGAAGTTCTTCACCCCGGAGCCCGGCGAAGGCGACTAGGACAGCGTCTCGCTGCGCGTGAATCTGCGGCCTCCTGCCCGGCAATTGGGCAGGGGTGGCAATTTTGTTGCGAATCTGCTATATAATCCCGCGACTGCCGTCCTTCCCCGGGCGGCGGGCGGACAAGGAAGGCAGGCCCCCGCCAACAGCGTTGCAGAATCCGGCAAGTCGGGCCGCCGATCGATCGTGCGGCCTGCCCTTCGCTGACGCGCGTTACCCCCACCGAATGCCTGCCGGTGTGAAAGGACAATCAATGGCTGTGAATGCCCCCGCTTTCGATGTCGGCGACTACGTGGTCTATCCCAAGCACGGGGTCGGCCGGGTGGTCGAGCTGCAGAGCGAGGAAATCGCCGGGATGAAGCTCGAGCTCTACGTGCTGCGCTTCGAGAAGGAGCGCATGACGTTGCGCGTTCCGGTCAACAAGGTCGAGGCGATCGGCATGCGCAAGCTCTCCAGCGACAAGACGCTCAAGGAAGCGATGGAGACGCTGAAGGGCAAGCCGAAGGTCAAGCGCACGATGTGGTCGCGCCGGGCCCAGGAATACGAGGCGAAGATCAACTCGGGCGACCTGGTGTCGATCGCCGAGGTGACCCGCGACCTGTTCCGTCCCGAGGACCAGCCCGAGCAGAGCTACTCCGAGCGGCAGATCTTCGAAGCCGCTTCGAGCCGCCTCGCCCGCGAGCTGGCGGCGATGGAGAAGACCGACGAGCCGACCGCGCTCGCCAAGATCCTCGACGTGCTCAAGACCCACGCTCCGAAGTACTACGAGAGCACCGAAGTCGCCTGAGCGGCGGCACAACGGCACAGCGCGGTGCACACGGGCCGCTCAGGGAGACCTGGGCGGCCTTTCGTTGCTCGGCGAAGCACCGACGCGCATCGACGAACGCGATTGAGCCGGCGCCCGCGTTCCTGTATTGCCGCCGTAATACACAAACACGGAGGCACGACATGCGGATGAACCGCTTCTTCAGGACCATGGGCCCGTTCGTGGCGCTCGCCGCGATGGGTGCGCTCGCCAGCGGCTGCCGCGACGGCAACTTCCGCTGGAGCGGCGACGAAGGCGTGCCGCTCGCCGAGCTCGACCTCGGCGGCGACCCGCCCGAAGGCGTTGCGCTGATGGGGCCCGACACCGTCGCCATCACCGACGGGGCGCAGTTCACCGTCACCGTCGAAGGCGAGGCGGCGGACCGCATGCGCTTCCGGCTCGAGGGCGGCACGCTCGGCATCATGCGCGAGCATGGCGACTGGAACGACCGCGGCACCGCCACGGTGCGGATCACGATGCCGCCGCCGCGCAAGCTGGTGATCGCCGGCTCCGGCCGCATGACCAGCGAGCGGCTGGCGGGCGAAGCCGAAGTCTCGATCGCCGGCTCGGGCGAGCTCGAGACTCCCAACGTCGACGCGAGCTCGCTCGAGGTCTCGATCGCCGGCAGCGGCACGTACACCGCCGGGGGCCGGGCCGACCGGCTCGAGCTGTCGATCGCCGGAAGCGGCAGCGGCGAGATGGACAAGCTCAAGGTCGAGCGCGCCGAGGTCAACATCGCCGGCTCCGGCGACGCGGTGTTCGCTTCCGACGGCGAGGTCGAGGCCAACATCATGGGCTCTGGCGACGTGATCGTGCGCGGATCGGCGCGGTGCAAGGTCAACAGCATGGGCTCGGGCAGCCTGGTGTGCGAGCGCGAGGCCGAACCCGCCGATTAGCCGCGGTTCATTGCCTGCTCACGCGGAACGGGGCAGGGGCGTCGGCGAAAGGAATCGCCCGATGATCCGCCCCGTTTCGCTGCTTCTCGCCGCCGCGGCGCCGCTGCTGCTCGGCGGCTGCCTGGCCAAGACCGCGATCGACACCGCGGTTGGCGCCGCCACGCTGCCGGTGAAGGTCGCCAGCAAGGGGGTCGACCTCGCCACCACCAGCCAGTCCGAGGCCGACCAGAAGCGCGGCCGCGAGATCCGCCAGCGCGAAGAGCGCCTCGGCAAGCTGCAGCGCGATTACGAGAAGCAGATGGCGCGGTGCCAGGACGGCTACCGCGACGCCTGCGTCGATGCGCGCAACACATACGCCGAGATGCAGGCGCTGATCCCCGGAGTGCCGGTCGAACCCGAATCCGATTAGGCGGCGGCCCGCCGCAGCCGGTCGTTGATCGCGCGGCCGATGCCTTCGTCCGGCACCGGAGCGACGGCGATGCGCGGACGCGCCGACGCGGCCGCCTCGTGCAGGCAGGCGTAGAGCCGCGCCGCGGCCAGCGCGAGATCGCCGCCTGCCGACAGCGAGCAATCGCCGGTGACCTGGCCGAAGCCGATGATGAACTCGTCGTCGCGCGCCTCGCGCGCGCCGAGCCGCATCGGCTTGCCGGGGGAATAGTGCCGCGCCATCTGGCCGGGTGCTTCGATCGACCCCGAACCGGGCGCACTTGTTAGCGGCTTGTCGAAATGGCGCCGGTGCAGCGCATCGGCGTCGATCGGGCCCGGGCGCAGGACCTCCCAGCGGCCGTCCTCCCGTATGGCCAGTATCGTCGATTCCAGCCCGCACTCGCTCGCGCCGGCGTCGAGGATCAGGTCGATCCGGCCCGACAGCGAGGCCTCCACGTGTTCGGCGCGGGTCGGGCTGATCCCTTGGCTGCGATTGGCCGACGGGGCGGCCAGCGGCAGCCCGGTTCTTTGCAGCAGGCTTCGCATGACGGGGTGAGCCGGGGCGCGAACGGCCACGGTGGAAAGGCCCGCCGTCACCGCCGGGGCCAGAGGCGCATCCGGCCGCCGCGGCAAGACCAGCGTCAGCGGCCCCGGCCAGCACGCGTCCATGACGAGGCTCGCCGGATGGCCGAAATCCGCCAGCGCGGCAGCTTCGGCCTGGCCGAGCACGTGGACGATCAGCGGATTGAAATCGGGCCGGCCCTTGGCGCGGTAAATCCCGGCGACCGCCTCGTCCCGGTCCGCTCGAGCGGCGAGGCCGTAGACGGTTTCGGTCGGCACCGCGACCAGACCTCCCGCACACAGGATCGCCGCGGCCCGCTCGATGCCCGCATCGTCCGCCACAACCGTCTCGGTCAGCTTGCCGCCCATCGCGGCGCGCTATAGTCCAGCCGCCGATGAATGACCAAGACGATCCCTTGGCCCGGCTCGCCGAGATTCTCGAGCGGCTGAAGCCCGGCGGCGGGAGCCGGACCGACTGGAGCGCCTATCCGGCTTACGTCTGGGACCACGGCGCCGCCCGCCCGGTGCCGCGCATAGAGGCCCCGCGGCTCGATCTGCTGCGGGGAATCGACCAGCAGAAGGCCGTCGCCGCCGAGAACGTGCTGCGCCTCGCCCGCGGGCACGCGGCGCACGACATGCTGCTGTGGGGCGCGCGGGGGATGGGCAAGTCGGCGCTGATCCGCGCGGCCGTGCTGGCGGCGCAACAGGCCGAGCCGGGCCGCATCGCGCTGGTCCAGGTCGCCACCGACGCAGTGGCGTCGCTGTCGCAGCTGTTCGCCGCGCTGGCCCCGCTCGGGCGGCACTTCGTGGTGTTCATCGACGACCTCGGCTTCGCCCCCGGCGATGCGACCGGACCGCGACACTTGCGCAGCTGGCTCGACGGCGGCGTCGAGGCGCGCCCGGGCAACGTGCGCCTGGCGGTCACATCCAACCGCCGGGCGATCGTCGCCCGGCATGGGCCCGAGCAGGATTCCGATTCACTCAACCCGCGTGACGCGCTCGACGACCAACTGGCGCTCGCCGACCGCTTCGGGCTGTCGCTGGGCTTTCACGTCTGCTCGCAGGACGAATACCTGGCCATCGTCGGCGGCTATGCCGAGGAATTCGGGCTCGAGTGGGACGAGCCCGAGGCGCTCGAATGGGCCAAGCGCCGCGGCGCCCGCTCCGGCCGGGTAGCCTGGCATTTCGTGACCGAGCTGGCCGGGCGGGCAGGCCAGCCGCTCGCGCTCGGCCGCCGCGGGCTTACCGGGCCGGCGGGTCCGCCCTGATCCGCGTCGGATCGCGCAGCTCGGTCTGCGGCGGCATTCGCTCGCTCCGGGCGCGTTGCGGGGCGCTGCCCGCCGCCGCGCCGGGCGCGGTGACCCGCCAGATGATGTTGGCGGTGTCGTCGCTGACCAGGAGGGCGCCGGTCTTGTCCCACGCGACCCAGGTCGGCCGGCCGTGCGTCTGGCCGTCGCCGGCGAGGAAGCTGCGCAGCACCGGGACCGGCTTGCCGAGCGGGTTGCCGCGCGCGTCGAAGCGCACGAAGACGACGTCATAGCCGGCCGGCGGCTTGCGGTTCCACGAGCCGTGGCGGGCGATGAACGCGCCTTGTCCGAAGGCCTCGCCGAGGCGCGAGCCTTCGCGGGTGAACGCCAGACCCAACGCCGCGACGTGCGGGCCAAGCGCGTATTCGGGCGTGCGGCTGTATTCGGTGAGGAAGTTCGGCATCGGCGCTACATTGCGCTCGACGCGCTCGTCGACGTTCTCGCCCCAGTAGAGCCACGGCCAGCCGTACTGCGCGCCGATCGGCACGTTGGTCAGGTAATCGGGCACCAGGTCGGAGCCGAGCTGGTCGCGCTCGTTGACCGTGGTCCACAGCTCGCCGCTCCACGGGTTCCACGCGAGGCCGTTCGGATTGCGCAGGCCCGAGCCGTAGATCCGCGACTCGCCGCTGGCGAGATCGAGCTCGTGGATCGCCGCGCGGCCTTCCTCCGCCTCCATGCCGCCGTCGCCGATGTTCGACGCCGAGCCGACCGCAATGTAAAGCTTGGTGCCGTCCTCGCTGAGCAGGATATTGCGCATCCAGTGGTTGCCCGCCGGCGGCAGGTCCATCAGCTTGACCGGCTCGCCGGCGATCGCGGTGGCGCCTTCGGCGTAGTCGAAGCGCAGCACCGCATCGTGGTTGGCGACGTAGAGCTTGCCGTCGCGCCAGGCGATTCCGGACGGCGACGACAGGTCGCTGCGCAGCTCGTGCCGTGCCTCGGCCACCCCGTCGCCGTCGGCGTCGCGCAGCAGCACCAGCTTGTCGGGCGACGGCACGGCGGCGCCGGCACGGCGGAAGAGGAATCCGGCGATGGCGTTGGTCACCGCGTTGCCGCCGGCGACGATCCGCGCCGGGGCGTTGCTCTCGGCGACGAGGATGTCGCCGTTCGGCATCGCGTAGATGATCCGCGGGTGCTCGAGCCCTTCGGCGAAGCGGTTGACCGCCAGGCCTTGGGCGGCCTCGGGCGCGGAGCCGTCGGGCCAGCCGATCGGCTCGGCGACCGCGACCGTGGGGATCGTCTGCGGATCGGGCTCGGCCAGGAGCGGGTCCGCGCCGGTGACCTGCTCGAGGCTGTACTCGGCCGGATCGCCGCGCAGCACCCACCAGCCGGCGACGGCGAGAATGACGACGACGACCAGCAGGCCGATGGCGATTTTCTTGAGGATCCTCATGCGCCGCTGGATAAGCCATGGCCCGCTTTGCGGCAACGGCTTCGCGCGCTAGGAGCGGCGCGATGTACGACTTCGCCGCCGACTCCTCGCTGACCAAGCCGGAGCTCTACCGAGAGCTCGCCAGCGCGGCCGATGCGCTGACCGCGGGCGAGCCCGACGGCGTCGCCAACATGGCCAATATCGCGGCGCTGATCTGGCAGCTCGTGCCCGACCTCAACTGGGCCGGATTCTACCGGCAGATCGCCGAGGAGCTGGTGCTGGGCCCGTTCTGCGGCAAGCCGGCGTGCATCCGCATCCCACTCGGCAGCGGCGTGTGCGGGACGGCGGCGGCACGGGCGGAAACGCAGATCGTCGCCGACGTCGCCGCCTTTCCCGGGCATATCGCGTGCGACGCCGCGAGCCGCTCGGAACTGGTCGTGCCGGTGATGCGGCACGGCGCGGTGGTCGCGGTGATCGATCTCGACAGCCCCCTGCCCGGCCGCTTCGACCACGACGACCGGGCGGGAATCGAGACCTTGGCCGGCCTCGTCGCCGACCGCATCTGAGCGCCCCGATTCGGGACAGCGGCGGCGCGGGGCTTGGGATTTGCGGGCGCGGGCATACTAAATTCCGGGTTAACGCGCGCGGCCGGCGATTCAGGCCGGCCCGCCCGCACAGGGGACCCGACGATGACCATTCGCTCCGCCTCGCTGCTCGCCGCCGCCCTGCTCGCCGGCAACGCCGTGCCGGCCCTGGCCCAGCACGATCCCGGCGCACCCCCGCCATTGCCCGGCCCCGAGTGGCAGCACGACGGCTGGCAGGACGATGAGCCGTATGGCGACCCCGATGCTCACCCCGGCGAGTGGCGAGAGGCCGCTCCGCCGGCCGGGCATTATCCGGCTGCGGCTCCGCGCATGGGCTATTCGCCCGAGCAACGCGCCGCCTGGCTCGATGACTGCCGCCGGGTCTATTACGACGATCGCGGCGAACGCCGCGGCGAGATCATCGGCGGGGTGCTCGGCGGGGTCGCCGGCGCGGTCGCCGGCAACCGCATCCTCGACAGCTCGCGCCTCGGCGGGACGCTGATCGGCGGCGGCGTCGGCGCCTTGGCCGGCAGCGCCATCGGCGGCGCCATCGGCGAGGCCGACGACCGCGACCGCTACGACGACCGGCTCGACGAATGCGAGGCGTACCTGACCCGCTACGAGCGCTCGTTCGCCGGCGGCGGCTACGGCCACCCGCCCGGCCCCGACGCGCATGGCTACGGACATGGCTATGGCTACGCCTATCCTTATCCCGGCCCCGTGATGTGGGTGAAAGTGCCGATCATGCGCGAACGCCGCCCCGGCTGCGGCTGCGAGGAAGTGGTCGAGGAGTACGTCGAGGAGCAGCCGGTCGCCCGCCGCACCGTCCCGCCACGCGAGAAACGCGTGCGGATCCAGCCGGCGCCGGACAAGCGCGTCCGTTACACGAAGTAGCCGGCCCGCCTCACGGCGAGCCGCCGGCAGGAGGATCGCGCGCCCGGGCGACCGATGCCGGCGCGCGTAGCCGCAACGTGCCGAGCCGCTCGACCGTCTGCTCGGGACCGATCTCGATCGCGCCGGCAAGCTCGCCGGCGGTGAGGCCGAGCGCCCGCTCGCTGTCGGCCGCCAGCCGCAGCCGGTAACGGCCGTAGGCGACGCGCTCGAAGAGGAAGAAGCCGTCGTACTCGCTCAGCGTGTTGGCGACGACTTCACCGTTCTCGCCGAGCAGCTCGAGCTCGGCGCCGGAGAGCGGCGTGCCCTCCGGCGAGTTGAGCACGCCTTCGACCTCGCCGGTCGGCGAGACGGCGAGCTCGATCACCGCCGGAACGCCCGGACGCGGGGTGACGACGAAGCCCTTGCCGCGGAGCACCAGGAACGGATCGGGCAAGGTCGATTCGTCGAGCGAGACGAGCACCTTGTCATACGGCTGCAGCCCTTCGACGAACGCGTGGCCGTCGGCGTCGGTCGGCTGCGACGTGCCGTTGGGGCCGGCGGTGATGCCGACCCCGGGGAGCGCCTCCTCGCCTGGCGAGCGGCGGCCGTCGC
This sequence comes from Croceibacterium sp., assembly GCA_035626815.1. Taxonomy (GTDB): domain Bacteria; phylum Pseudomonadota; class Alphaproteobacteria; order Sphingomonadales; family Sphingomonadaceae; genus Croceibacterium_A. The sequence goes on from DASPMY010000034.1 coordinate 36,173, forward strand.
CGTCTTCGTCGAGGTACACCGCGACGGCGGTCTGGCCGCGCTGGGCGAGCTTCTCGCTCGACATGCGCCAGCCGCCGCCGAGCGGGTCCGGCCCGAAGCTGAACGCCAGCGCCAGGCTGGCACCGATTCCGCCGGCGGTGTCGAGCCGGCCGCTGCCGCGCAGCGCGAGCTGGCGGAACTGGCGGACGTAGCCGAGCTCGAACTCGGTGAGCCCCGTACGGGCGGTGTGCTCGATGTCGAGCCGCAAGTCGGAGCGGTCGTCGAGCGCCTTCTCCAGCGTCACGCTGGCCGAATCGAACCCGCGCTGCGGCCCGTTCAGGCGATACGAGGCCTCGCCGCGCGCCGAGATGCCGAGGAACCGGGTGTTGGCCAGCAGGCCGACCTCGGTGCCGTCCTCGAACCCGGTGCCGCCTTCTGTGTCGCGGTGGACGACGAAGCCGGTGAAGGCCATCCGCGGCAGGATCAGCGAAGCGCGCGTTAGGAATTCGTTAACTTCCTTGCCGTCGCGCTGCGTCGTCCGGCGGAAGCCGGCGGACAGCGGGACCGGCGTCCGCCCGGCCTTGACGATGGTGTCGAACTGCACCCGATGCGCGCTGCGATCGTCCTTGCCGACGAGGCCGCTGGTGTAGCCGCCGTCAACGAAGAAGCTTTCCGCCTGGACGTTGACCTGACCCACCTTTCCAAGCATTTCAGCACGATAGGCACGGCCGCGACCCACTTCCTGGGCGCCGGTCAGGTTGAGCAGCATCGGCCCGACCGCGCGTTGCAGGCTGAGCTCGGCATAATCGCGGCGCGCGGCGTCGATGAACAGCGAATGGCCGCTCGCCCCGATCGCCGTGCGGCGATCGAGGCCATACTGCACGCCGGCGGCGTACTGCCATCCCCGGTCGACCGCCGCGCCCGGCGGCCCGCGCCCGAACGATATCAGATCGCGGTTGCGCTGGATGATCCCGGCCCAGTACTCGAGCTTGCCCGCCGGGACCGCGCCGAGGCCGACCGGAATGGACTGGGTCTCGCGGCGAATCTGGCCCTGCGGCCCGTAGAGCACGACCTCGAGGTCGTTGTTGCCGTAGACCAGGCTGATCTCGAACTCGTAGCGCCCGTCGGGATTGGCGCCCTGATAGGCCAGCAACTGGCCGTTGCGATAGAGTTCGGCCTCCCACCCGAGCGGCAAGGTGCCGCGCATGATCGTCGTGCCGAAGCGGCTCGGCCGCTGCAGCTGGCGGTTGCTGAGGAACACCCCGCGCCCGATGCCCGGCGCGCCCGCCAGGTTGCCCGAGAGCAGCTCGACATCGCCTGCGGCGACCTGGGTGGCCCTGAGCGGGCCGAGCATGTGCCCGTCCGGATCCACCCGGTAGGCGCGCAGGCGCACGCTTTCGGGCGCGCCGCGGGCATCGGAGGCGAGGCGCAGGTCGAAGCTGGCCCGGGCGGCCTCGCCGCTGGCGAAGACTTCGTAGCGCGTGTCGAGCCGGCTGGAGCCGGCGTTGGAGCGGTAGTCGGAGCGGGCCATCACGTCGACGGACGGCATGCGCCACATGGCGTAGGGCTGATTGGCGCGGGGGTAGGCCGACAGGTCCGCGTCGCGCTCGGGCCGAAGTCGCGCCGCGCGACTTTTGCGCTCGATGGATTGCATGAACGGAAGCGGCCGTTCGCTGTCGAGCACGAGCACCGAATTGCGCATGTCGGGCTGGAACGTCACTCCGAACCAGCCGCCGAGCGCGGCGGTGTCGACGCACCAGCCTTCGGGCGTGTCGTACAGCTCGCCGGGCTGCAGCGGACGCGTATTGTTCACGATTTGTACCGTATTGGAGTCGCGCTCGATCGTGAACGTCTGGCCTTCCGCGAAAACCCACCCAGTCGCGCGGCGCGACTTGCGGTCGAGCCGGATGGGCAGGTCGAGTGACTGAATGACGTCGGCCAGGTCGACGCAAATGCCGCCGGGGGTCTGGTAGCCGCGGATCTCGTTGAGCAGGCGGTATTTCTTCACCTGCATCTGGAGCAGGACGAAGTCTTCCTCGCTGGGGCTGTAGGCCGCCGCTTGCGCCGCCGCGCTATGCGCCCCCAGCAACGCAACGGCCGCCGCGATACCCGCGACGGCCTTGCGGCGCCAATGGCGAATCCCCTGCATCGTCGCGATCCGTGCCGGACGGCTCCGTCGCTCAGCCGAGGACGGCGTCGAGCGCCGTGATCAGCGCCCCGCCGTCCTGCAGCGGCTGGCGCAGTTCGACCCGCACCGGACCGCGCATCGCCGCCGCCTGTTCGGGCGAGAGGCCGAACGTGGAGTGGCGGCGATCGATCTCGGGATAGACGCCGATGCCGCGAGCAACGAACGCCGGTTCGTCCTGTCCCTGGCGATAGACCAGCAGGTCGCCATAGACCGAGGCCTCGCCGGAGCGGGCGATGTCGACGGTGAAGGCCGGCCCCTGCTCGTTTTCCTCGAGCCGCGCGTTCGCGATCGCCGCGGTGACCTCCAGCTGCCCCTTGCGGATGATGATCGGCATGGTGATGCCGTAGATCGGCGTCAGGTTGATCACCAGGCCGGTCTCCGGCGTGGCCGAGGGGGGCTCGAGCGGCTTGACCTTGGGCACGGCCGCGAACGACATGTGCACGCGGTATTCGCCGTCGGGCAGCTCGGCTCCGGGGCGGGCGCTGATGCGGATGGCCTGCGGCTCGGACGGCGGCAGGGTGACGCGGCGCGGCGCGTAGCGGATCATCTCGAGCGAGGCCTTCTCGAGCGCGTTGGCAGCGCTCTCGGCGACCGGCTCGAGCTCGCCCTCGGGCGTCATCCGGCGCAGCTCGAGCGTGACGCGGTAGGTCGCCTCCTCGCTGCCGATGTTGTAGAGAATGACCTCGCCGCCGCGGCGGCCGTCGAGCACCAGGCGCGTCGGGGCGATCAGCAGGTCGCCCTGCGCGGCCAGTGGGGTTGGCGTGGCGCAGGCGATCATTGCCGCCAGTGCGGCGCCCCCCAGGCGCCACGAGGTAACGTCAGCAAAGCGCATCGATGGATCCCCCCTCGTTCCCCTTGCTAGGGGACTTCGCGTATGGGCTAACGCCTAAGCAGGCAGGGTTAATTCGGCGTAAACCGCGATCGCGCCGGAGCCAAAGAGAAGGGCCGCCCCGCGGCAAGGCGGAGCGGCCCTCGAGTCCGCTGGCGCCGAGGCGCCGGCGGGCATATTGCAGTTTAGTTGTAGGCGACCGAGACGCTGAGCGTGCCGTTGTACACGCCCGGCGCCTGCAGCGGGTTCACGGTCAGCGTGCCGCCGACGCTGAACGAGTCGGTGCCGTCGAGCGTGATCTGGTTGCCCACGAGGTTGTTGGTGAAGGTCCCGACGCTCATCGTGCCGGTCATGCCAGTGGGCACGACGCCGCCGTAGGTCAGGGTCTCGCTCGGGTTGACGAACGACACGCCAACCAGCGCCCCAGTGAGGCCGGTGATGTTGAACGTCGGAGCGGCGGTGGTGCCGGCGCAGACCAGGCTGGCGCCGCACGACGACAAGCTGCCGTCGCTGGCCACTGTCACGGCCGTCGGGGCAGCGATGCCGCTGTCGGCGATCGTCCCGAAGTCGAGCGTGTCGGCGTTCAGATCGATGTCGACCGAAAGTGTGCTGAGAATCTCGGCGGTGACGTCGGCCGAATCGGTGGTCGCGGCCGAAGCGGTCGACGCGAAGCCGAACGAGGCGATCGCCATGCCCGCCACGGCGGAACGAAGAATGGATTTCATGTTGTTACCCCTTCCAAGCTTGAACACTGCTCGCGGGCAGAATGCTGCGCCCGCCGAACGGGATCTTGGCCCGCCGAGAAGGGTAAATAGCGGCGTGGTGTTCAGGCTTGGTCGGCAAACATGGTTAATTCTAGGTGTTCTTGCGTAAGCCCGTTCGCCTAGATGCCGCCCCCGGTCAGCCGCTGGCAGATCAGATCGAGCTGATCCAGCGTACGGTATCGAATGGTCACCGCGCCCGAGCGCGGATCGGTGTCGGCGGCGATGCGCACGGGCAAGCCCAGGAATTCCTCGAGGTGGTTCTGCACCGCGACGATATCGGCGTCGTCCGCTGGATCCCGCGGCGGCCGGGCCTGGCGCCTCCCGCCGGGCTCGGCCGCGTTCCTCCGCGCGAGCCTTTCCACCTCGCGCACGGACAGGTGCTGGTCGATCGCGCGCTGCGCCAGCGCTTCGGCGTCGTCGCGGCCGACGAGCGCGCGGGCGTGGCCCATGTCGAGCCGTCCGGCCTCGAGGTGATCGAGCACCGCGGTCGGCAAGGTCAGCAGCCGCTGCATGTTGGCAACGTGGCTGCGTGATTTGCCGACCAGGCGCGCGATTTCGGCCTGCGGCAAGTCGTCGCGCTCGCCGAGTCGGTGGTAGGCGCGCGCCTCCTCGACCGGGTTGAGGTCTTCGCGCTGGATGTTCTCGATCAGCGCCAGCGCCATCACGTCGCGCTCGTCGAGCTCGCGAATCAGCGCGGGAATCTCGTGGAGTTGCGCCTTCTGAGCGGCCCGCCAGCGACGCTCGCCGGCGACCAGCTGGTAGCGGCCGCCGGCAAGCGGCCGGACGATGACCGGCTGGATCACGCCGCGCTTGCCGATCGACGCCGCGAGCTCCTCGAGCGCTTCCTCGTTGAACTGCCGGCGCGGCTGATCCGGATGCGGCTCGATCGCCGCCACCGCCAGGTTGGCGAGCCCGTCGTGCCGGGCCGCCGCCACCTCGCCTGCCGCGTGTGGGCGGCCATCCGTTACCAGCGGCTCCTCGCGCCGCGCCTCGCCCAGCAGGGCGCCCAGCCCTTTGCCCAGCCGGCGCCGCTGCGCGGGGTGCGAATCGGTCCTGTCGTCGGTGCTCATGCGGCTTTCCTTTGTTGCGGCAGGCGCCCGATCAGCTCGCGCGCGAGCGCCATGTAGGCACGGCTCCCGGCGCACGAGTGATCGTAGACCAGCGCCGGCAACCCGTGGCTCGGGGCTTCCGACAGGCGCACGTTGCGCGGGATGACCGAATCGAACACCAGCTTGCCCAGGCATTCGCGCACGTCGTCGGCGACGTGGTCCGTCAGGCGATTGCGGCGGTCGAACATCGTCAGCGCGATGCCGACGATGCCGAGATCCGGATTGAACCGCTGCTGGACCTGCTCGACGGTCGTCAAGAGCTGGCTAAGTCCTTCTAAAGCAAAGAATTCGCATTGCAGCGGGACGAGCAGCGTATCGGCCGCCGTTAGGGCATTGAGGGTCAGGAGGCCGAGCGACGGGGGGCAGTCGATGAAGCAGACGTCGTGCCCGCGATGGCCGGCCAGCGCGGCGCCGAGGCGCCCGGTGCGATTCTCGACCGCGACCAGCTCGATCTCCGCCCCGCTCAGGTCGACGGTGGCCGGAACCACGCCTAGTCCGGGTATCGCGGTGTCGACGATGCACTCGTCGAGCGCGGCCTCGTCGACGAGCAGATCGTAGCTCGACTTTTCACGCCTGGCGGCCTCGATGCCGAGGCCGGTCGAGGCGTTCCCCTGCGGGTCGAGGTCGATCAGCAGCGTTTTCCAGCCCGCGGCGGCCATGGCTGTGGCGATGTTGATGGCGGTGGTGGTCTTGCCGACCCCGCCCTTCTGATTGGCAATCGCAATCCGGATCATCGCAGTCGTGGCGTCCCTCGTCCGACCAGAATGCCGCCGCCGGGGTCGGTGCGCGACTGTTCCACGTGAAACATCTCGCGCACCTCTCGGCGCTGGTCGAGCAGTTCTTGCGCCGCCGATCGGCCTTTGGGCAACAGCCAGAGGGTGGACGGTGTGGAAAAGCGGGCGGACAAAGCCAGCAGTTTGTCCAGCGGGGCGAACGCCCGTGCGGTGATGGCGCCCGCCGGAAAGCTGTCCACTTTTTCCAGCCGACGACCGATTACGCGGCAGTTTTCGAGCTTGAGCTCGGACGCAACGCGCACCAGCCAGTCGACTCGCCGCTTGCGCGACTCGACCAGAATCATGGCCGTGTCGGGACGAGCAATGGCCAACGGCACGCCGGGAAAACCCGCGCCGCTGCCCAGATCGAGCCACGGGCCTGTTTCACGTGGAACGTGGTCGAGCAGCTGCAGGCTGTCGGCGAAGTGGCGCTGCCAGATCAGCGCCAGGCTCGCGGCCGAAACGAGGTTCTGGCGCGCATTCTCCTCGGCCAGCTTGGTGGCCAACGCTTCGAGCCGAGCCATCGCTGCCGGTCCGACGCGCTCGGCGCAGAAGCGGCGCGCGGCCTCTTCGCTGTCGATCATGCCGCGCGCCGTCGGGCGTGAACCAGCAGCGCGGCAAGGGCGGCCGGGGTGATGCCGCGCACGCGCGCCGCCGCAGCCAGGGTGGCCGGACGGGCCGCGCTGAGGCGCTCGACCATCTCGTTCGACAGTCCCGGCACTTGCGCGAAGGGGAAGTCGCCGGCGAGCGGCACCGCCTCGCTCGCCCGCAATTCGCGCAACTCGCTTTCCTGCCGTTGGAGATAGGGCGCATAGGCCGCGTCCTCGGCCATCTCGACCGCCAGTTCCCCCTCGAGATCGTCGCTGAGCCAGTCGCGCAGGCTTGCCAGCTCGACGTCCGGAAAGCGCAGCCATTGGGCGAGCGACTTGCGCCCGCCATCGCGACGAACGGGCAAGCCGGCAACGGCCAACGCGGTCGCCGGCACCTCCTGCGCGAGCGCTTCCTCCCACCGCGCCCGCGCCGCCTCTCGCCGCTCGAACCAGCTGCGGCGCTCATTTCCGACACAGCCGACGGCAATCGCCAGCGGGGTCAGCCGCGTCGCCGCGTTGTTGACGCGCAGGCGCAAGCGGTATTCCGCGCGCGCGGTGAGCATGCGGTAGGGCTCGCTGACGCCGTGCAGCGTGAGGTCATCGACCATCACCGCCAGGTAGCTGTTGGCGCGGTCGAGCGGCGCCGGCTCGCGCCCGAGCACCGCGGCCGCGGCGCGCATCCCGGCGAACAGGCCCTGCGCGGCGGCTTCCTCGTATCCGGTCGTGCCGTTGATCTGCCCGGCGCAATACAGCCCGGGGATCGCCCGCACCTGCAGGTCCGGCCCCAGCGCGCGCGGATCGACATGATCGTACTCGACCGCATAGCCCGGCACGTCCATCTCCACCCGCTCGAGCCCCTCCATCGTCCGCAGCATCGCCAGCTGCACTTCGGGCGGAAGCGACGTGCTGATGCCGTTGGGATAGACGAGGGGCGTGGCGAGGCCCTCGGGCTCGAGGAACACCTGATGCCCGTCGCGGTCGCCGAAGCGGTGGATTTTGTCCTCGATCGACGGGCAATAGCGCGGCCCCGACGCGTCGATCGCCCCGGTGAACAGCGGCGAGCGGTGCAGGTTGTCGCGGATGATCGCGTGCGACCGCGCGTTCGTGCGGGTGATCGCGCAGAACACCTGGGGGTTCACCCGCGCGGAAGTCAGCGCCGACATCGTCCACGGCTCGGGATCGGACGGCTGCTCCTCGAGCCGGGCCCAGTCGATCGTGCGTCCGTCGAGCCGCGGCGGCGTGCCCGTCTTGAGTCGCGCCATCGGCAAGCAGGCCTCGCGCAGCTGTGCCGCGAGTCGCTGTGCCGAAGCCTCGCCGATGCGCCCGCCGGTCATGCGCTCCTCGCCGCGGAACAGCGTCCCGCCGAGGAACGTCCCGGTGCACAGCACCACCGCGCGCGCCGCGAGCCGCGTTCCATCGGCGAGCGCGACGCCGCGAACGGTGCCGCCCTCGATGACGAGCGCCGCCGCCTCGCCCGCGATGGTCTCCAAGTGCGGCTGCGCGGCAATCATCCGCTGCACGGCGGCCTTGAACAGGTTGCGATCGGCCTGCACCCGCGGTCCCCACACCGCGCTGCCCTTCGAGCGATTGAGCATGCGGTAATGGATCGCCGCCGCGTCGGCCGCACGCCCGATCAGCCCGTCGAACGCGTCGACCTCGCGGACCAGGTGCCCCTTGCCGAGCCCGCCGATAGCGGGATTGCAGCTCATCGCGCCGATCGCATCGAGGTCGAACGAGACGAGCGCGGTCCGCGCGCCCATGCGCGCCGCCACTGCCGCCGCTTCGCAGCCGGCATGGCCACCGCCGATCACGAGGACGTCGAAACCGCTCATTCCGCGCCTCTATCGCCCCGCGCGGCGCCGTCAAATCGCCGTTTCACGTGAAACACGTCACTTTCCGATGCAGAAGCGCCCGAACAGGGCGTCGAGCACGTCCTCGGTTGAACTGCGCCCGAGCAGCCGATCGAAAGCCACTCGAGAGCGGCGCAGGGCCTCGGCTTGCAGGAGCGGGTCGCTGTGATCGACCTCGGCCAGCGCCGCGCTCGCCTCGGCCAGCAAGGCGCGCTGGCGCCGGTTGAGCGCCGTCTCCCCCGGCCGCGGCAGCGCGGCCGCGGCATGCTCGACCAGCCCGTGCTTGAGCGCGGCGAGGTTGGCGCCCGAGACGGCGGAGACCCGGTAGCGCGGCGAGGCCTTGGCCGGGCGGAGCGCTTCGTCGATGCGCGGCTCGATCTCCCACGCCCCACGGGGGCCTTCGCCTTCCGGCCCCAGCCAGAGAACCAGGTCCGCCCGCTCGATCTCCGTCCGAGCGCGCGCCATGCCGATCGCTTCCACGTCATCGCATCCCGGATCGCGCAGGCCGGCCATGTCGACGAAAGTGAACGGGATGCCGGCGAGCGCGACCGGCCGCTCGATGACGTCGCGTGTGGTGCCGGCGGAGGGCGCAGTGATGGCCGCCTCATGCTCAACCAACGCATTGAAAAGCGTCGATTTCCCGGCATTGGGCGGCCCAGCCAGCGCGACCCGGAAGCCTTCGCGCAGCGTCTCCGCGGCCGGAGCAGCCAACGCGCGGCCGATCTCTTCGCCTAACGCGTTGATCTCCCCAATGAAATCGCCCGACAAAGGGCCGACATCGCCCTCGTCGTCGAAATCGAGGGCCGCCTCGAGCCGCGCCGACAAGGCCAGCAGGCGCTCGCGCCAGCCCTCGACCTGACGCGACAGGGCTCCCCCGGCCAGCTGGACGGCGGCGCGCCGCTGGATCTCGGTCTCGGCCTCGAGCAGATCGGCCAGCCCTTCGGCTTCGGCGAGGTCGATCCGGCCGTTGACGAACGCCCGGCGGGTGAACTCGCCCGGCTCGGCCCGGCGCAAGCCGGGCATTGCCGCCAGCGCCGCCTCGACCGCGCCGATCACGGCGCGGCCGCCATGCAGATGCAGCTCGGCCAGATCCTCGCCGGTGACAGTATCGGGACCGGGAAACCACAGCACCAGGCCCCGGTCGAGCAACTCACCCGCGGCTTCGCGCAGCTCGGCCAGCGTCGCCCGGCGCGGCGGCGGACGCCTGCCGGCGAGCGCCTCGAGCGCCGCCCCCGCCGCGCTTCCGCTGACGCGGACGACCGCGATCCCCGCGGGCGGCGGGCCGCTGGAGAGCGCGAAGATCGTGTCCATGCCTTCAGGCGTCGGGCTTGGCGCCCTCGTCGGCACGCTCCGAGCTCGCCTTGCGCGCGCTCTCGACGAACGTCTGGAACATCTTCAGCCCCATCTGCCCCATCGGCGCGAGCTGCTTGGCGTATTCCTGCATCTGCTCGACGTTGCTGGCGCCCTGCATCGCCTTGGCGAAGGCATCGACGTAGACCGCGTTGGCCTTCTCGACGTCGGGCAGGCCCATGAAGCGGCGTGCCTCGTCAGGCGTGCAGTCGATCTCGATATTGACCTTCATCGGCGAAGTCCCTTCAGTCCGTCACGGGAAGCCCGGAGGAGCCTATATGAGCGAGACGGTCCGCATTACCACCCTCGACGGCGCTGGAACCTTTTCGGCCTACTGCGCGCGGCCTGACGGCGCCCCGCGCGCGGGCGTGGTGGTCATCCAGGAGATCTTCGGCGTGAACGCCGGGATACGCCGCAAGTGTGATCGGCTAGCGGCCGAGGGCTACCTCGCGCTGGCGCCGGACTTGTTCTGGCGCATCGAGCCGGGCGTCGAGCTCGATCCCGACGTCGAGCCCGAGTTCCAGCGCGCGCTCGCGCTGATGGGCCGGTTCGACCAGGACCAGGGCGTGGCCGACATCGAGGCGACGATCCGCCACGCGCGCAACGCGCTCGGCGTGGCCAGGGTCGGCGCGGTCGGCTACTGCCTCGGCGGACGGCTGGCATTCATGGTCGCGGCGCGCACCGACGCCGACGCCAGCGTCGGATACTACGCGGTCGGAATCGACAACCTGCTCCACGAGAAGCACGCCATCGCCCGTCCGTTGATGTTGCACATCGCCGGCAATGACGGCTTCGTTTCGCCCGAGGTCCAGCGGGCGATGCACGAGGGCCTGGACGACCATCCGCGGGTGACGCTGCACGACTACCCGGGCGAGGACCACGGCTTCGCCACGGAGCTCGGGCGGCGGCGCAGCGACGAGGCGGCGCAACTCGCCGACCAACGCACCGCGGCATTCTTCGCCGAGCATCTCCGCTAGGAGCGCGCCAGGTACTCGATCAGCGCGCGGCGCTCGTCAGCGTTCCGGATGCCGAAGAAGCCCATCTCGTTGTCGGGCACCACGGCCTGCGGATCGGCGATGAACGCGTCGAGCGCCTCGCGGGTCCACACGGGCCGCTCGGCCGCATAGGCGCGCAGCGCGGGCGAATAGGCGAAGCCCGGCTCGGCGGCGACAGGTCGGCCGACGAGGCCCTTGAGCGACGGCCCTTGCGTGCTCGGATCGGGCCCGTCGAGCGAATGGCAGGCATAGCATTTCTGGTAGGCCCGCTCGCCCGCGGCCAGCGTCGCCGCATCGACCGCGGGCTCCGCCGCCTGGATGCAGGCAGCGACCGCCAGCAGCACCGGCGGCGCGAGAGCCTTCACTCGGCGACCGTCACCAGCATCAGCCGATCGAGGCCCGATTCGGGCAGGTAAATCTCGTTGCCGCGCCCGAGGATCTGGCGGACCTGGGCGTTGGGGCCGCTGCCAGGGATCGTCGCCACGAACGTCTCGCTGGCGATGTCGAACACCAGCGTGTTGTTGCTGGCGAAGTCGGTCACCCACACGTCATCGCGCTGGTCGACGTAGACCGCGTAAGCCTGCGGCTTGTCGCCGGGCAGCATCCATGACGCCCAGCTGCCGTCGGCCGGGCGGTAGCGGTAGAGCTTGCCGTTGTTCCACCCGGTGATCCACAAGTCGCCCTTCGAATCCGCCCACACCCGGCGCAGCCCGGGGTTCTCGTCCGGCGGCTGGACGATCGTCACCGAGCCGTCGGCGCGGCCGACTTTGGCAAGATGGCTGCCGGCGAGCGAGACGTACCAGATCTCGCCATCGGGCGTGTCGTCTATTCCGTAGGCGCCGCGCCCTTCCGGATCCTTCCAGATGGCCACCTGCCCGCTGGCGTCGGCGCGCCCGTAGATGCCGTTCTGGCCGGTGAACCAATGCACGCCGTCCTTGTCGAACGCGCCGGTGTTGAGGTTGGTGTAGCCGCTGTCCGCCGGCAGCTTCCACACGTCGATCGACTCGCTCGCCGGGTCGTAGCGGACGATCGCGTTCTGTCCGCCGTCGGTGATCCACGCCTTGCCGTCGGGGCCGAGCACCACGCCGTGCGGCGCCGAGCCTTCGCCGAGCGGGACTTCGCGGACCTCGCCGCTGGCGATGTCGATGATGCCGAGCGTGCCGCGCCGCTGCCCGGTGTACCAGATCTTCCCCTCGGGCCCGGGCGAAGCGTCATGCGGGCGGGATCCGGCCGGCACCTCGAACACCCGCGTCTGGTATTTCGCCGCCGAAGCTTGCGCGCTGGCCGAATCCTGCGCCCGCGCGCAAGCTGCTGTGCAGCCGAGCCCGAGCGCGGCGGCGATCAACAGGCTTCGCATGAATCGAGTCTCCCGCACTCTCGTGAGCCGAGTCGCAAGGATACCGCCGCGGCGCCACTAGGCAAACCCGCGCCGGGAAGGGCGCGGGATAAGCCGGGGGCTTACTGGTTCATGGTCGCGAAGAAGTCCTCGTTGGTCTTGGAATCCTTCATCTTGTCCAGGAGGAATTCCATCGCGTCGACCGTGCCCATCTGCATCAGGATGCGGCGCAGGACCCACATCTTCGACAGCGAGTCCTTGCTGACCAGCAGCTCTTCCTTGCGCGTGCCGGACTTGCCGACGTCGAGCGAGGGGAAGATGCGCTTGTCGGAGACCTTGCGGTCGAGCACGATCTCGGAGTTGCCGGTGCCCTTGAACTCCTCGAAGATGACCTCGTCCATGCGGCTGCCGGTGTCGATCAGCGCGGTGGCGATGATCGACAGGCTGCCGCCTTCCTCGATGTTGCGCGCGGCGCCGAAGAAGCGCTTCGGGCGCTGCAGGGCGTTCGCGTCGACGCCGCCGGTCAGCACCTTGCCCGAGGCCGGCACGACCGTGTTGTAGGCGCGCGCGAGCCGGGTGATGGAATCGAGGAGGATGACGACGTCCTTCTTGTGCTCGACCAGGCGCTTCGCCTTTTCGATCACCATTTCTGCGACCTGCACGTGCCGCGACGCGGGTTCGTCGAAGGTGGAGGAGAGCACCTCGCCCTTCACCGAGCGCTGCATCTCGGTCACTTCCTCCGGACGCTCGTCGATCAGCAGCACGATCAGGATGACTTCGGGATGGTTCGCCGTGATCGCGTGCGCGATGTGCTGCATGAGCACGGTCTTGCCGGCCTTCGGCGGGGAGACGAGCAGGCCCCGCTGACCTTTACCGATCGGGGCGATGATGTCGATGATCCTGCCGGTGAAATTCTCTTCCGCCTTGATGTCGCGCTCGAGCTTCAGATGCTCGGTCGGGTGGAAGGGGGTGAGGTTCTCGAAAAGTATTTTGTGCTTCGAGTTCTCGGGCGGTTCACCGTTGACCTTGTCGAC
>DASPMY010000035.1:0-21145 GCA_035626815.1 Croceibacterium sp.
CTGACCGACAACGTCAACGCGATGGCGGCGAACCTGACCGGCCAGGTGCGCAACATCGCCGAGGTGACCACCGCGGTGGCGCTCGGCGACCTGTCCAAGAAGATCACCGTCGACGTGAAGGGCGAGATCCTCGAGCTCAAGAGCACGATCAACACCATGGTCGACCAGCTCAACTCGTTCGCCGGCGAGGTGACGCGCGTCGCGCGCGAGGTCGGCACCGAAGGCAAGCTCGGCGGCCAGGCGCAAGTGCGCGGCGTGGCGGGAACCTGGAAGGACCTGACCGACAACGTCAACCTGATGGCCGACAACCTCACGGGCCAAGTGCGCAACATCGCCGACGTGACCACCGCCGTGGCGCGCGGCGACTTGTCCAAGAAGATCACGGTGGATGTGAAGGGCGAGATTCTCGCGCTCAAGAACACCATCAACACGATGGTCGACCAGCTCAACGGCTTCGCCAGCGAGGTGACGCGTGTCGCGCGCGAGGTCGGCACCGAGGGCAAGCTCGGCGGGCAGGCGCAGGTGCCCGGCGTCGGCGGCACATGGAAGGACCTGACCGACAACGTCAACCTGATGGCGACCAACCTGACCAACCAGGTGCGCGGCATCGCCGACGTCGTCACCGCGGTCGCCCAGGGCAACCTCAAGCGCAAGCTGACGTTCGACGCCAAGGGCGAGATCGCCGCGCTCGCCGAGACCATCAACGGGATGATCGAGACGCTCTCGACCTTCGGCGACCAGGTGACCAACATGGCGCGCGAAGTGGGCGTCGAGGGCCGCCTGGGCGGCCAGGCGCGCGTGCCGGGCGCCGCCGGACTGTGGCGCGACCTGACCGACAACGTGAACCAGCTCGCTGCCAACCTGACCAATCAGGTGCGCTCGATCGCCGAAGTGGCGACCGCGGTGACCAAGGGCGACCTGACGCGCTCGATCTCGGTCGAGGCTTCGGGCGAGATGGCGGCGCTCAAGGACAACATCAACGAGATGATCCGCAACCTGAAGGATCAGACGCTCAAGAACGCCGAGCAGGACTGGCTCAAGACCAACCTCGCGCGGTTCAGCCGCATGCTCCAGGGCGAGCGCGACCTGACCACGATCTCCAACCTGATCATGAGCGAGCTGGCGCCGCTGGTGAACGCGCAGTACGGCGTGTTCTACGTCGCCAACGAGAACGAGACCGGGCCCAGCCTCGACCTTGTCGCCACTTACGGCGCCGACCGGCAGGACGAGCTGAAGACCAAGTTCGAGCTGCGCGAGGGGCTGATCGGCCAGGCCGCGGCCGACAAGCGCCCGATGCGCCTGACCCAGGTGCCGGGCGACTTCATCCGCATCGGCTCGGGCCTCGGCTCGGCCTCGCCGGCCAACATCAACATTCTTCCGGCGCTGTTCGAGGACGAGGTCAAGGCGGTCATCGAGCTGGCCTCGTTCGAGGAGTTCAACGAAACGCACCACACCTTCCTCAACCAGCTGATGGAAACCGTCGGCATCGTGCTCAACACGATCGCGGCGACCATGCGCACCGAGGAGCTGCTCAAGGAATCGCAGCTGCTGACGCAGGAGCTGCAGAGCCGCCAGACCGAGCTGACCACCAAGCAGGAGGAGCTCCACGCGACCAACGAGGAGCTGCAGGAGAAGGCCCAGCTGCTCGAGAACGAGAAGAAGCAGGTCGAGGCCAAGAACTTCGAGATCGACATGGCCCGCCGCGCGGTCGAGGAAAAGGCCGAGCAGCTGGCGCTGACCTCGAAGTACAAGTCCGAGTTCCTCGCCAACATGAGCCACGAGCTGCGCACGCCGCTCAACTCGCTGCTGATCCTGTCGAAGATGCTGGCCGACAACCAGCAGGGCAACCTCAACGAGAAGCAGACCGAGTTCGCGCGGACCATCCATGGCGCCGGCACCGACCTGCTCAACCTGATCAACGACATCCTCGACCTGTCGAAGATCGAATCCGGCACGGTGGCGATCGAGATCGGCGAGATGTCGCTCCACGGCCTGCGCCAGCACATGGAGCGGACCTTCCGCCAGCTCGCCTCGGAAAAGCAGCTCAGGTTCGAGGTCGAGTTCGACGAGGCGCTGCCGGAGACCATCCGCACCGACGAGAAGCGGCTCCAGCAGATCGTGCTCAACCTGCTGTCCAACGCCTTCAAGTTCACCGCCGACGGCAGCGTCACGCTGGCGGTGCGGCTGGCCCAGGGCGGGTGGAGCCCGTCGCACCCGGTGCTCGGCGAGGCCGACCGCGCGGTCCAGATCGAGGTCACCGACACCGGCATCGGCATCCCCGAGGACAAGCAGCGGCTGATCTTCGAGGCGTTCCAGCAGGCCGACGGCACGACCAGCCGCAAGTATGGCGGCACCGGGCTCGGCCTGTCGATCAGCCGCGAGATCGCCAGCCTGCTCGGCGGCGAGATCCAGGTCCGCTCGGCGCCCGGCAAGGGCTCGACGTTCACGCTCTACATCCCGACCAAGGCGCCCGGCGTCGCTCCCGGGCTGGCGCTGCCCTCGATCGGGCCGGAGACGGGCAGCGAAACGCCCGGCGAGCGCCGCATCGAGGACGATCGCGACGACCTCGGCGAGAACCGCTTCGTGCTGATCGTCGAGGACGATCCGACGTTCGCCTCGATCCTGCTCGAGGTGGCGCACGACGCCGGGCTGAAAGGAGTGATCTCGTCCGCCGGCTCGGGCACGCTGGCGATGATCCGCAAGATGCGGCCGAGCGCGATCACGCTCGACCTCGGCCTCAGCGACATCGACGGCTTCGTGCTGCTCGACCTGCTGCGGCACGATCCGGAAAGTTGCGACATCCCGGTCCACGTCATCTCCGGGGCCGAGCAGGCGGCGCACGCGCTGACCCTCGGCGCCACCCAGGTGATCGAGAAGCCGGCCGGCAAGGACGAGCTGGCGCGGCTGTTCGACGCGATCGCCGAGAGCTTCTCGAGCAAAGGCAAGCGCCGGCGCCGCAAGGCGTCCGCGCGCGCCGATGCCGCGCCGCGGCAGGCCCCTTCGCTCGAGCTGGTCGGCACCCGGCTGCTCATTGTCGACGACGACATCCGCAACATCTACTCGCTGGCCAGCGTGCTCGAGGCGCACGGCGCCGAGGTGATGCACGCCGAGCGGGGCGCCGAAGGCATCGCCATCCTCAAGCGCAACCCGGGCATCGACGTCGCCCTGATCGACATCATGATGCCCGAGATGGACGGCTATGAGACGATGCAGCGGATCAGGTCGAATCCGCAACTGGCCGGGATCCCGCTGATCGCGGTCACCGCCAAGGCGATGAAGGGCGACCGCCAAAAATGCCTCGATGCCGGCGCTTCGGACTACATCGCCAAGCCGGTCGACATCGACCTGCTGCTGGCGCTGATGCGCGTGTGGATCGGCCGCTCCAAGGCCGACGCGGTGCCCGGTCGGCCGGCGCCCGTGCAGAACGCCGCCTGAAGAGCCGGCGGAGGATGACCGTCATTCCCGTCGCCCGTCCGCTGCATGCGCCGCCCGCCAGCGCATCGGCGCGGGCGCGGATCCTGGTGGTCGACGACGACGAGCGCAACCTGCTGGCGCTGTCCGAGGTGCTCGAGCCGCTCGCCGACGTGGTCACCGCGCCGTCGGGGCGCGAAGCGCTGCGCGAGCTGCTCAAGGAGGAATTCGCGGTCATTCTGCTCGACGTGTTCATGCCCGAGATGGATGGCTACGAGACCGCCAAGCTGGTGCGCGAACGGCCGCAGACCGCGCGCATCCCGATCATCTTCCTGTCGGCGGTGAACAAGGAAACCGAGCACCTGATGCGCGGCTACGCGATGGGCGCGGTCGATTACGTGTTCAAGCCGGTCGATCCGGTGGTTCTCAAGTCCAAGGTCGCCGTATTCGTCGACTTGTTCGTGCTGCGCCAGCAGATCGCCGACCAGACCAGGGCCGAGCAGGAGCTGCGCGAAGCCAAGCTCGAGGCCGACAGCGAACGGCTGGCGGTCGAGCGCGAGCTGCAGCACTCGCGGCTACGCCAGGCGGCGATCCTCGAAGCCCTGCCGCTGGCGTTGTACGAAGCGAATTTCGACGAGCGCGGGCGCCTCAGGCGGCGCTTCGTCGGCGGCGACGTGGCCAAGATCGTCGGCGAGGACGCCCACGGGCTGGCCTCCGGGCAGCTGCGCTGGTGCGACCGCATTGTCGGCGCCGACGCCGACGCGCTCGAACGCCGCCTGGCCGACGCCAGCGCGTCGTCGGTGACCTCGCACTATCGCTGGGCGCGCAAGGACGGCACGGCGATCCACGTGATCGACCAGTGCGTGCGTTCGGCCGAGACCGAGGGAGCATGGGTCGGGACGCTGATCGACGTCACCGCCCAGCGCGAGCTCGAGCAGCAGCTGGTGCAGGCGCGCAAGTCCGAGGCGCTTGGCCAGCTGACCGGCGGCGTCGCGCACGACTTCAACAACCTGCTGGCCGCGGTCCTCGGCGGGCTGCGCCTGCTCGAGACGCGCCTCCAGCTCGGCGAGCGCGAGCAGCAAATCCTTGAGCACATGCGCCACGCGGCCCAGAGCGGGGCTGAGCTGGTTCGCCGGCTGATGGCCTTCGCGCGCAAGCAGGAGCTGAGCCCGACGAGTGTCGAGCCGCAAGTGCTGTGCGACGCCGTCGCCGGGCTGGTCGACCACGCGCTCGGCGGCCAGGTGACGATCTGCTGGCACATTCCCGACAGCGGCCTGTTGCTTTACGTCGACCAGGCCCAGCTCGAGCTGGCGCTGGTCAACCTGCTGATCAACGCCCGCGATGCGATGCCCGACGGCGGCCATATCGATGTCTCGATCGAGCGGGTCGCCGAGCCCGCTGACACTGCCCTCGCCGCCGAGCCGCGCGAGTACCTGCAGATTCGCGTGCGCGACCAGGGCGACGGCATCCCCCCCGAGCTGATCGAGCGGGTGACCGAGCCGTTCTTCACCACCAAGGCGGCCGGCAAGGGGACCGGGCTCGGGCTGTCGATGGTCGCCGGCTTCGTCGAGCAGTCGGGCGGCCGGTTCCGGATCGACAGCGCACCGCGCAACGGCACCGAGATCGCCATGACCCTCCCGGCCACGCGGGCCGAGAAGACCAACGGCGCCGGGGTCAAGCCCGACGACCACCCCGACATCCGGATCGGCTCGATCCTGGTGGTCGACGACGACGAAGGGGTGCGCGAGATCCTCTCGGAGCAGTTGCGCGACCTCGGCCTCAGGGTGACGGTCGCGGCCGACGCGCAGCACGCGCTCGCGCTGCTCGAGCGCAAGGGCAAGGCGCCCGAGTTCGTGCTGACCGATTTCACCATGCCCGGGCTCGACGGGATGGACCTGCTGGCGACCATCCGCGAGCGGTGGCCGCGCATCAAGGGCGCCATCATGACCGGCAACCCGCAGGACAGCCTGACGCGCCGTGTCGCCGGCGTGCCGATCGTGCACAAGCCGCTCGACCTGCCCGAGCTGAAGCGGCTGCTGGCGGAAATCTGATTCCCGGCACAGCCGGGGTCGCTCGTCACGAGCGCCGCGACAGATGCCTGTAGCTGCGGCGTCCGCACGAACCGGCCCTGCCCCCACCTTTCGCCGTTGCGTGAAGCGGGCGAGCATACGAAAGACACTCGAATGGAACAGGATGGGCTTGCCGCACCGAATCCGCGAGCCGCGCGCGGCACTCGCCCTGCAGCGGCCGAGGATGGCCGCGCCTCCGATGGCGGGGCCGAAATCGGCGCGGCGATGCGCGGCCCGCTCGACCGCGCTGCGGTGAACTGAGGCGATGGCGGCGGAGCACCTCTACTCGTGCTTCGATTTCCGCCTGCGCTCCGAGCTCGCGCTCGAGCTGACCGCGGCGAGCGACGACGGTGAGCGCGAGGTTGTCACGATCCGCCGCGGGCCGGTGCCCGAGATGCTGCCCGGCGCGGGCCCGCAAGAGCGCGGCATCCAGGTCGCCGGCGACGCCGTCCTGCTGACGGTCGAGGGGGTCGCGCGCTATCTCGTCACCGGCGGGCGTGAGATCGTCGTCGACCAGGTGCCCGGCGGCTCGGACCGCAACTTGCGGCTGTTCATGCTCGGCTCGGCGCTCGGCATCCTCAGCCACCAGCGCGGCCTGCTGCCGCTTCACGCCAACGCGGTCGTCGCGCGCGGCGGCGCCTATGCCTTCGCCGGCGATTCCGGGGCCGGCAAATCGACGCTGGCGGCGCACTTCGCCCGCGCCGGCTACGAGGTGCTGTGCGACGACGTCTGCGTCGTCAGCTTTGCCGCCGACGGCACGCCGCTCGCCTGGCCCGGGCTGCCCCGGCTCAAGCTGTGGGGCGACGCCGCGCTTGCCTTCGGCCATGACAGCGCCTCGCTCGAGCGGGCGATCGAGGGCCTCGACAAGTATCACGTTCCCCTGCCGCCCGCCGGCGATCCGCGTCCGGTCCCGTTCCGCCGCCTGTACCTGCTGACGCGCGCCGACGACGGCGAGGACACCGCGTTCACCCGGCTGAGCGGGCACCGGGCGATGGCAGCGGCGATGGCGCAAACCTATCGCGACATCTACGTGCGGCCGATGGGGCTGGCGGCGCAGAACTTCCGCCAGTGCGCGCTGCTGCTCGCCGGCGCCGAGGTGTGGCAGGCCCGCCGCGCGTGGGGCTACGCGGTGTTCGAGCGCGAGGCCGCGCTGCTCGAGCGGCACATCCTCGACGGCGGCTGATTGCCATGCGACGGGCGCTCTAGTAGCGAAGCCGACGACGAGGAATGACGGAGCGGGCATGGCGAAGCGACTGACCGGGGCGGACATCGTCGTCCGCAACGACGCCGAATTGATGACCACGATGGTCGACGACGAGCTCATCGGCATGAGCGTCGAGCAGGGCTCGTGCTACGGCCTCAACGGGGTCGGCACGCGCATCTGGGCGCTGCTGGCGGAGCCGCGCTCGGTCGACAGCCTGTGCGCCGAGCTGGCCGAGGAGTACGACGTCGGCCCCGCCGAGTGCCGCCGCGACGTGCTCGCCTATCTCGAAGCCATGCGCAGCGAGGGGCTGGTCGCCGAGCCCACGCGCTGAGATGACCGCGCTCGCCGGGTGCTGGAATTTCGACGAGCGGCCGGGCGCTGCCGAGTCCTGCCGCCGGATGCTGGCGGCGCAGCGGCTCTACGGGCCGCATGACACCCGGCAGGGGTCGGCCGGGCCGATGGCGATGGGCCGGTGCCTGTTCCGCACGCTGCCCGAGGACGCGTTCGACCGCCAGCCGTTGCACGGCGCCGGCGGTCGGCTGACGCTGGTCGCCGACGTCCGCCTCGACAATCGCGACGAGCTGGCGGCGGCGCTGCGGCTCGATCACCCGGGCAGGCTGTGCGACGCCGGGGTGCTGCTCGCCGCCCTCGAGCGGTGGGGCGAAGCGGCGGTCGGCCGGCTGGTCGGCGATTTCGCCTTCGCGCTGTGGGACGCGGGCGAGCAGCGCCTGCTGCTGGCGCGCGATTTCCTCGGCTTGCGCCCGCTGCACTACCACCGCGCCGCCAACTACTTCGCGTTCGCCTCGATGCCCAAGGGCCTCCACGCCCTGCCCGAAGTGCCTTACGCGCCCGACGAGCAGGCGATGGCGGAGTTCCTGACGCTGATGCCCACCGCCGGCTCGGCCAGCTTCTTCGAGGGCATCGAGACGGTCCGGCCCGGGCACGTCGCGATCGTCACGCGCGACGGCGTCAGCCAGCGCCGCCATTGGCAGCCGACCCGGCAGAACCTGCCGCTGCTGCGCGCCGGGGACCATGTCGAGGCCTTCCGCCACCATCTCGACCAGGCGACCCGCGCCCGGCTGCGCGGCGCGGACGGCGCGGTCGGCGCGCACCTCAGCGGCGGCTTCGACAGCGGAGCGGTGGCGGCGACCGCGGCCCGGCTGCTCGCGGCCGAGGGCGGCAAGGTGGTCGCCTTCACCTCGGTTCCGCGCGACGGCTACGACGGCCCGGCGCCGACCGGCCGGATCGGCGACGAAGGACCGCTGGCGGCGGCGACCGCGGCGATGCATGCGAACATCGAGCACGTCCTCATCCGCGGCGCGGGCCGCTCGCCGCTCGCCGACCTTGACCGTTACTTCTACCTGTTCGACCGCCCCAACCTCAACTTGTGCAACCTCGTGTGGGCGTCGGACATCAACGCCGCGGCCCGCGAGCGCCGGCTGACGGTGATGCTGACCGGGCAGATGGGCAACATGACGATCAGCTACGCCGGGGTCGAGCGGCTGGCCGAGCTGGTTCGCGGCGGCCGGCTCGTCCGGCTGTGGCGCGAAGGGGCGCAACTGGTCGCCAACGGGACGATGACCTGGATGGCGGTGCTGGCCAACGCTTTCGGCGCCTACGCGCCCAAGTGGCTGTGGCGGCGCCTCTACGAGCATCGCCACGGACGGTCGGACGTGTTCCGCTTCAGCGCGATCCATCCGCGGCGCGTCGCCGAGCTCGACCTCGACCGGATGGCGCGCGAGCGCGACCTCGACTTCGCGCAGCGGCCGTGGCGCAGCGGGCTCGCCATGCGCACGTGGGTGCTGCGGCGGATCGACCTCGGCAATAGCCTCAAGGGCACGTTGGGCGGCTGGGGCATCGACTTGCGCGACCCGACCGCGGACAAGCGGCTGGTCGAGTTCTGCCTGTCGCTGCCGCTGGCGGAATTCCTGCGCGATGGCGTGACGCGCTCGCTCGGCCGGCGGGCGCTGAGCGATCGCTTGCCGCCGGCGGTGCTCGACGAACGATTCAAGGGCTACCAGGCGGTCGACTGGCACGAAGGCCTGACGGCGGCGCGCGGCCAGGTGGACGAGGAGCTCCAGCGGCTCGCGCCCTGCGGCCCCGCCGCGCGAACGCTCGACGTCGAGCGGCTGCGGCGGCTGGCGGCCGAGTGGCCGACC
The DNA here is from genome assembly GCA_035626815.1 of Croceibacterium sp. Lineage (GTDB taxonomy): Bacteria > Pseudomonadota > Alphaproteobacteria > Sphingomonadales > Sphingomonadaceae > Croceibacterium_A. The sequence goes on from DASPMY010000035.1 coordinate 8,844, forward strand.
GCGGGATGGGAGCGGCCCGAGGTGATGTACGGCTACCGCCTGGCGTTGCTTCGCGGCCTCTCCGCGGGCCACTTCCTGCGCAAGCTCAGCGGCTCGAACCGCTAGGCATGCGGACCGCCATCGCCCGGTTCGTCCGCCTGACCCCGGCCGAGCGGTCGTTGCTGGTCGAGGCGACCGCCACGCTCGCCGTCACCGCGCTCGCCGTTGCCATGCTGCCATTCCGCCGCGTCGTCGCCCTCGCCCGCCGACCCGACGGCGCGCCGCCGGGCGAGGCCGAGCGCTTGCGGCAGGTCGCCGCGGTCCGCTGGGCCGTCGCCGCCTGCGCCCGCCGCGTGCCTTGGCGCGCCAAGTGCCTCGAGCAAGGCTTCGCCGCGCAATGGATGCTGCGGCGCCGCGCGGTGCCCGCCGTCGTCCACTACGGCGTCGCCAGGGCCGGCGGCGGCCTCCAGGCGCACGCCTGGGTCCGCGCCGGCACTGACGACGTCATCGGCTGCGAGAACCTCGCGGATTTCGCCGAAGTGGCGCAGTTCCCCCCGCGCGCTTGAACCCAGGGCTGGCGGAGAGGGTGGGATTCGAACCCACGTTACGGTTGCCCGTAAACCGCATTTCGAGTGCGGCGCATTCGACCTCTCTGCCACCTCTCCGTAAAGGCGCGTCGGGCGCAACGAGGCGCCCCGGCGGTCGGGAGCGAGGCGGTTAGCCGAAGCTCCTGGGCTTGCCAACCCCCCGCCGCCTCGGCTCGTCGCCGGGCTGGGGATTGTCCCGGCCGGAACCTTGTCCCCCGGCCGCTGTCTTCATATCTCACGCGCATGGATCGCTCGGAATTCTACTCGCCGCAGGCCGGCCGCCGGATCGAGGCCCCGCTGCATGCGCGCGCCCGCTTCGCCATCGGCGACGTGGTCCGCCACCGGCTGTTCGACTTCCGCGGCGTGGTGTTCGACATCGATCCGGTGTTCGCCAACAGCGAGGAATGGTACGAGGCGATCCCCCGGGAGATGCGCCCCGACCGCGACCAGCCGTTCTACCACCTGCTGGCCGAGAACGACGATTCGTCCTACGTCGCCTATGTCAGCCAGCAGAACCTGCTCGCCGACACCGCCGGCGGGCCGATCGACCACCCGAGCGTGCCGCAACTGTTCGAGACGTTCGTCTCCGGCCGCTACCGCCTGCGCCGCAGCCTGACGCACTAGGCCTTCGAGACTCAGGACGAACGGGGGAGGACTGTTTGCTTTCCGCTCGTCCTGAGGAGGGCTTGAAGCGGCAGGCTGAAAGCCCGTCTCGAAGAACCCGCCCCTAGCTCTTCAGCTTCCAGCCGCTCTTGAGCAGCCGGTAGGCCGCGAACCCGAGCACCAGGTTGAGCACGCCGGCGCCCACCGCGGCGCCGATCACCGCCTCGTTGGTGTTGCCGATGTCGCTTTCGCCGATGAACCCGAAGCGGAAGCCCGAGATCATGTAGAAGAACGGGTTCGCCCGGCTCACCGCCTGGAACGCCGGGGTCAGGTTGCCGATCACGTAGAACGTGCCCGACAGCAGCGACAGCGGGGCGACGACGAAGTTGGTCACCGCCGCGGCGTGGTCGAACTTCTCGGCCCACACGCTGGCCATCAGGCCCATCAGCGCCAGCATCGTCGAGCCCATCAGGCCGAACCAGACGATGGCCCACAAGTGCGCCGCCATCAGGTCGACCCCCGGCCACAGCGCCATCGCCAGCGCCACCGCCGCGCCGACCATCAGCGCGCGGGTGACCGCCGCGGCGATGATCCCGATCATCAGCTCGGCCTCGCTCAGCGGCGGCATCAGGAGGTCGATGATGGTGCCCTGGATCTTGCCCGCAAGCAGCGAGAAGCTCGAGTTGGCGAAAGCGTTCTGCATCATGCCCATCATGATCAGGCCCGGCGCGACGAATGTCGCGAACGACACTCCGAGCACCTCGCGCCCGCCGCGCCCCGCCGCGCCGCCCAGCGCCACGGTGAAGATCACCAGGAACAGCAGCGTGGTCACCGCCGGGGCCCAGATCGTCTGCGTCTGGACCTTGAGAAACCGCCGTACCTCCTTCATATAGAGGCTCCACAGCCCGATCCGGTTAAATCCGGTGATCTGCGGCTGCCCCTTGGGCGGAAACCTGCGCCCGGCACTTGCGTTGGGGTCGATGAATTCGCACGCCTGCCCGGGCGCTTCCGGCACGGCGGTTGAGGCTTGATCGACCATGCGGGCCGAGTATCGGTCCCTCCTCGTGCTGGCAACACCTTGTGCGGAAGCTCGGGATCGCCGGGGCCCGCGCGACGAACGATTGGGCCAAGAATGATGGAACGCGAATGAGCTGGACCGAAGAACGCATCGCCACGCTGACCAAGATGTGGGAAGGCGGCGCGACCGCGAGCCAGATCGCCGACGAGCTCGGCGGGGTGTCGCGCAACGCGGTGATCGGCAAGGCTCACCGGCTGGGGCTCAAGGCGCGTCCGTCGCCGGTCAAGGCGAACGAGCCCAAGCCGGCCGCGCGGCCCAAGGAGCCCGAGGCGCGCCCGGTCGCCAAGGCGCGGCCGAAATCGCCCGCGCCGCTGCCCGACAGCGAGCCCGATGACGACGACGCGCCCGCCGGCGAGGCCACGCCGAGCCAGCCGCTGCCGCATCCCGCGCCCGACATGCCGCGCGTCGTCTCGGTCGGCCCCGGCGGCTTCCTGCGCCAGGGCCCCGGCGACCAGCAAGCGCCGATCCCGCCGGCCCCCCCGCGCCGCCTGGTGCCGGCCAAGCCGAGCCCGGACATCGCCGACAAGACCAGCCTGCTCGACCTCAACGACCGCGTGTGCCGCTGGCCGATGGGCCACCCGGGCGAGGCCGACTTCCATTTCTGCGGCGACAAGGTGAACCCCGGCTTCCCGTACTGCGTCGAGCACTGCGGCCGGGCCTACCAGGCGCAGCTCCCGCGCGGCGCCCGCCGCCCCCCGCCGCCGCTGCCGTTCGGCGGGCCGCGGGTGCGATAAGGCGGGCTACGCCGCGGCGTCCGCGCGCCGGTCCGTTCGCGCCGGGGGCACGTGCCGGTCGACGACGAACGCGGCGGCGGAAATCAGCGCCGCGCTGACGGTCAGCACGGCGAAGAACGGGATCACGCTGTCGCCGCCCAGTTCGAGCAGCGCGCCGCCCAGCCCGGTTGCGCTCACGGCGCCCACGCGGCTCATCAGGATACCGAAGCCGATGCCGGCGGAGCGGCAGCTCTGCGGATAGCCCGCCGTCATCATCACGTACATTCCGGCAATGCAGGCGCTGAACACCGCGCCGGCGGCGCCGATCAGCGAGGTGACCAGCAGGCGCTCCCCGGCATCGGGGGCGGCCGGCAACGCCTCGACCGCCATGCCGAGCGCGATCATCAGTACGACCAGAATCGCGCTGAGCGAGGTCATCACGATGCGCGAGCCGAACTGCCGCATGACGATGCCGACGAGGATCGAGCCGACCATCGATGTGATCCCGCCGATGGAGACCGCGTTGCCCGCATCCTCGAGCGTGAAGCCGGCCGTGGTGAGGAACGTCGTCGACCAGCTCAGGATGCCGTAGGCGACCATCGCCGCGGCGGCGAACGCCACGCCGATGCCGAGGTTCAGCCGCACGTTGCTGGCGTGCCAGACTCCGATCGAGACTCCCTCGGCGCTGTCGGTCTGGTGCCGCTCCGCCACCAGGTCGACGTCCTCGCGCAGGACGAGCCGGGAATTCTTCCCGGCCTCGGCGCGCTTGCCCCGGGCGATGAGGAACGAAGGGCTGTCGCGCAGGCCGACGAGCACGATCACGACCACGGCGAGTGTCGCCAGCCCGACGATCGTGAACGTCCCGTCCCAGCCCCGCGCGGCGGCGATATCGGGGCCGATCCAGCCGACGATCGTGCCGCCCACCGGGGTTCCCACCGACAGCGTGCTGACCGTGACCGGGCGCCAGCGGTCGGGCACCCATTCGCCGGCCATGGCGAGCGCATTGGCATAAGCGCCGCCGAAGCCGAGCCCGCCGAGCAGGCGCCAGAACGCCATCGACCAGACCCCGTCGGCGCTCCCCGCCCCGATCGTGGCGAGCGAGAACACCGCCGCCGAGATCGCCAGGGTGTAGCGCCGCCCGATCGCATCGCCGAGCCAGCCGCCCGCCCAGGCGCCGAGGCCGAAGCCGATCAGCGCCGCCATCATCGCGACGCCGAACGTCCCTCGGTCGACGCCGAAATCGGCCATCACCAGGGGCGCGACGATGCCCAGCAGCTGCAGGTCCATGCCATCGCACACCAGGATCAGCATGCAGATGGCGATCGTGATCCACTGGAACGGACGCAGCGGCTGGCGCGCGATCGCCTCGCTGAATGATGTCGCCACGCCGTCCCTCCCCGCTGTGCCTGGCCCGGGATGCCATGCGCGCCGACCGCAGGGAAGCGCGAATGCGCGCGGCCGCTCGCTAGGCGCGCAGCACGAAGCAAGCGCCGGGCACGGTGGCGCGATGGCCGGTCGCCGCGAGGCGGCCGTTCTCCGCGATCCGGAACGAGGCCAGCGTGCCGTCGTGCTCGTGCGCGACCACCGCCAGCGCCAGGTCCTCGAGCAGCAGCAGGTGGCGCGGCGAGGCCCCGCCGCTCGCGACGTGCTCCAGCAGCTCGTTGCGCCCCGCGCGGTCGAGCGCGAACACGGCGATGCTGTCGTGGCCGCGGTTGGTGACGTAGACCCGCGCGCCGCCCGCGCCGAGCGCGAGGTGCCCGCCGAGGCTGTCGCCGGCGAACCCTTCGGGCAGCGTCGACCGGCTGTCGATCTCGCGCAAGCCGTCGTCGGCGAGCGCGAACGTCGTCAGCCGGCTGGCGAGCTCGCTGACCAGCACCGCCAGGGGCGCCGTCGGGTGGAACAGCACGTGCCGCGGGCCCGACCCGGGCGGCGCCCGCCAGGCGGTCTCGGCCGCGCCGAGCGCGCCCTTCGCTCCGGGGGTGAAACGCAGGATCGCGTCGGCGCCGAGATCGGTGGCGTAGAGCGAGCGCCCGTCGGGAGCCCACACCGCGCAATGGCAGTGCGGCCCGTCCTGCCGCCCGGCCACCGGGCCGCTGCCGCGGCTGTGGCACACGTCGGGCGGATCGGCCGGCCAGCCGTCCCGGTCGAGCCGCCACAGCGCGAGCGAGCCGCTGCCGTAGTTGGCCACCGCCAGCCGCTGCGCCTGTGGATCGATCGCCACGTAGCACGGCTGCCCGCCGCCGGTTGCGCTGCGTCGGTCGATCCGCCAGCCGGCGTCGCCGCGGCCGAGCACCGCGAGCGATCCGGCCATCTCGTCGACGACGTACCAGCGGCCGCTCGCCTCGGCCGCAAACGAGGCGTTGGCCGCCCCGCCGTACGCCTCGCCGAGGTTCAGCGCGCCGTCGGCGCCGAGCGCGACGCGGTAGAGGCCGCGCCCGCCCGCCTTGGCGTAGCTGCCGACGTGGAGGATCGCGGCGCTGTCGGTCTCATCGGCCATGGCGCTGCGAACCTCGCGCGCGGCCGGCGGTTCCCTCGCCCCGGCTACTGGCCCCCGGCCGGGCTCGCTGAGCCGAGGTCGAGCGCGAAATCCTTATCGCCCTGCTGCGGCACCGGACGGTTGCCCGGAGCCATCAGGTTGCGGACCATCTCCGCGCGCATCGTCTCGAACCTGACGCGGCCCGGCGGCGGATCCTGCTCGGGGAAGGCGTCCTCGATCTCGCGGTGGCGCTGCCTGACCTCGTCGAGGAACTCGCGGTTGGTGAACACGTAGAACCGGTTGGCCTTGATCGCCTCGACCACCGCGCGGCCGGTCTCGAGCGGATCGATCGCCGCGCGCATCGCGTCCCACAGGTCGCGCAGGAACTGCGGCGCGCCGTCCTCCTTGACGTGCTCGGGATCGTCCTCGGGCAGCGGCACCAGCGCGGTGCGGGTGGCGCCGGGGAACAGGCACGAGACGCCGATGCCGTCCTTGGCGAGCTGCATCCGCAGGCTCTCGGAGAAGCCGCGCACCGCGTACTTGGCGGTCGAGTAGGCGGCGAGGCCGGGCAGCGGCACGACGCCGGCCATGCTGCTGGTGTTGACCACATGCCCGCCCTCGCCCTGCCGGCGGATGATCGGGGCGATGATCTTGGCGCCGTTGACCACGCCGCCGAGGTTGACCGAGAGCGCGCGATCCCACTCGTCGAAGTCGGGTGACGCGGCCGTGCCGCCGCCGTTGACCCCGGCGTTGTTGCACAGCACGTGGATCTTGCCGAACGCGGCGAGGGTCTCGTCCGCCGCGGCCCGCAGCGAATCCCGCTCGGCGACATTGCAGCGCACGAAATGCACCGCGTTGCTGCCGGCGAGCTGCTCGCGCGCCTGAGCGATGTGCGCGTCGTTCCAGTCGGCCAGGCTGACCTTCATCCCCTGCTCGAGGAACGCCCGCGCCATGCCGAGGCCGATGCCGCTCGCCCCGCCGGTGATGAAGGCGACCTTGCCGGTGAGCTGTTCCATCGCGCCCGTTCCTCCTTTGCGCGCGGTTTGGCAGAGGCGCGCGGGCGCGTCTATGGGCGGCGCAACCGACTCGCCAGGAGACCTTCGAGATGCCGCTGTCGCTTCACGCCGCCGTCGTTCCCAGCTGGCTGCAGATCCTCGGCGCCGGGCGAAACTGGCTCGACAAGGCCGCCGGCTCCGGGATTCCCGAAGCCGAGCTGGTCGAGGCCCGGCTGATCGAGGACATGTTCCCGTTCGCCTACCAGGTGAAGTCGATGGCGGTGCACAGCCAGGGCGCGATCGAGGCGCTGCGCCAGGGCCTGTTCTCGCCCAATTTCGGCGAGGCCCTGCCGCAGACCCTGGCCGAGATGCGCGAGCGGCTCGACGGCGCGGTCGCGGTGCTCGAGAGCGTCGCCGAGGACGAGCTCGAAGGCTTCGTCGGCCGGCCGATGCGCTTCGAGATCGGCGCCAAGCGGCTCGACTTCACCGCCGAGGACTTCCTGCTCAGCTTCAGCCAGCCGAACTTCTATTTCCACGCCAGCATGGCTTACGGCATCCTGCGCGCGAAGGGCCTCGACATCGGCAAGATCGACTACCTCGGCGCGCTGCGCTTCCAGCGGCCGGCTGCCTAGGCCGCCCGCGCGAACCAGATCGTGTGGCGCGGGCCCTTGTTGTTCGGCCGGGCCCGCACCTCGAGTTCCTCGACCGCGAAGCCGGCCTTGTCGAGCCGCCGGGTGAACGCCGGATCGCGCGCCGCCGACCAGATCGCCAGCACCCCGCCCGGCGCCAGCGCGGCCTTGGCGGCGCGCAGGCCGGCGAACGAATAGATGCGCCGGTTCTGCTCGTGGACCAGCGCGTCGGGGCCGTTGTCGACGTCGAGCAGGATCGCGTCGTAGGGCGCGGTGGTGCCGTCGGCGGCGTCGTCGATCCACGCCAGCACGTCGCCCATGCCCAGCGTCACCCGCGGATCGTCGAGGCAGCCGGCGGTGACCTCGGCCATCGGCCCGCGCGCCCAGGCGACGATCTCGGGGACCAGCTCGGCGACGGTGACGCGCACGCGCGGCCGCGCGGCGAGCGCGGCGCGCACGGTGAAGCCCATGCCGTAGCCGCCGATCAGCAAGCGCGGCGCGGGCGCGGCGAGGCGATCGAGCGTCATCGTCGCCAGCGCCTCTTCCGAGCCGCGCATGCGCGTGCTCATCAGCTCGTTCTGGCCCAGCACGATCATGAAGTCGCGGCCGTGCGCGAACAGCCGCAGCTCCTCGCCGCCGGGGGCGCGCGCGGTGCCGAGAAGCTCGCGGGCGATCATCGCTTCGCGGCTTTACCCGCGAAGCGCACGCCGGTCACCCCGGGGCGTCGCGGTCATCCAGCCGGCCATCGACGGCGCTAGCGCGGAGCGGTCGCGGCAACCTGCCAATCGGCGTCCGAGCGCTCGAACGCGCAATGGTGCGCATGGAGGACATCGCTCAGCCCATGGCCCCTGGCCTGCGCCTGCGGATAGCTGCACAGCGCCACGATGCGCCGGCCGGTCAGCCGTGCGCTGACCGCCTTCTCGTACTCGACGAAATCGCTCCACTCGCCCGGTTCGAGGAAGCTGATGTTCCCGGTTATGCGAAGGCCCTTGTATCCGTCGGCAAGGGCGCGCTCTTCCGACTCGAGCCAGAGGCGCACGACATCGAGCCCCTTGAGGCCCTCGCAACTGGCGTACCACTCGTCGAAGTCGACGATCGTGAGCGCGTCGGCCGCGAGGGCGCCGTCGACGCCGTCGCATTCCGCTCGCAGCGCCTCTTCGGCCTTACGCGCAGGCAGCGGCGGCGCGGTGATCCAGATGCAGCGCTCGTTGGCCCGCAACCCCGCGGCAATGTAGGGAACCACCGCGCCGACGAGCTGCTCGCGATTGCTGTAGAAGTGGCAGGCGTGCATGCCCACCGGCACCAGGTCGATGCCCGGCAAGCCGCAATGGGTCAGGTTGGGCAGCTTCGGCGCGTTCACCGCAGGACATCCCGGGTGCTGGTGACCAGCACGCACGTGCAGCCGGTCTCGCTCCACACGCGCTGGTCGCTCGAGCCCGGCGCGGCGTGGTTGTAGTCACCGGGGGAGAGGGGGCGTTCGTCGATCCACAGCTCGCCGTCGAGCAGGTGCAGCTCCTCGACGCCGGCATGGGTGTGCGGGGGATAGCTGGCGCCGGGCGCGAGCCGCACCAGCATGCTGATCCGGTCGCGCTCGTCGTCGACCGCGAGCAGCTTTCATTCGATCCCCGGCGCGACCGCTTCCCACTCCGGCTCGGTCCATCCCGAAGGCGGCGGCTGGGCGGGTTCGCGGCCAGTGTCCGCGGCGATGCGCTCGGCGAGTAGCGCCTGCAGCCCCGCGGGCGGGCGCACCACGTCGCTCGGCCACTCCGCCAAGCGCGCGACTAGCGGGCGCAGCGCCGCCAGCTCGCTGCGGCACTCGGCACACGCGCCGATGTGCGCCTCGGCCGCGGCCTGCTCGCTCGTCGACAAGACCTGCAGCGCGTAGGCGGCGGTGGTGTCGCCGTGCGCGCAGCGGTCTGGGATCGGGCCTTCGCTCACATCCCTAATACGTCAAGCGCAGGCGTTTGGATTGGTCGAGAGCGTGCGCAGGCAAGAAAAAACCGTGTCGCTGCTTCGCGTGCCGGTATGGGCCGGCCTGTGACCCGCGCCGAGGGACTGTCCGGCGCGGTCGGTGAAATCAAGCCATCAAAGGTTCACCGCAGCGTGTCGCGGGTGCTGGTGACCAGCACGCACGTGCAGCCGGTCTCGCTCCACACGCGCTGGTCGCTCGCTCCGGGCGGGCCGTAGTTGTAGTCGCCGGGGAACAGCTTGCGCTCGTCGATCCACAGCTCGCCGTCGAGCAGATGCAGTTCCTCGACGCCCGCATGAGTGTGCGGCGGGTAGCTGGCGTCGGGCGCGAGCCGCACCAGCATGCTGATCCGGTCGCGCTCGTCGTCGACCGCGAGCAGCTTGCATTCGATCCCCGGCGCGACCGCTTCCCACTCCGGCTCGGTCCATCCCGAAGGCCGCGGGTGGACCACGTCCCGGCCGGTGTCCCCGGCGATGCGCTCGGCGAGGCGCGCCTGCAGCGCCGCCGGCGGGCGCAGCACGTCCGTCGGCCAGGCGGCGAAGCGCGCGACCAGCGGGCGCAGCGCCGCCAGCTCGCTGCGGCATTCCGGGCACGCGCCGATGTGCGCCTCGGCGGCGGCCTGCTCGCTCATCGGCAGGACCTGCAGCGCATGCGCGGCGGTGGTGTCGACGTGTGAGCAGCGGTTCGGATCGGGCCGGTTCATGGGCTGTCCGCCTCCGCGGCCAGCGTGTGCCGCAGCTTGTGCAATCCCGAGCGAATGCGGGTCTTGATGGTCCCGAGCGGCTGATCGAGCCGCGCCGCCGCCTCGGCGTGGGTCAGCCCGGCGAAATACGTCGTCTCGATGGCCTCGCGTTCGCCCGGGGCGAGCGCCGCCACCGCTTCGCGCACGGCCCGGCGCTCGGCGCGCTGCTCGAACAGGTCCCGCGGGTCGGCCACTTCCTCCTCAGGCGGCGGGTTGCCGGCCTCGGGGCTGCGTTTCTTGCGGTTGTCCGAGCGCACGCGGTCGATCGCGCGCGACCGGGCCTGGTTCATGATCCAGCCGAGCACCGTGCCGTTCGCCGGATCATATCCCGAGGCGCCGCGCCAGACGCCGTGGAACACATCGACGGTAACCTCCTCGGCGGTTTCGCGATTGGCGGTGATCCGCAGCGCCAGCGTGAAGACCACGCGGTTGCCCCGCTCGTAGAGAGCATGCAGAGCGGCCTCGTCGCCTGCGGCAACCGCATCGACCAGCGCCGCCCACTCGCGCTCGGGCACCCGCGCTCCGGGGCGCGCGTAGAGCACGTCGCCCAGCGTCGCCGGCACCTCGGGTGCGTCGTTGCTGCCCATGTCCCCGAGAATCGCCATCCGCCGCCACTGTGCGGCAAGGGCCGGGCGCAAATCAAGTTCGGCGGCGCAACGAAGCCGCCGAGCGGCGGAAATTCGCGGCGCCGCCGGCGGCCTGCGGTGCAGCGGGCGAACCCGGGAGCATGAGAAAGGCCGTGAGGATCGCTCCTCACGGCCTTGTTTTCGCGAGCCCCGGCGCGAGCGATGCAGCGGGCGGCCAGCGCTGACATGGGGCACGAGGTCCCTGCCTGCGCAGGGACTCACAAACCTCAATCGTCCTTGAGGAACGCCGGGATGTGGTCCGGGGCGGGGCCCCGGTCCTCGTTGCCGTTGTCACGGCCGCCTTCCTCGCGGTCGCGCCGCGGGGGGCGATCGTCGCGGTCACGGCGCGGACCACGGTCACGGTCGCCGCCGCCTTCCCGGCGCGGGCCGCGGTCGCGGTCGCCGCCGCGGCCGCCGGGGCGACGGTCGCCGTCACCGCGCGCGCCGCGATCACGGCCGCCCTCGCGCGGCTCGCGCGGCGGGCGGGTGTCGGGCAGCTCTTCGCCGGTCTCCTGGTCGACCACGCGCATCGACAGGCGGACCTTGCCGCGCTGGTCGATCTCGAGCACCTTGACCTTCACTTCCTGGCCTTCGCTGACCACGTCGGTCGGCCGCTCGACCCGCTCGTTCTTCATCTCGGAGACGTGGACGAGGCCGTCCTTGCCGCCCATGAAGTTCACGAACGCGCCGAAGTCGACGATGTTGACGACCTTGCCGGTGTAGACCTTGCCGACCTCGGGCTCCTCGACGATGCCGAGGATCCACTTTTTGGCGGCCTCGATCTGGGTCAGGTCGCTGGACGAGATCTTGATCACGCCCTCGTCGTCGATGTCGACCTTGGCGCCGGTCTCGGCGACGATCTCGCGGATCACCTTGCCGCCGGTGCCGATGACGTCGCGGATCTTCGACTTGTCGATCTGGATCGTCTCGATGCGCGGCGCGTGGGCGCTGAGCTCGGTACGGGCGGTGCCGAGCGCCTTCTTCATCTCGCCAAGGATGTGCGCGCGGCCGGCCTTGGCCTGCTCGAGCGCCTTGGACATGATCTCCTGGGTGATGCCGGCGATCTTGATGTCCATCTGCAGCGAGGTGATGCCGGCCTCGGTGCCGGCGACCTTGAAGTCCATGTCGCCGAGATGGTCCTCGTCACCGAGGATGTCCGAAAGCACCGCGAAGTCCCGATTGCCCTTGGCATCCACTTCGAGGATCAGGCCCATCGCGATGCCCGAGACCGGGCGCGCGATCGGCACGCCGGCGTCCATCATCGCCAGGCACCCGCCGCACACCGTCGCCATCGAGCTCGAGCCGTTGGACTCGGTGATGTCGGAGAGGATGCGGATGGTGTAGGGGAACTCCTCCTTGGGCGGCAGCATCGGGCGCAGCGCGCGCCAGGCGAGCTTGCCGTGGCCGACCTCGCGCCGCCCCGGGGCGCCGAAGCGGCCCACTTCGCCGACCGAATAGGGCGGGAAGTTGTAGTGCAGCATGAAGCTTTCGTACGACAGGCCGCCGAGGCCGTCGATCATCTGCTCGCTGTCCTTGGTGCCGAGCGTGGTGGTGCAGATCGCCTGCGTCTCGCCGCGGGTGAACAGCGCCGAGCCGTGGGTGCGCGGGAGGAAGCCGACGGTCGCCTCGATCGGGCGGACCTGGTCGAGCTTGCGGCCGTCGATGCGGGTGCCGTCCTTGAGGATCGCCTTGCGGACGATGTCGCCCTCGAGCTTCTTCACCAGCTTGAGCTTGCCCATGTAGGCCGCCGGGTCGTCGTGACCGAGGCTCTCGTAGTGCTCGCGGGCCTTGGTGCGCGCGGCGTTGACCGCGTTCTGGCGCTCGGCCTTGTTGGTCAGCTTGTAGGCCGCGGCGAGGTCGTCGCCGATGACGCCGCGCAGCTCGTCGAGCGCGGCGGTCTTGTCG
>DASPMY010000036.1:0-101498 GCA_035626815.1 Croceibacterium sp.
CCGCGATCCGCGCCACCCAGGGCAAGGGGGTGATGCCCGACGGGACCAGCCGCTTCTCGTACAAGGGCGAGACGATCTTCCACTACATGGGCTGCTCGACGTTCGCGAACTTCACCGTGCTGCCCGAGATCGCCGTGGCGAAAATCCGCGCGGACGCGCCGTTCAAGACCAGCTGCTATATCGGCTGCGGGGTCACCACCGGGGTCGGCGCGGTGGTCAAGACCGCGCAGGTCGAGCCCGGCGCCAACGTCGTCGTGTTCGGCCTCGGCGGCATCGGCCTCAACGTGATCCAGGGCGCCAAGCTGGTCGGCGCCGACAGGATCGTCGGTGTCGACATCAATCCCGCGCGCGAGGACTGGGGCCGCCGGTTCGGCATGACCCACTTCCTCAACACCCAGGGCATGAGCCGCGAGGAGATCGTGGCGAAGATCGTCGAGCTGACCGACGGCGGCGCCGACTACACGTTCGACGCGACCGGCAACACCGAGGTCATGCGCACCGCGCTCGAGGCCTGCCACCGCGGCTGGGGGACCAGCATCATCATCGGGGTTGCGGAAGCCGGCAAGGAGATCGCCACCCGCCCGTTCCAGCTCGTCACCGGGCGCAACTGGCGCGGCACCGCGTTCGGCGGCGCCAAGGGCCGCACCGACGTGCCGAGGATCGTCGACTGGTACATGGACGGCAAGATCCAGATCGACCCGATGATCACCCACGTGCTCAGCCTCGAGGAGATCAACAAGGGCTTCGAGCTGATGCACGCCGGCGAGAGCATCCGCAGCGTGGTGGTCTATTGAACCTATGATTTCGTCATTGCGAGCGCAGCGAAGCAATCCAGGACGCCTCGGTGACGCCCTGGATTGCTTCGTCGCTTCGCTCCTCGCAATGACGAAGAGAACCGACTCGGAAAGGAATTCCCCCATGTTCACCCACGCCTTCCTCGGCTCGAACGACATCGAGAAGAGCCGCAAGTTCTACGATTCCATCATGGGCGTGCTCGGCTACCACAACGTCGCCCCGCCCGAGGCCGGGCGGCTGATCTACGCCGGCCCGAGCGGCACCTTCATCGTCGCCCCGCCCTATAACGGCGAGCCGGCGAGCGTCTCGAACGGCCACACGCTCGGCTTCGCCGCGCCCGACGACGAGACCGTCGCCAGGTGGCACGAGGCCGGCCTCGCCGCCGGCGGCACCGACGAAGGCGCCCCCGGCCCGCGTTCGGCGGCGCCGAACAACTCGCACGGCGCCTACTTGCGCGACCCGGACGGCAACAAGATCTGTGCCTTCCACATGCGCCACTGAGGCGGCGGCGATGTCGATGTACAGCCACGTGATGATCGGGACCGACGATCCCGAGCAGGCGCGCGCGTTCTACGACGCGACATTCGCCGCGCTCGGCATTCCGGGCCGGCACACCCCGCGCGGCGCGTTCTACGGCTCGCCCGAGACCGGCTTCTTCGGAGTCGCCATCCCGCGCGACGAGCAGGCCGCGACCCACGCCAACGGCGGCACGATCGGCTTGAAGGCCGGCACGCCCGCGCAAGTCGATGCCTGGCACCAGGCCGCGCTCGCCAACGGCGGCACGTGCGAAGGCCCGCCCGGGCCGCGCGAATACGGGGCGCCGATGTACGGCGCCTACGTGCGCGATCCGGTCGGCAACAAGCTGTGCGCGTTCGCCCTGCTGGCGGAGGACGCGGCGGCGTCGTGAGCCTCGAGACCCTCAGCGAGTCGAAGAGCTTCGGCGGTATCCAGGGCGTTTACCGGCACGAGAGCACGAGCACCGGCACGCCGATGACGTTCGCGGTGTTCGTGCCCGCGCACGCGCCCGGCGCTAAGCTGCCCGTGCTGTGGTGGCTCTCGGGCCTCACCTGCACGCACGCCAATGTGATGGAGAAGGGCGAGTATCGCCAGGCGTGCGCGGAGCACGGCATCGTGCTCGTCGCGCCCGACACCTCGCCCCGCGGCGACGACGTGCCGGACGACGAAGCCTACGACTTCGGCAAAGGGGCCGGGTTCTACGTCGATGCGACGCAGGAGCCGTGGGCGAAGCACTACGCGATGCGCCGCTACGTCGAGCACGAGCTGCCGCCGATCGTCGCTGAGAGCTTCCCGGTCGCGATGGACCGCCAGGGCATCTTCGGCCACTCGATGGGCGGCCACGGCGCGCTCACCGTCAGCTTGCGCAACCCCGGCCGGTTCCGTTCGACCAGCGCGTTCGCGCCGATCGTCAGCCCGCGCCATTGCCCATGGGGCGAGAAGGCCCTGGCCGGCTATTTGGGGGATGACCGCGCGGCGTGGCGGGCCTACGACGCCTGCGCGCTGATCGAGGACGGCGCCCGCCTGCCCGAGCTGCTCGTCGACCAGGGCACCGCGGACAACTTCCTCGATACGCAGCTGAAGACGCATTTGCTGGACGAGGCCTGCCGCAATGTGGATATGCGCGCCACGATCAGGCTCCAGGAAGGGTACGATCACTCGTACTTCTTCATCTCGACCTTCATGGCCGAGCACATCGCCTGGCACGCGGAGAGGTTGAAGGCTTGAGCACCAGGGAACAGCGGATCGGCGAGATCGTCGCCGCGCACGCCGGCCGCGAAGGGCCGCTGATGCCGATCCTGCACGACGTGCAGGCGGCGTTCGGGTGCGTCGATGCCGAAAGCGAGAAGCTGATCGCGCAAGGCCTCAACCTCAGCCGGGCCGACGTCCACGGCGTGGTCAGCTTCTACCACGACTTCCACGACCACGCCGACCCGCGCCCGGTGGTGCAGATCTGCCGCGCCGAGGCGTGCCAGGCGCGCGGGGTCGAGGCGCTCGTGCCCGGCGCCGAAAAGGTTGCCGGCGACCGCGTCCGGCTCGAGACCGTCTACTGCCTCGGGCTGTGCAGCGCCGGACCGAGCGCGCGGGTCGGCGACCGGCTCCACGCCCGGCTCGACGCCGCCGGCTTGGCCCGCGTGATCGAGGCCGCCCGATGATCGTGCGCCTCTCCGACGACGCGCTCGCCCGCGCCCTCGGCGCCGACGCGCTGGCCGAGGCGTTCGCCGGCAAGGGCCACGAAGTCCACCGGGTGTCGAGCTGGGGCATGCACTGGCTCGAGCCGCTCGTGGACATCGACGGCCACGGCTTCGGACCCGCCACCCTCGACGATGTCGGCGCGATCCTCGACGGCTCGTCCGACAAGGCCATCGGCCCGATCGCCAAGCACCCGTTCATCGCCCGCCAGCAGCGGCTGACGTTCGCCCGCGCCGGCAAGACGCGCCCGACCAGCCTCGAGGACTACGAGGCGACCGGCGGCTGGGCCGGCTTGCGGCGCGCCCGCCAGATCGGGCCGGCGGCGATCGTCGAGGAGGTCACCGCCTCGGGCCTGCGCGGCCGCGGCGGCGCCGGGTTCCCGGCGGGCATCAAGTGGAAGACCGTCGCCAGCACGCCCGCCGCGCAGAAGTACATCGTCTGCAACGCCGACGAGGGCGACAGCGGCACCTTCGCCGACCGCATGGTCATGGAAGGCGATCCCTACGCGCTGATCGAGGGCATGGCGATCGCTGGCGAGGCGGTCGGCGCCGACCAGGGCTACATCTACGTCCGCAGCGAGTACCCGGACTCGATCCGCAAGCTGAACGAAGCGCTGGCGCTGTGCGCGGCGCTGATCCACCCGTTCCGCTGCGAGGTCCGCGTCGGCGCCGGCGCCTACGTCTGCGGCGAGGAGACCTCGCTGCTCAACTCGCTCGAGGGCAAGCGCGGCGAGGTCCGCGCCAAGCCGCCGCTGCCGGCGATCGAGGGCCTGTTCGGCAAGCCGACGGTGGTCAACAACGTGCTCACGCTCGCCGCGGTGCCGCACATCCTCGCCGAGGGCGGCAGCGCGCAATACGGCGCGCTCGGCATCGAGCGCTCGAAAGGGACGATGCCGATCCAGCTCGCCGGCAACATCCGGCACGGCGGGCTGTTCGAGACCGCCTTCGGGGTCACGCTCAAGGAGCTGATCTACGACATCGGCGGCGGCACCGAGTCCGGCCGCCCGGTCAAGGCGGTCCAAGTCGGCGGGCCGCTCGGGGCCTATCTCCACCCCGACCAGTTCGACATCAAGTTCGACTACGAGGCCTACACCGCCGCCGATGCCCTCATCGGCCACGGCGGCATCACCGTGTTCGACGACACCGCCGACATGGGCGCGATGGCGCGCTTCGCGATGCAGTTCTGCGCCGCCGAGAGCTGCGGCAAGTGCACCCCGTGCCGCATCGGCGCGGTGCGCGGGGTCGAGCTGATCGACCGCATCCGCGCCGGCGGCCGCCCGGCCGACGGCGTCGAGCTCCAGCCGGTGATGCACAACGCGCCCAAGACCGGCCGCCTGCCCGAGCAGGAGATCGGCCTGCTGACCGACTTGTGCGAGACGATGAAGTTCGGCTCGCTGTGCGCGCTCGGCGGGTTCACCCCCTACCCGGTGATGAGCGCGCTCAAGAACTGGCCCGAGGACTTCATGCCCGGCCGGGAGGGCGCGGTGCAGAAGGTCCTCGACCGGAACGAGGCGTGATGGAACTAGCGCATTTCCTCCCCTCCCCTTCAGGGGAGGGGCCGGGGGTGGAGCATGTCGCCGGGTTGGGGACAGCCCCCACCCCAACCCCTCCCCTGAAGGGGAGGGGCTCGGCATGATCCTCGGCGTCGTCCTCGCCGGCGGGCGGTCGACCCGCTTCGGCAGCGACAAGGCGCTCGCCGAGCTCGGCGGCCGCACGCTGCTGGCGCGCGCGTTCGATACCCTGACCGGGTTCTGCGAGCTGGTCGTGGTCGCCGGGCGCGAGCGCGGCCCGGGACATTGCATCCCCGACTGGCCGCAGCCCGACATGGGCCCGCTCGCCGGGATAGCCGCCGGCCTGCGCCTGGCGCGCGACGAGGGCTACGCCAGCGTGCTCACCTGCGGGGTGGATTCGGTCGCCCTGCCCGACGACCTGCTCGAGCTGCTGTCGCCGGGGCCGGCCTACCTCGCCAGCCAGCCGGTCGTCGGCCACTGGCCGACGGGAACCGTCGACGCGCTCGAAGCGCTCCTCCTGGCGGAGGGAAAGCATTCGATGCTTGCGTTCGCCGGGGCGATCGGCGCAACGGCGGTGAAAATCGGGGCTGACCCTGCTAACATCAATACACCGGCGGACCTGACCGCCGCGGAGAAGAACGATGGGATTTGAACGCCAGGCCGACTTCGGCACCCCCGAGGTCTCGTCCGACCAGATGGTCACGCTGACCATCGACGGGCGCGCGGTCACCGTTCCCGCCGGGACCAGCGTGATGCGCGCGGCGGCCGAGATCGGCGGCCAGATCCCCAAGTTGTGCGCGACCGACAACATGCAGGCGTTCGGCTCATGCCGGCTGTGCCTGGTCGAGATCGACGGCGCCAAGGGCACCCCCGCCAGCTGCACCACCCCGGTCATGCCCGGCATGAACGTCCACACCCAGACCCCGCGGCTCGAGAAGCTGCGGCGCGGGGTGATGGAGCTGTACATCTCCGACCACCCGCTCGACTGCCTGACGTGCAGCGCCAACAACGACTGCGAGCTGCAGGAGCAGGCCGCCGCGGTCGGCCTGCGCGACGTGCGCTACGGCTACGAGGGCGACAACCACCTCGGCCTGACGACCGACCACTCGAACCCCTATTTCGACTTCGATCCGTCGAAGTGCATCGTCTGCAGCCGCTGCGTGCGCGCCTGCGACGAGGTCCAGGGCACGTTCGCGCTGACCATCGACGGGCGCGGCTTCGCCTCGATGGTCTCGGCCGGGCAGGACCACGACAACTTCCTCAGCTCCGAATGCGTCAGCTGCGGCGCGTGCGTCCAGGCCTGCCCGACCGCGACGCTGCAGGAGAAGAGCGTCAAGGCGATCGGCCTGCCCGAGCGGGCGGTGGTCACCACCTGCGCCTATTGCGGCGTCGGCTGCACTTTCCGCGCCGAGATGCGCGGCGAGCAGCTCGTCCGCATGGTGCCGTGGAAGGACGGCAAGGCCAACCGCGGCCACTCCTGCGTCAAGGGCCGCTTCGCCTACGGCTACGCCAACCACCGCGACCGCATCCTCAACCCGATGATCCGCGAGTCGATCGACCAGCCGTGGCGCGAGGTCAGCTGGGACGAGGCGCTCCAGTTCTCGGCCGACCGGATCAACGCGATCAAGGCCGCGCACGGACCGCAAGCCCTCGGCGGCATCACCTCGAGCCGCTGCACCAACGAGGAGACCTTCCTCGTCCAGAAGCTGGTCCGCGCCACGTTCGGCACCAACAACGTCGATACCTGCGCCCGCGTGTGCCATTCGCCGACCGGCTACGGGCTCAAGACCACCTTCGGCACCAGCGCGGGCACGCAGGACTTCGACAGCGTGATGGACGCCGACGTGATGCTGGTGATCGGCGCCAACCCGACCGACGCGCACCCGGTGTTCGCCAGCCGCATGAAGCGCCGGTTGCGCCAGGGCGCCAAGCTGATCGTCATCGACCCGCGCCGCATCGACCTGGTGCGCACGCCGCACATCGAGGCCGAATACCACTTGCCGCTGCAGCCGGGCACCAACGTCGCGGTGCTCACCAGCCTCGCCCACGTCATCGTCACCGAAGGCCTCGCCAACGAGGCGTTCATCCGCGAGCGCTGCGACTGGGACGAGTACCAGGACTGGGCGCGCTTCGTTGCCGAGGAGCGGCACAGCCCCGAGTTCCTCGAGGCGGTCACCCGGGTTCCGGCGCAGACGGTGCGCGCGGCCGCCCGGCTCTACGCCACCGGCGGCAACGGCGCGATCTACTACGGGCTCGGGGTGACCGAGCACTCGCAAGGCTCGTCGGCGGTCATCGCCATCGCCAACCTGGCGATGTGCACCGGCAACATCGGCCGCCCCGGCGTCGGGGTGAACCCGCTGCGCGGGCAGAACAACGTCCAGGGCTCGTGCGACATGGGCAGCTTCCCGCACGAGCTGTCGGGTTACCGCCACATCTCCGACGGCGAGACCCGCGCGCTGTTCGAGCAGGACTGGGGCGTCACGCTCGACGATCAGCCGGGCCTGCGCATCCCGAACATGTTCGACGCCGCGATCGACGGCACGTTCAAGGCGCTTTACGTCCAGGGCGAGGACATCCTCCAGTCCGATCCCAACACCCGGCACGTCTCCGCCGGGCTGTCGGCGATGGAGCTGGTCATCGTCCACGACCTGTTCCTCAACGAGACCGCCAACTACGCGCACGTGTTCCTGCCCGGCAGCACGTTCCTCGAGAAGGACGGCACCTTCACCAACGCCGAGCGGCGCATCCAGCCGGTGCGCCAGGTGATGGAGCCGGCCAACGGCTACGCCGACTGGGAAGTGACCCAGCTGCTCGCCAACGCGCTCGGCGCCGGGTGGGCCTATACCCATCCGAGCCAGATCATCGACGAGATCGCCCGCCTGACGCCGAGCTTCGCCGGCCTCAGCTGGGAGCGCCTGCTCGCGACCGGCTCGGTCCAGTGGCCGGTCAACGAGGCGCATCCCGAGGGGTCGCCGGTGATGCACGTCGAGGGTTTCGTCCGCGGCAAGGGCAAGTTCGTCGTCACCGAGTACATCCCGACCGACGAGAAGGCCGGCCCGCGCTATCCGCTGCTGCTGACCACCGGGCGCATCCTCAGCCAGTACAACGTCGGCGCGCAAACCCGCCGCACGCACAACGTCATGTGGCACGAGGAAGACCTGCTCGAGATGCACCCGGCCGACGCCGAGAACCGCGGTCTCAAGAGCGGCGATTTCGCGCGGCTCACCAGCCGCACCGGCGAGACGACGTTGCGCGTGCTGGTCACCGACCGCGTCGCCCCGGGGGTGGTCTACACCACCTTCCACCACCCGGCGACGCAGGCCAACGTGGTCACCACCGACTTCTCCGATTGGGCGACCAACTGCCCGGAGTACAAGGTCACCGCGGTGCAGGTCATGCCGTCGAACGGCCCGAGCGAATGGCAGGCGGACTACACCGAGCTCACCGAGCGCTCGCGCCGGATCGCCACCGACGCCGCCGGGGCGATGGAGCCCGCCGAATGAGCTTCGACACCCTCGCGACCCTGCGGCGGATGGCCAACGACATCGCCCGCAACCTCGAAGCCATGGGCCACGACAAGGCGGTGCTGGCGGTGGCGGACCACATCGACAAGTTCTGGGACCCGCGGATGAAGCGCGCGATCTTCGCCGACGACGAGCGCTTCGGGGTGCTGACCCCGATCGCCGCCGAGGCGATCGACCACCTCGCCGGCGGCGCGCACCCCGAATCGCAGACCCGCGCCACCGAGTTCAACACCGCTGACGAGATCGGCCATTCCGACGCGGGGTAGCGTCCTTCGAGACGCGGCTTCGTGACGACGGCTCGCGCCGCCTCCTCAGCCGCTCCTCAGGATGAGCGGGCCAAGAGACATAGTCGCTCATGGTGAGGAGGGACTGGAGATTGGCGAAGGTCCGGCTCGAACCACCCAGGCTGGGCGCTTGTTGTCTATTGTCTTCTTCCCGCTCATCCTGAGGAGCCGCTGAGCCTGTCGAAGCGGCGTCGCGAAGGACCAAGGGCACCATGCAGGACTTCTGGACCTATATGCTCCGGTGCGCCGACGGCAGCTACTACGCCGGCCATACCGACGACCTCGACATGCGGATGGGCCAGCACCGGGACGGATCGCTTGGCGGCTATACCTCTAGGCGGCGTCCGGTCGAACTCGTCTGGTCGGAGCGCTTTGCCGATCGCGACTCCGCCTTTGCCGCCGAGCGCCAGATCAAAGGCTGGTCGCGCGCCAAGAAGGAGGCGCTTATTCGAGGTGATTGGGAAAGCTTGTCGCAGCACGCACGGCGTGTGCGCCCGTTTCCCAAGACCGCTCGTGGTGAGGAGGGACTGAGTAGCTCGCGCAGCGAGCGTAGCGAAGGCCCGTCTCGAACCACCGAAATCCGCCGCGACGGCACCCGCCGCCCCATTTCCCGCGAATGGGTGCCCGAAGCGCCCGTGGCGCTCGAGTTCAATGGCCTGGCCTACGCGGTGATGATGGCGACGCCCGCCGACCTTGCGGACTTCGCGCTCGGCTTCGCGCTCACCGAAGGGCTGGCCAAGTCGCCCGCCGACGTCGCCGACCTCGCCGTCGCCGAAGTGGCGCAGGGCTGGATCGTCCGCGCCAGCCTGACGGGCCTCGGCATCGCGCAGCTGACCGAGCGGGTGCGCGCGCGCGTCGCCGAAAGCTCGTGCGGGTTGTGCGGGATCGAGAACCTCGACGCGGTGGCGAGGCCGCTGCCCCCCGTCGCACCGCACGGCCCGCTCGACGAAGCCGCCATCTTCAGCGCCCTCGCCGGCTTGCGCGCGCACCAGCCGCTGACCCGCACGACCGGCGCCGCGCACGCCGCCGCGTTCTGCAGCGAGCATGGCGAGATCCGCCACGTGCGCGAGGACGTCGGCCGCCACAACGCGATGGACAAGCTCGTCGGCGCGCTCGCCGCCGCCGGCCCGGAGCCGGGAATCGATATTGCCCGGGGCTTCGTCCTCTCGACCGCGCGCTGCTCCTACGAGATCGTCGAGAAAGCCGTCCGCGCCGGCGCCACGCGGCTCGTCACCGTGTCGCTGCCGACCAGCATGGCGGTCGCACGCGCCGAGCAGGCCGGCCTCAGCCTGTGGTGCCTCGCCCGCGACGACAGCGTGCTGCGGGTGAACGACGCGACGGGCTGAGAAAAAAACCGCTGTCCTACACGCCCGCTTTCGGGGCAGGCTCGCGCGCGGCTCTTTGACATCGTCGCCGCTCCCGTTGTGCCGCGATGCCCGCGCGCGCCATCGGCTTGGTCAGTGTCGCCCGTGACGGACCGCGATAAGTCTATGGGATAAAACGCATTTTTCGCAAATCGGGCGGGCGACACACCGTCGCCTTCGTCGCTTTCGTCAACCGGTTTTGGACCGGGGCGCTTATCGGCTCAGCAGGTACACCGCGTACTCCGCGCGCCAGTTCGCGCCGAGCGGGCCCAGCTGCGTGTCGCCGCTGAAGAACCAGCTGCGCTCGACCCGCACGCCCTTGTCGGCGAGCAGCTGGCGGAAGTCGGTCACCGTCACGTGGTGGATGTTCTGCGTCTCGTACCAGCTCACCGGCAAGTGCCGCGTCACCGGCATCCGCCCGTGCCACAGCAGCGAGGCGCGCATCCGCCAGTGGGCGAAGTTGGGAAAGCTGACGAACGCCTTGCGGCCGATCCGCAGCAGCTCGGCGAGCATCAGGTCGGGCCGCTCGGCCGTCTGCAGCGTCTGGCTCAGCACGGCGTAGTCGAACGCGTCGTCGGGGTAGTCGGCGAGGTCGCGGTCGGCGTCGCCCTGCACCGCCGAGAGCCCGCGGGCGACGCACTTCTCGACCGCCTCGGGATCGATCTCCATCCCCCGCGCGTCGACCTGCTTCTCGTCGCGCAGCACCGCCATCAGCGCGCCGTCGCCGCAGCCGACGTCGAGCACCCGGCTGCCGGGCGCGACGTGCTCGGCGATCACCGCCAGGTCGGGGCGCAGCCGGCTCATCCGTTGAGGAAGCCCGCCACCACCCGGTCGAGCGCCGGCACCTCGAGCAGGAAGCTGTCGTGGCCGTGCGGGGCCTTGAGCTCGACGAAGCTGACCGGCGCCGCGGCGGCGTTGAGCGCATGGACCACCGCGCGCGATTCCGCCGTCGGATAGAGCCAGTCGGTGTCGAAGCTGACCACGCAGAACCGCGCCGGCGTGCCGGCGAAGGCGTCGGCCAGCCGCCCGCCGTGCTCCTCGGCGAGGTCGAAGTAGTCCATCGCCCGGGTGATGTAGAGGTACGAGTTGGCGTCGAATCGCTCGGTGAAGCTGATCCCCTGGTGGCGCAGGTAGCTCTCGACCTGGAAGTCGGCGTCGAACCCGAAGCTGCGCGCCTGGCGGTCCTGCAGGCGGCGGCCGAACTTGTCGGTCAGCCCGGCTTCGGAGAGGTAGGTGATGTGCGCCGCCATGCGGGCGACCGCGAGGCCCTTGTCGGGCGTCCGGCCGGTGCCGTAGTAGGCCCCGCCCTGCCACGCCGGGTCGGCCATGATCGCCTGCCGGCCGACCTCGTGGAAGGCGATGTTCTGCGCCGAGTGCCGCGCGCTGGCGGCGATCGCCAGCACCCGCGCGGCGCGCTCGGGGAAGTTGGCGGCGAGGCTCAGCGCCTGCATCCCGCCCATCGAGCCGCCGACCACCGCGTGCAGCCGCCCGATGCCGAGCGCGTCGAGCAGCGCCACCTGGGCGCGGACCATGTCGCGGATGGTGATGACCGGGAAGCGCATCCCGTACGGCGTGCCGTCCGCCGCTTCGCTCGCCGGGCCGGTCGAGCCCATGCAGCTGCCGATGACGTTGGCGCAGATGACGTGGAAGCGGTGCGTGTCGATCGGCTTGCCGGGGCCGACCATGCGGTCCCACCAGCCCGGCTTGCCGGTGATCGGATGCGGGCTGGCGAGGTGCTGGTCGCCGGTCAGCGCGTGATGGACGAGGATCGCGTTGGTCTTGTCCGCCGCCAGCTCGCCGTAGGTCTCGTAGGCGATCGTCACGCGGTCGAGCGCCTGCCCGCTGTCGAGCGCGAGCGGGTGGGCGAGCCGCAAGTTGCTGCTGGTCGAGGCGAGCGCGGTGGCCATGGCCTGCGGGCTTGTGACAGAGCCAAGCGGGCTGTCAATTGCCGCCGCCCGGCGCTATGCGCGCGCCGGTGAACGCGAGGGCTCCCGAGATGAAACCGTGGATCGCGGCGATCCACGCCTACGTCCCCGGCCGGAGCCAGGGCGCCGACGGGCGCGAGCTGGTCAAGCTCTCGGCCAACGAGAACCCGCTCGGCACCAGCCCCCGGGCGCTCGAGGCGCGCGCTGCGGCGGCCGGTCCCGCGGAGTATCCCGATCCGGCGTCGACCGAACTGCGCGCGGCGCTCGGCGAGCGGCACGGCATCGACCCGGCGCGGATCGCCTGCGGCACCGGCTCCGACGAGCTGCTCAACCTCGCCGCGCAGGCGTTCGCCGGGCCGGGCGACGAGGTGATCTACGTCCGCTACGGCTTCGCGGTCTACGACATCGCCGCGCGCCGCTGCGGGGCGACGGTGGTGGTCGCGCCCGATCGCGACTTCGGCGCCGACGTCGACGCCCTGCTCGGCTGCGTCACCGGGCGGACCCGGGTGGTGTTCCTCGCCAACCCGAACAACCCCACCGGCGTGTACCTGCCGCGCGACGAGCTCGCCCGGCTCCATGCCGGCCTGCCGGCGAGCGTTCTGCTGGTCGTCGACCAGGCTTATGCCGACTATCTCGCGCCGGGCGTCGACGACGGCGGCCTGGCGCTCGCCGCGGCGCACGGCAACGTGCTGGTCACGCGCACGTTCTCGAAGATCTACGGCCTTGCCGGCGAGCGCGTCGGGTGGGCGACCGGCGCGCCCGCGCTGATCGAGGCGCTCAACCGCATTCGCGGGCCGTTCAACGTCACCGTCAGCGGCCAGCGGGCCGCCGTCGCGGCGCTCGCCGACCAGGCCTTCGTCGACGCCTCGCGCGAGCACAACCGCGCCGAGCGCGCCCGCTTCGTCGAGGTCGTCGAGGGGCTCGGCAACCACGGGCTGCGCGCGGTGCCGAGCGAAGCCAACTTCGTGCTCGTGCTGTTCGAAGGCGCGCTGACCGCCGAGGCGGCGCTCGCCGGGCTGGCGCAGCGCGGCTACGCCGTCCGCCACCTGCCTGGCCAGGGCCTGCCGCAAGGCCTCCGCATCACCATCGGCCGGCGCGAGGACATGGATGCCGTTTCCGCCGCGCTGCGCGAGATGGCCGAGGCCGCGCGGTGACCGGCGGCGAGGGCTTCGCGCGGGTCGCGATCGTCGGCCTCGGGCTGATCGGCGGCTCGATCGGCCTGGCGGTGCGCGAGCACCTGCCGGATGTCGCCACGCGCGGCTACGACCGCGACCCCGCCACCCGCCGCCGGGCCCGCGAGCGGCGGCTGGCCGACGAGATCTGCGACACCCCCGAAGCGGCGGTGGCCGACGCCGACCTGGTCGTCCTGTGCGTCCCGGTCGGGGCGATGGCCGAGGCGGCACGGGCGATCGCCCCCGCGCTCAAGCCGGGCGCGGTCGTCAGCGACGTCGGCTCGTCGAAAGAGGGCGTCGGGCAGACGCTGGCCGAAGCGCTGCCGGGCCGCTGCGTGATCCCGGCGCACCCGGTCGCCGGCACCGAGCACAGCGGGCCTGATGCCGGCTTCGCCACGCTGTTCCACCACCGCTGGTGCATCGTCACCCCGCCGGAGGGCGCCGACCCGGCCACGGTCGCCGCGGTGGTCGGCTTCTGGCGCTCGCTCGGCGCGATGGTCGACACGATGGACGCGGCGCACCACGACCTCGTGCTCGCCGTCACCAGCCACATCCCCCACCTGATCGCCTACACCATCGTCGGCACCGCCTCCGACCTCGAGGACGTGACCCGCGGCGAGGTGATCAAGTACTCGGCCGGCGGGTTCCGCGACTTCACCCGCATCGCCGCCAGCGACCCGACGATGTGGCGCGACGTGTTCCTCCACAACCGCGGCGCGGTGCTCGAGATGCTCGACCGCTTCCTGACCGACTTCGCGATGATGCGCGAGGCGATCCGCGCCGGCGACGGCGAGACGCTGTTCGAGCTGTTCAGCCGCACGCGCGAGATCCGCCGCTCGATCGTCGCCATCGGCCAGGACGACGCGCGGCCCGACTTCGGCCGCGAGGATCACCGCTAGGCGTTGAGCGCGTTGATCGCGGCGTGGACGCGGGCCTCGATCTCGTCGCGCGGCAGGCCGGGCTCGATCGCCTCGCCGAACAGCATCGTGATCGTGCCGGGGCGCTTCCACCAGCGGTGGTAGAGCGGCCCGCTGTCGACCGCGACCGGCACCACCGGCACGCCGAGCAGCTTGTAGAGCCCGGCGAACCCCGCCTGCAGCGGCGGGCGGGTGCCGTGCGGCACGCGGGTGCCTTCGGGGAAGATCGCCAGCGGCCGCCCGCTGCCGACGAACCCGCGCGCCTCGGCGAGCATCGCCCGCAGCGCCTTTGCCCCCTGGTCGCGGTGGACGGTGACCGAGCCGTAGGCCTTGGCGGCGCGCCCCCAGCCGGGAATGCGGTACAGCTCTTCCTTGCCGAACGGCACCGGGTGGTCGAGCACGTTGGGCAGGTCGATCGCCTCGAAGAAGCTCTCGTGCTTGAAAGCGTAGAGCGTCGGCCCGGCCGGCTTGACGCCGACCTCTTGCACCCGGATTCCGAGCAGCACCCGCATGCACGCCCGGTGGAAGCGCGACCAGGCATCGGGAAAGCGCCGCAGGCGCGACGGGGCCAGCACCATCATCACGACCGATCCGGTGACGTAATAGACGCTCGCGAGGTAGAACACCGCGTAGAACGCGAGGCTGCGCAAGACCCGCATGCCGCTCAGCCGGGCCACAGGTCGCCGAGCAACTGGACCAGCCAGGTCGCCAGCAGCTTGTGGTACTCGAGGAACAGGATCCACAGCGACGGCTCCGAGCGGACCGCGTCGCGCATGACCGAGATCCCGTCGGGCAGCTTCTCGTCGAGCTCGAGCGCCGCCCGGCGCATGTGCCAGTCGGCGGTCACCAGGCGGATCGAGCGGACCTCGTTGGCGGCGACCCAGGTGGCCGTCTCGCGCGCATTGCCGCGCGTGTCGAGCGCGGCGAACCCCAGGGTCACGCAGCATTCCATCAGCCGCGGCGGGACGCGGTACTCGGCGGCGAACTCGTTTGGCCTGACGTCCTCGTACACCCCCGTCACCAGCATCCGCCGCGCGGCCCCTTCGTTGAGCAGCGCCAGCCCGCGCGGGATGCGCCCGCCGCTGCCGGTCGGCACGACGATCGCGTCGGTCCGCTCGCCGCCGGCCGGCTGCGGCAGCGAGACGGCGAACCACAGGAAGCCGAACGCCCACAGGACCACCAGCAGCGCGAGCAGCCGGCGGATCACAGGATGCGCCTCAGCGCGGCGATCACGGTGACCCGCGCGGTGGCCATCGCCAGCACGATGCCGGCCAGCGGGATCGCGGCGAGCACCGCCCAGTCGAACGGCCCGAGCCCGCCGCCGGCGACCATGCCCGAGCCGAGCCGGGCGAATTGCCGCCCGAGCAGCCAGATCGCGCCGAGCCCGAGCGCCAGCCCGACGACCCCGCCGAGCAGAGCGTCGAGGCCGATCGAGCGCTGGAAGATGCGCGCGATCTGCCCGTCGGTCCCGCCGAGCAGGTGAATGATCTCGATCGTCTCGCGGTTCGATCCGAGCGCGCTCCGCGCTGCCAGCCACACCGCGGCCGCGCTGGTCGCCGCGAGCAGCCCGATCAGCCCGAGCGCCAGCCATTGCAGCGAGGCGACGGCCTCGAACACCGGCGACAGCCAGCCGGCCTGCGCGTCGAGCCGGGCCGACGGCACCGAAGCGGACAGCGACGCGCGCAGCTCCTCCAGCCGCCGGGCGGTGACCGGCCCGGCGAGCCGCACGTCGATCAGCGCCGGGACCGGGATCGCGTCCTCCTCGGCCAGCGGCTGCGCGCCGAGCCACGGCTCGAGCAGCGCGTCGAGCTCAGCGTCGGGGACGCGGCGCACCGCGAGCACGTCCTCGCGATTGCTCAGCAGCGCCACCGCGACCTCCGCCTGCCGCGCGCGCTCGGCCGGGGCGCCCTCGAGAATCTGCACGGTGAGCCCGCCGGCGATCTCGGCGCGGGCGTTGTCGCCGAGATTGCGCAGCGCCAGCCCGGCGCCGGCGGCGATCACGGTCAGCGCCATCATGATCGCGATGACCCACGGCATCGGCCCGGTCAACCGGGTCTGCGGCACCAGCCGGTCGCCGCCGCCGAAGCGCGGCGCGTTGCGGCGAATGGGGCCGCTGTGACCTGACAGCGCGGCCGTCATCGCGCGACGGCCTCGCGCCGCGGCGGATAGCGTAGCGCGCCGGTCGGATCGCTCAGCCGCCCGCGGTCGAGCCGCATGATCAGCGAGTCCGGCACTTTCTTCAGCAAGTGGACGTCGTGGGTGGCGACGACGACCGTGGTGCCGAGCCGGTTGAGCGCCTCGAACAGGCGCAGCAGCTTCAGGGCCATGTCGGGATCGACGTTGCCGGTCGGCTCGTCGGCGACGAGGATCTCGGGGCGCGAGATGACCGCCCGGGCGATGGCCACGCGCTGCTGCTCGCCGCCCGACAGCGTCGCCGGCCGGGCCTCGGAGCGCTGGTCGAGCCCGACCCAGTCGAGCATGTCGGCGACCGGCTTCCTGATCTCGCTTTCCGGCACTCCCGAAACCCGCAGCGGCAGGGCCACGTTGTCGAACGCCGACAAGTGCGGCACGAGACGGAAATCCTGGAACACCACCCCGATCCGGCGGCGGAACGCCGGCAGCCGTCCGCGCGGCACGGTGATGACGTCGGTGCCGAACATGCGGATGATCCCGCGCGAGGGCCGCTGCGCCAGGTACAGCATCCGCAGCAGCGAGGTCTTGCCCGCGCCGCTCGCGCCGGTGAGGAAATAGAAGCTGCCCGGATAAAGCGTGAACGACACGTCGCTCAGCACTTCGCGCTCGGTGCCGTAGCGCAAGCCGACGTTGTCGAACTGGACTATGCTCCCCTCCCCGCCGCTCACGGTCGGCCCCGGGATCGAGGGGGAGGCGGCGGCGGGCGGCGGAAAGCGGGCATCTGCGCCGCGTATAGCCGCTGTTCGATGTGGAAAAAAGCCACGCCCGGCCGTGGCAGCGCTCCCCCGCGCCTTGTTGCCCTTGGCCGCCGGGCCTAGGATTCGACGGCATGATCATCGCCTGCCCCGCCTGCACGACGCGCTACGTCGTGCCCGACAGTGCGGTCGGTCCCGAGGGGCGGACGGTGCGTTGCGCGAAATGCCGGCACAGCTGGTTCCAGGAGCCGCTCGCGCTGGAGCCGGGCGGCGCGGTCCCTGCGCCTCGGCCGGCGCCCGCGCCGCGGCCGGCCCCGGAACCCACGCCGGAGCCCGCCGCGGCACGGCCGCGCTTCGTGGTTCCGCCTCCGCCGCCCGCGCCGGCGCGCGAGGCGGCCGCCGAGCTGCCGCCGGCGCTGGCCCCGGAGAGCATGCCGCCGCCGGTGTTCGAGGGGCCACCGGTCGGCTACGGCGCCGCGGACGATAGTGGCGGATCGCAGTTCGACGCGGCACCGCCGTTCCGCCGGCGGCGCAACCCGCTGCGGCTGTGGACCTGGGCCGCGGCGATATTCGCCTTCCTCGCCGCGGGCCTGATCGCCGCGGTGTCGTACTGGGGCCTGCCCGACTGGGTGCCGATCAGCCGGCCGACTTTCGCGCTGGCCCCGTCGGGGCTCGAGCTCGATTTCCCGATCGACCAGCAGGAGCGCCGCCAGCTGCCCAACGGCACCGAGTACTTCGGCGCCAGCGGCACGATCACCAACACCGGCGCCGAGGCGCGAAGCGTGCCGTCGATCCTGATCGTGCTGCGCGACGGGCGCGACCGGATCGTCTACAGCTGGGAAGTGCAGCCCCCCAAGCGCAGCCTCGCCCCCGGCGAGACGGTGACCGTCAACGAAGCGGTGACCGACGTGCCGCGCTCGGCGCGGTTCGCCGAGATCGGCTGGAAGTCGGGCTAGGGCTCGCCGCCCGGCGAAAATCCTTACTGGAACTCGATCAGCACGGTCCCGTCGCGCCGGGTGACCTGGGGCTTGGGCGCATCGTCGCCGCGCTCCTGGAAGCCGCCGTTCTGGCGCACGGCGACCGGCTGGAGAATCTCCACGCCCACGCGCGCGCTGGCCAGCTGGGCCCCGCCGCCCGCCGCTCCCGCGTCTCCGGAGAGGGCCGCCGCGGCGGCCAGGATCATCGGGACGAGCGTCATCGCCGGCCATGCTTACCGGCGCGTTCACCTCGATTGCAAAGGGCCCGGTAACTATGTGCCGGAGTGGCACACCTGGGGCGGCAAATTGTTAATCGCCCGCCGCTTGCAGCGGTATGGCCGCTTTGCTAAGGGCGCGCACCTACCCCGCGGGGGCCGCCTGAATCGGGCCCTTGTCGATGATGCGGTCGTGGCGGAACTGGTAGACGCGCAACGTTGAGGTCGTTGTGGGCGAAAGCCCGTGGAAGTTCGAGTCTTCTCGACCGCACCAATCCTTTTTCTGGCATCCGGAAGCCGCGGCACCGGCAGCGGCTGAGCGACGTGCCGGCCGATCGGGGGCCCTTCCGGTCAGTGCCGCGAAGTTGACGACCCTGACATAGTCGACAGTGTCCTGAGCGTCCGTTTCGGCAGCGCCGCCATCGCTCGCCTGAGCCTGGCCTCGTGGGCCACCTGCAACGCGACTTGCCATGCCGCGGCGAACAGCGGGTCGCGGCGCCGCAGCTTGTAGGCGGACTGGCGAGACAGCCCGACCCGGGCGCAGGCCCGGCCGACGTCGGGCTTCTCGCACAGGCATTCGAGGAATCCCATCATGCGATCGGGCGTCCACCCGTCGCTGCGCGGTGTCGATTGCGCCGCCAGGGCGATATCCTGCAGGTTCATGATTCGCGTCTCCTCTTGAGAACAAAAAGCGAACCAGGGCCTTTATGCACTCGCGCGCGTGTAGGAAAACGTTTTTTTCGCGGCCCATTCTCCCCGGTCCGTCGCAGGCAGGACGGCTTCAGTCCTTCCAGCCGGGATCGGAGTGGTACGGCACGCTGGTGCCGACCGCCTCGACCTGCTGGATCAGGTCGCCCTGGATCGAGAACGCCTCGGCCAGCAGGATGCTCGACGGGCGGTTGAACCCGGCCAGCGGGACGACCGTGCCGTCGGGCATCGTCAGCTCGCGCTTGCAGCCGCAGTGGTCGAACACGGCCAGCGCGAACACCGCCTGGTGCTCCTCGTCGATCACCGCGAAGCGGCGATGGTGGACTTCGGTGACCACGCCGTAGAGCCCGGTCGAGAACTGCGCCTTGCAGCCCAGCGCGCCGAGATCGATGTCGCCCATGCGGATGAGGCCGGGCCGGTTGGTCGTCTGGGCGCCGTTCTCGAGCCGGTCGCAATCGTCGGTGAACGGGTAGTAGCCCTTGCCGTCGTTGTTCTCGATCGCCTCGAAGTAGTGGTTGGCGATCGTCGCCAGCTCCTCGCGCGACTTGCGCTGCTCGGGCGGCACCGAATCGGACCACAGCATCTTGGCGCCCTGGATCTGCTCGAGCACCGCGTATCCCGCGTCGTTCCACGCCGGGCCCGCGCCGACACGATAGGCGACCACCTCGACTTCGCTGATCAGCCCGGCCTCGAGCTTGACCCGGGCGCCGAGGGTGACCCCGTGGCCGTTCTCCTCAAGCGTGGCGAACACGCCGAACTGGCCGCTCGCCGGGTCGGCGATCAGCTGGCGGTAATTGCCGACCTTGCCGGCGGTCCGCCACAAGCCGTTGTCGAAGCCCATTTCCTGCCCGATCTCGGTGTAGCGGGCGTCGGGCGCGAGCGGCAGCCGCGTGGCGTCGTGCGCCACCATCGCCCTGAGCAGGCGCTCGGCCAGCTCGTCCATGCAGGCGCGCTCGCACGGTTGCGCCACCGGCTGGGCGGCGGCGGGCGCCGCCGACAGCGCGATCAGTCCGGCGGCGAGCCATCTGGCAAGCGTGGCGAGCATCGTCGGATCCCCCTCATGCAACTCGGCCGCAGCGCCCGGCCGTTGGCGCCTGTTCGAGGTCATAAGTGGCGGGCTGCGGCAGTCAACACGGCGCCGCCGCGTGGGTGCGCCAAGGCTGGACGCAACTGCGATTCCGGTTGATTTCCGGGGTTTTCCGCCGTCACTATGCTAGGCTGGATTCGTTCCGCCGCCCGGCGGCGGCATTGAGGGGAGGCTTTATGGCTGGCGAGCTGCGGCGCGACACGCTGTTCGTGGCGCTCACCCGGCCGCAGATGTTCGCCGGCGTGACTTACAGCTTCTTCGTCATCAATGCCGTGCTGGCAGTCGAACTTTTCTTGATTTTCAAGAGCTTCTGGGTGCTGCTGATCGCGGTCGCGGTGCATTTCGCGGGGATGGTCGCGTCGCTGCGCGAGCCGCGGATAGTCGATCTGTGGCTGACCCGCGTGCGCAATTGCCCGCGGGTCAAGAACCACAAGTACTGGCGATGCAACTCCTACCGCCCGTGAACCGCGAGGCCGATCCGCGGCGCGAGCAGCCCGCGGGGGCGCACTTGCCGTACGCGCGCCACGTCGACGGGCAGACGCTCGAACTGCGCGACGGCCTGCTGATGCAGACGATCCACCTCGGCGGCCTGCTGTTCGAAACCGCCGACAGCGACGAGCTCAACTACCGCGCCGAGCTGCGCGATGCGATGCTGCGGGCGATCGGCTCGTCGCGCTTCGCGCTCTATCATCACGTCATCCGCCGCCGGGCCGACGTCGCGCTCGATGGGCGCTACGCCGACGATTTCTCGCGCCAGCTCGACCGCCGCTGGCGCGAGCGGCTTGCCGGCAAGCAGATGTACGTCAACGAGCTGTTCGTGACGATCCTGCGCCGGCCGCTGCAGGGCCGGCTCGGCTGGGCCGACCGGCTGCAGGGCCTGTTCGCCCGCGCCAACGAGGCGAGCGAGGCCGCCTTCGCCGCCGAGAAGCGCTCGCTCGATGCCGCGCGCGAGGCGCTGATGGCGGCGCTGAGCCAGTATTCGCCGCGCGTGCTCGGCGTTTACGAGACCGCCGACGGCCACCGCTCCGAGCCGCTCGAGCTGCTGTCGTGCCTGTTCAACGGCGAAATGCGCCCGGTCGGGTTGCCGCACGGCGACCTCGGCCTGCACGTGCCGTGGCGGCGGGCGAGCTTCGGGCAGGACACCGTCGAGCTCGGCCCGGCCGGGCCGCTGCCGCGCAAGTTCGTCGGGCTGGTGTCGATCAAGGACTACCCGGGGCAGACGATGCCGGGGATGTTCGACGAGCTCTACCGCCTGCCGTTCGAGATGACCGTCAGCCAGAGCTTCGCCTTCGTCGAGCGGACGCAGGCGCTCGGGCGGATGAACCTGGCGCTGCGGCGGATGCGCTCGGCCGAGGACGAGGCGATCAGCCTGCGCGGCGAGCTGGTCCAGGCCAAGGACGACGTTGCCGCCGGGCGTGCGGCGTTCGGCGAGCACCACACGACCATCGCCGTCGAGTCGGACGACCTCGACCGGCTCAACCATCACGTCGCCGAAGTGATCGCCATGCTCGGCGACCTCGGCATCAACGCGGTGCGCGAGGACGTCGCGCTCGAGCCGGCGTTCTGGGCGCAGTTTCCCGGCAACTTCAAGTTCATCGCCCGCGAGGGCCTGGTCTCGACGCGCAACTTCGCCGGGCTCGCCAGCCTGCACAACTTCCCCGTCGGCCAGGCGCGCGGCAACCACTGGGGCGACGCGGTGACGCTGTTCGAGACCACCGCGGCCGGGCCCTACTTCTTCAACTTCCACCACCACGACCTCGGGAATTTCACGGTCATCGGCCCGTCGGGCTCGGGCAAGACGGTGGTGATGAACTTCCTGCTGGCGCAGGCGCGCAAGTTCGCCCCGCGGATCATCTTCTTCGACAAGGACCGCAGCGCCGAGCTGTTCATCCGCGCGATCGGCGGCCAGTACGACCGGCTGCGCCCCGGCGAGCCGTCGGGCCTCAACCCGCTGCAGCTGCCCGACACGCCCGCGAACCGGGCGTTCCTGCTCGAATGGTTCGGGCTGATGGCCGGCGGCCTCGACAGTGAGGAATCGGAGCAGGTCGGCGATGCGATCGAGGCGAGCTACGCCGAGCCGCAGGCGCGCCGCCGGCTGCGCTACATGGTGGAGCTGTTCCGCGGCTATGGCCGGCCGCACGCGGGCGATCTCTATTCGCGGCTCAAGCCGTGGTGGGGCTCGGGGGACCGCGCGTGGCTGTTCGACAACGAGCGCGACCGGACCGACCTCGAGGCGGACACCGTCGGCTTCGACATGACCGCGGTGCTCGACGATCCGCGCACCCGCACCCCGGCGCTGTTCTACTTCTTCCACCGCGTCGAGGAACGGCTCGACGGGACGCCCTCGATCATCGTCGTCGACGAAGGCTGGAAGGCGCTCGACGACGAGGTCTTCGTCCGCCGCATCAAGGACTGGGAAAAGACCATCCGCAAGCGCAACGGCGTGGTCGGCTTCGCCACCCAGAGCGCGCAGGACGCGCTCGAGAGCAAGATCAGCAGCGCGATCATCGAGCAGGCCGCGACGCAGATCTTCATGATCAACCCGAAAGGCCGGGCCGAGGACTACATCAACGGCTTCGGGCTGACGCCGCACGAGTTCGAGCTGGTCCGCACGCTGCCCGACAGCTCGCACTGCTTCCTGATCAAGCACGGCAAGGAAAGCGTCGTCGCGCGGCTCGACCTGACCGGCGAGCAGGAGCTGCTGACGATCCTCTCGGGCCGCGAAAGCACCGTCCGGCTGTTCGACAGCCTGGTCGAGAACGACGGCGACCCGCCCACCGACTGGATGTCGCGCCTGCTGCAGCAGGCCGCCTGACCCATGGCCTGCCCGGCAGTCACCACCGGCGGCGAATTCCTCGTCCGCACGCTCGCGCACCTCGATTGCCAGGCGCAGACGCTCGGCAGCTTCGGCTTCCAGTCGCTGGCCGCGCCCGGCTCGCCCGCCGCGCTGGTGCTGACGGCGCTGCTGACGCTGTTCGTCGCGATCTACGGCATCCGGCTGCTGTTCGGCCCCGGCGACGAGCCGCGCGACCTGATCACCGCGGTGCTCAAGGTCGGCATCGTGCTGACGCTGGCGGTCAGCTGGCCGGCGTGGCGCACGCTCGCCTACGACACCGTGCTGTACGGCCCGTCGGAAGTCGCCGCGGCGGTCATGCCGGGAACGATGCCGGCGCCGAACGCCGGGCTGCCGCAACGGCTCCAGGGGCTCGACACCGGGCTGGCCGCGATCACTTTCGTCGGCACCGGCCGGCTGGTCGGCGAGACGTTCGACGCCCAGACGGCGCGCGAGTTCCAGTCGATCGCGCTCGGCGACAGCGAGGGCTACGGCTGGGCGCGGCCGGTGTTCCTGGCCTCGACGATCGGCGCGCTCGGGGTGTTGCGCATCGGCGGCGGGCTGCTGCTGGCGCTGGCGCCGCTGTTCGCCGGGCTGCTGTTGTTCGACCTGACGCGCGGGCTGTTCGCCGGGTGGCTGCGCGGGCTCGCGTTCGTCGCCGTGGCCTCGCTCGGCGTCACGCTGCTGCTGTCGGTGCAGGTCGCGGTGATGGAGCCGTGGCTGGTCGACGTGCTCGCCCGGCGCCAGGCCGGCGTCGTCACGCCGACCGCGCCGACCGAAGCGCTCGCGCTCACCGTGGCCTTCGCCATCGCCCTCTCGGGGATGCTGTTCCTGCTGGCGCGGGTCGCGTTCCAGAACGCCTGGCCGCTCCGCCAGGGGATCGTCGCGCGCCCTGCCCCGCCCGCCCCGGCGCGCGAGGCGATCCAGTGGCGCCCGCTCGGGGGCGCCGAGATCCCGGTCCATTCGCGCGCGCTGGCAATCAGCGAGAGCGTCTCGACGACCGTGCGGCGCGAGCGCGGCGCGGCCGGCGGCATCGACCCGGTCCGCCGGATCGAGATGATCACGCGGGGCGAGGCCCCGCGCGAGGCGGGCGGGGCCGGCGCGACCGCCGCCGAGCCGCTCGGCAGCGGCTATCGCCGCACCGGGCGGCGCGAGACGGGCTCGCAGCGCAGCCGGGATGAGCGCGGATGAACGAGATGAGCGACGAAAGCCTCGAGGAGTACTATCGCGAGGCCGAGACCTGGTCGCACGACCGGCAGCGCGCCGCCGACCGCTCGGTGCGCATCGCGTGGATCGTCGCCGGGGTGGCGGCGCTGGTCGCGCTGATCGAGGCGGCTGCGCTGTTCCTGCTGATCCCGCTCAAGCGCGACGTGCCGTACACGCTGCTGGTCGACCGCCAGACCGGCTACGTCCAGGCGCTGCGGCCGTTCGCGGAAGAGCGCATCAGCGCCGATTCCGCGCTGACCCGGTCGTTCCTCGTGCAGTACGTGATCGCCCGCGAAAGCTTCGACAGCGACAGCCTGCAGGAGAGCTACCGCAAGGTCGGGCTGTGGTCGGCGGGCGACGCGCGCGAGCGCTATGTCGCGGCGATGAGCGCGACCAACCCGCAGAGCCCGCTCGCCACCCTGCCGCGGCGGGCGACGGTCGACGTGACGATCCGCAGCGTGACCTCGCTGTCGCCGAGCTCGGCGATGGTGCGCTTCTCGACCGTGCGCACCGACCCCGGCGGGCGGCCGCAAATGGCGCAGAACTGGGCCGCGGTGATCTCGTTCCGCTATTCGGCCGCGGGCATGAGCGAGGCCGACCGGCTGACCAACCCGCTCGGCTTCCAGGTCACCCGCTACCGCCGCGATGCCGAGACGCTGCCCGAGGCCGCCGTCCGCGGCCTGCCGGAAGCCGAGCCGATTCCGACGACCGTCGAAGCCGGACCGGCCCGGTGATGCGGCTCGCCGTCGCCCTGCTGCTGAGCCTGGCGCCCGCCGCAGTCGCGGCGCAAGTCGCGCCGACGCCGGGCTTCGACGATCCGCGACTGCAGACCGTGGCCTACGATCCCGCCCGCCCGGTGCGGCTGGTGGCGTTTCCGGGCGCCAACCTGACGGTGATCCTGATGCCCGGCGATCGCATCGCGCAGACGGTGATCTCGGACCCGAGCGCGTTCGACGTCAAGGTGACCGGCGCGCAGGACAGCCTCAACATCGCGGCCTTGCGGCCCGATGCCGCCGCCACGCTGCTCGTCGACACGCCGCTGCGCCGCTACGAGTTCGACCTCGACACCGGCGACGGGCTCGCCGCCGCCTATGTCGTGCGCTTCGTCGATCCGACCGGGGTCGCGCGCCCGGCGCCGGTGCCGCCGGCGCAAGCCTTGACCGGCGAATACCGGCTGTCGGGCGAGGAAACGCTGCTGCCGACGCGCATCGGCGACGACGGCGAGCGCACCTACATCGAGTGGGGCAAGTACCAGTCGCTCCCGGCGGTGTTCGGCATCGGCAACACCGGGCAGGAGGAAGTGGTCGACGGCTACATGCGCGAAGGCGTGTTCACCATCGATCGGGTCTATGGCGAGCTGGTCTTCCGGGTCGACAAGAAACGCGCCCGCGCGCGGCGCCGCGGGGGGCTGGGATGAGCGAAGCGGTAGCCACGGCGAACGGCGCGCCGGACGCGGTGCGGCCGGTGGTGCGCACGGCGGAGTCGGGCAATCTCGGGCTGTGGCTGTTCGGCGCCGTGCTGCTGCTCGCCGGCTTCCTGGTCTTCCAAATGCTCGACAGCCGGCGCCAGGAGCTGGCGCAGGCGGGAACCGCGCCCGGAACCGAAGGCGGGCTCATCGCCGCGCCGCCGCCGCTGTCGCTGCCGCCGGCCTATGGCGAGCCGCTGCTCGACGCCGAGCGCCCGCTCGCCCGGGCCGTCCGCCTGCCCTTGCCGAGCCAGGGCGCGGTGCCGCCGCCGGCGGTGGTGACGCGGGTGGTCGAGCGTCCCGCCCAGCTTGGACCCGACGAGCTCGCGACCATTCGCGCCAATCAGATCGCCGCGATGGGGCCGCCGCCGCAGCCGGAGGCGTTCGCGCCGACGGTTCCGCCGCCGCCCGTCGCCGGCGGCGACCGGGTGAGCGCCGGGCGCCTCGCCAATCCCTCGTTCACCGTGCCCAAGGGCACGATCGTCGCCGCGGTGCTCGAGACAGCGCTCGACTCCTCGCGGCCCGGCGCGGTCCGGGCGATCGTCTCGCGCGACGTGAAGAGCTTCGACGGCAGCCGGGTGCTGATCCCGCGCGGCAGCCGGCTCTACGGCGAGTACAACGCCGACGTGTCCGCCGGCCAGAAGCGCGCGCTGATCCGCTGGCAGCGGCTGACGCGGCCCGACGCGGTGATCGTCAACCTCGATTCGCCGGCCGCCGACCCGCTCGGCCGCGCCGGGGTCGAGGGCAAGGTCGACAGCCATTTCTTCGCCCGCTTCGGCTCGGCGATCCTGCAATCGGTACTCGACATCGGCGTCGGGCTGGCGACCCGCTCGGTCAACGACGACGCGGTGATCGTTGCGCTCCCCGGCAGCACGCAGCAGGTCACCGGGCAGCTGCAGCCGGCGCAAGTCCAGCCGACGCTGCGGGTGCGGCAGGGCACCAGCGTCTCGGTGTTCGTGCAGCGCGACCTGGACTTCTCGACCGTTGACCGCTGACGCCGATCTCGCGCCGGCGGGCTATTTCCTCGACAGCCTGCTCGCCCCGCTGGTCACGTGGCTGACGCGCGACGACGTGACCGACATCTACGTCAACCGCGCCGGCGAGGTGTGGATCGAGACTCTCGGCGGGGAGATCGAGGCGCTGCCGTGCCCGGCGCTGACCGAGGCGGTGCTCGCCCGCCTGTCGCGGCAGATCGCCGCGGCGAGCGCGCAGGGCATCAGCCGGGCGCATCCGCTGCTGGCGGCGAGCCTGCCCGACGGCTCGCGCGTCCAGGTCGCCGGTCCGCCGGCGACCCGCGGCGGCCACGCGCTCGCCATCCGCCGCCACGTCGCCGCGCGGCTGTCGCTCGAGGACTACGAGGAGGCCGACGCGTTCGCCGAGGCGAGCACCGCCCCGGTCGCGCTGGAGCGCGAGGATCGCGTCGAGCCGGTTCCGCCGGACGAGGTACGCGAGGTCCTCCGCGACGCGGTGCGCACCAAGCGCAACATCCTCATCGCCGGCGGCACCTCAACCGGCAAGACGACGTTCCTCAACGCCCTGCTGCGCGAGATCCCGGCCGAGGAGCGGTTGATCCTGATCGAGGATACGCCCGAGCTCGAGCTGACGCACCGCAACTCGATCGGCCTGCTCGCCGCGCGCAGCACGCTGGGCGAGGCCGACGTCCGCGCCGAGGATCTGCTGATGGCGGCGCTGCGCATGCGGCCCGACCGGATCATCCTCGGCGAGCTGCGCGGGCCCGAGGCATTCACGTTCCTGCGCGCGGTCAACACCGGCCACCCCGGCTCGATGACGACGATCCACGCCGACAGCCCGGTGCGGGCGATCGAGCAGCTCGCGCTGCTGGTGCTCCAGGCCGGCTCCCGCCTCGGCCGCGACGACGTGCGCCACTATGCCCGCGAGAGCATCGACGTGTTC
Source organism: Croceibacterium sp. (assembly GCA_035626815.1). Taxonomy (GTDB): domain Bacteria; phylum Pseudomonadota; class Alphaproteobacteria; order Sphingomonadales; family Sphingomonadaceae; genus Croceibacterium_A. The sequence goes on from DASPMY010000036.1 coordinate 26,993, forward strand.
GTCCAGCTCGAGCGGCAGGCCGGGCGGCGCAAGGTGGCGCAAGTGCTGGTGCGGGACTGAGCCGATGGCCGTCGCGCCCTCGTTGTTCGCCGCGCCGCCGGCCGCCGTGCTGCCGACCGCCTCGGACTGGGTCACCGGGACGCTGTTCGGTGGCATGGCGACGATCCTGTGCGTGCTGGCGATCGCCTTCGTCGGGCTGATGCTGATGACCGGACGCTTCGCCATCCGCGACGGCGCGCGGGTGGTGATCGGCTGCTTCGTGCTGCTCGGCGCGCCGCTGATCGCCGCCGGGTTGCGCGCGGCCGCCGACGAGGCGGCGCTGCCGCCGGTCGCGCTGGTCCCGGCCGAGCCCGTGCCGGCCGACGGGCTCTAGAACGTCCCCTTGACGAGGAAGGTGAAGATCGGCCCGATCAGCTGGTTGTTGACCTGCGAGTAGAGCACCGGGTCGCGCAGCCGGCGGCCGTCGTAGACCGTGCGCTCGAAGCGGTGCCGGGCATCGAGCAGGTTGGCGACCCCGGCCCTGACCGTCAGGCCGAGCACGTCCTTGTTCTCGACGAACGCGCCGAGCCAGACCGGGCCTTCCCAGCTGCGGTTGATCTCGGTCAGGAAGAAGCTCCGGGCGAAGTGGTCATGGCTGACGTCGAAGCCCCACGCCCAGTCGCTGCCGGGGATGTCGTGGCGGAAGTCGAGGCCGAACCAGCGGTCGTAGTTGCCGCTGATCGCGCGCACCTCGCCCGACAGCGGGTCGCGCACGCGGGTGTGGTCGATGCCGGCCCTGAGGTCGACCTTGGCGCCTTTCAGGCCGATCGGGTCGAGCTGGATCGTGCTGGTCAACTCGCCGCCCATCCGCTTGGCACTCGGCAGGTTGCCGATGGCCTCGCCGTCCTCGCCGATCGGGATGACGTCGATGATGTCGGTGATCAGGTGGTAGTAGAGCCGCACGCGGGTCTTGCCCCACGCGCCGAGCTGGCGGCCGACCTCGGTCTCGACTTCCCAGCTTTGCGGCGGGACGAGGTCCGGGTTGCCGGTGTTCTCGCGCTCCTGCTGCAGGTTGGGCTGGGCGAGGAAATCGTAGAAGCTGATCTGGCCGACGCGGCGGCGCAGCTTGAGGCTGGCGTCCCAGCCGGTGCCGGGCCGCCAGCCGAGCGTGACGCTGCCCTTCGGGCGGATGAAGGTGCGCGCCGGCACGTCTCCGTCGAGCCGGCCGAGCTCGGAATGCTCGGCGCCCGCGGCGATCTGCAGGTCGACCTTGCTGCCGAGCGGGCGGCTGAAGGTGACGATGCCCTCGTAGCGCGTCTCGACCACGTGGCCGCTGCCTTCGGGGAACGCGACCGGCTCGAACTCGCCGCCGGTCCCGAGCGTGTACAGCGAGCCGCGCTGGTCGAGCGAGTTGTAGGCCCGCTCGAGCGAGACCTGCCAGTCGTTCTTGCCACCGCGCCAGCCGTACTCGCCGCGCAGCACCGTCTCGCCGATGCGGCTGTCGCGCAGGAAGCGGATGCCCTCGTCGGGCGCGCCGCTGGCGAAGCGGGTCACCTGGACGACGTCGACCGGCTCGCGATCGAAGTGCCTGAGGCCGATAAGCTTCATCCGGCCCGGCCCGACCGGGAAAGTGTAGTCGCCGCTGATGTCGATGTACCAGCCGTCGAGCGTCTGCTCGGTCAGGCGGGTGCGGTCGTCGCCGTCGAGGCGGGTGCGCGTCTCGAAGTCGTACACCGGCGCCCAGTACGGTGTGTATGCGAGCGTCAGGTTGGCTTCCGAAGAGCCGGGCCCGTCGAGCGCGAACTTGGTCTGGAAGGTGACCAGGTCGCTTTCCGAATGATAGCGTTGCTCGCGCTGCTCGGTGACCACGCCCGCCGGATCGGTGATGACGATCGGCCCGCCGAACGCGCCGCGGCCGGCCTGGTTGCGGATCGACAGCGTGTAGTCGACGAAGCCGGCCTCGCCCGAGTAGCTGATCGAGCCGCGGAACAGGTTGGGCTTGGAGAAGTGCGCGCGGAAGTCCGGCCGCCATTCGAACTGGCCGCTCGAGCCCTTGCTTTCCGCCAGCACGATGTTGGCGACCTGGCCCGACAGGCCGGCGATGCCGAGGCTCGCCGCGTCGACGATCTCGATGCGCTCGACGTTGGCTACCGGGATGCGCTGGAGCTCGTCGATCGCGCCGCCCTGCTTGTTGGCGATCCGCTGGCCGTTGATCAGCACGTTCTCCGAGGCCTGGCCGAGGCCGCGTTCCTGGTCCGCCCCGCGGATCGTGAAACCGGGCACCTGGACGAGCATGTCGTACGCCGTCTTGGGGGCGAAGCGGGCGAAGTCGGCGGCGGTGTAGACCTGCTTGCCGGCGCCCGCTGCGGACACCGTCTCGACCGGCGTCGGCGGCGGGGCGTCGCCGGTTTCCGCCTGCGCCCAGGCGGGGGAACTCATCGCACAGGCCATCGCGAGGGCGCTCGCGCAAATCGTCACGTCACGGATCACATGGGCTCTCCAAGCGCGGCGACGACTTGCTTCATCCGCCGGGCGTATTCGGGGGTGACGTCGAGCGCGCGCATGGCAATCGCGCGATTGACGGTCAGGTTGGGGTATCCGGCGGCGGCCATCCCCTCGAGCCATTCGGCGTCGAGATCGAGCGCGCGCGCCGCAATCAGGTCTTCCAGCTCGTCGATTACCAGCCCCGCCCCCCTCAATTCCGCCGCATATTGGGCCGACACCTCGAGTGCCGCGACCGCGATAAGGTCTTGCGCTTCCTCGATATTGAAGCCGGCGCGCGACAGGGCATCGACCGACGCCATCCGGGCATCGACGAGCGCGAGCGCGAGCAGCTCGTCGCCGTCCTCGGGCCGCAACCCGCGCTCGGTGAGGCCGGCGACGAACGCGCCGCTCGGGTCGAAGCGGCACGTCCCGGCGGCGGTCGTCCGGCCGGTCGCGACGCCGCTGCAGGCGAGCGCGCCGGCCTCGCGCGCCAGGCTGAAGGAAACCGCCTCGCCGGGGCTGCGTGGCGAGGCGGCCGCGAGCGCATCCATGACCTCGGGAAGCTCGTCCGCGTCGAAGGTCGAGTTCATTCCGTCGTGGATCACCCGCAGATGGGGTTCGGGAGCGGCGCGGTAGCTCCACTCGATGTCGGCGACCGGGCCGAGCGCGGCGAGCGCGGGCGTGGCGGCGTGGATCAGCGTGCCGGTGACGCCGAGGGCGAGAATGGCGAGCGGCAGAACGGGACGAAGCATCGGTTTTCTCCTCGTGACTGCAGGCAAAGTTCGGGCGGGGCCCGGAATCGGGCGCGAAGGCGGCGGCGGGCGGCGGTTAGGGGTTAGCTCTCGCTGTCGATGTCGAGGTCTTCATCCAGATCCTCCTCCTCGAGCGAGCCGGCGAACAGCCGGCCCTCGACGGCCTCGTCGGGCGAGCGGGTCGACAGGCCCTGGCGGCGCATCTCGCGGACGAACTCCGGGGTCACGCCGACCGCGCGCATCTCGACCGCCTGTTCGGCGGTGAGGCCGGGGAACAGCGCGCGCATGTCGCGCACGAACGCCGCATCGGCGCCGACCGCGGCCAGCTCGGCCGCGTCGTCGATCGACAGGCCCGGGAAGATCTGCCGCATGCGCCCGAGGAAATCGGCCGAGAAGCCGATCGCCTTGGCCTCGATGACGTCGTCGAGCGTCGCCGTCGGGTCGAGCCGGCGCATCTCGCGGGCGAACTCCGGGGTCACCCCGACCGAGCGGGCGCCGACGAGGTCGTTGGCGTCGCCGCGGAAGCCGGCGTCGCGCATCGCCGCGATGTAGGCCGCGGACAGGCCGGCGGCGCGCATGGCGATGATCTGGTCGGCGGCGTCCTCGTCGTCGTGCTCGTCGTGCTCGTCGCGCTCGGCGGCCTCACGCCCCTCGGCTTCGGCGCGGTCCTCGTCCTTGGCGAGGTCGCGTGGATCGAGCACCGCCTGGCGGATGGCTTGCGGCACGGTGTGGGCGACCACCCCGGCGATGATCCCGCCGAGGCCCGCGGGCGGCTCGACGAGATGCTCTTCGGCTTCCTCGTCGGCGAGCGGCGGGCGCGCCATCGGGTCGAGCGCGGCGAGCGGCGCGGCGACCGCGAACAGCGCCACCAGGCACAAGCTCGTCCACGCCCCGCCGGCGGGCCGGCGAACCATGTTGCCGTCGAGCACGCGCAGCACGCGGCGGTGGAGGGAGTTCTTCGCAGGGGCGACCCCGTGCGCCGCCAGCAGCAGCGCCGAGTTGTCGTGCCGCGCGGCGTTGACCAGCAGCGAGGCGTAGTCGGTGTCGGGCACGTCGCTCAGCAGCACCGCGTCGTCGGCCGCTTCCTCGCGCAACTGGTGCGCCTCGCGGGCAAGCAGCCAGACCAGCGGGTTGAACCACAGCAGCGCGCAGGCGAGCCGGGCGACGAGCAGCTTGGCCCAGTCGAGCCGGGCGACGTGGGCCAGCTCGTGGGCGATGATCGCCTCGGCCTCGCGCGATGCGGCGACCGCGGTCGGGCTGAGCAGGATGATCGGCCGGATCACGCCCCAGCTGACCGGGGAGCGCAGCTCGTCGCTGACCAGCAGCGCGGTGCCGTGCTTGAAGCCCATCCGCCGCTGCGCCTGCGCCAGCGCGGCGAGCCACGGCGCCTCGACCAGCACGCTCGCGCGGCGATGCATCGCCGACAGCCGCACCAGCGCGACGATCATCGCCACCACCAGCAGCGCCATCGGCAACAGGTAGGCGACGACCGCGAAGGCGCCGGCGCGGGGCGCGGCCGACGCCTCGGGCGGCGCGGCGGCGAGGTCCTTGGCGGCGTGCGCGACGGCCGACCCCTCGGCGGGGAACGCCAGCGGCTCGGCGGGGGCCGCGGCGGGGGCGACGGCCTCGAACAGCGGCGCCTCGACCGGCGCCGGCAGCGGGTTCCAGTCGGGCACCAGCAGCGCGATCGGCGCCAGCAGCGCCAGCGCCACGAGGCCGATGTGCGCGATCCACGAGCGCTCGGCCGGCGAGCGGTGTCGCAGCAGGCGCAACAGGCCGAGCGTCGCGCCGCTGACCAGCAGCGATTTCCATGCGAGCTCGAACAGCAAGGCCGCGGTCACCGTCATTTCGCCCTCCCTTCGCGAGCCGCGGCGATCAGCCGCTCGAGCTCGTCCAGCTCGTTGGTGTCGAGCCTGTCCTGCATGCCGAGCAGCGCGCTGACCGCGCCGACCGGCGAATCGTTGAAGAATACCTTGACCACCTGGCTGAGCGCCGACTTGCGCGCGGTCGTCTCGGGCAGCGACGGCGCGTAGACGAACCCGCGCTCGGACTGCTGCCGGGCGACGAAGCCCTTGTCCTCGAGCCGCTTGAGCATCGCCCGCACCGCCGAGCCGGTAACCTCGTGGTCGAGCGCGTCGCAGATCTCGCCGACGACGCTCGGGCCGCGCTGGTAGAGGGTATCAACGATTTGCCGTTCCCTCGGTGGCAGTGAACTGAGCATCGGCGAATCACCTTTCGCGCTACATTTGTAGCGTGGTGCTACATTTGTAGCGTCTGATGCGCAAGTGCTTGTTTTGCCGGTCGGTAAAATAATTTCCGTGCGAAATCAGCGCCGCGAGCGCGAGCGTGGACTCGGGCGAATCCCCGGCTAACATCGCCCGGTCGACGAAGGGGGAGAGCGGGCTTGCGGGGGATTGCGGGATGGGCCGGGGCGCTGACCCTGCTGGCGCTCGCGCCGGCGGCGGGGGCCCAGGAGGCGGGCGACGTCGCCGGGCAGGGCCAGCCCGAGGTCGTCCGTCCGCTGACCCCGATCCCGCCCGACCGGCTCGACGCGATGGTGCCCAAGCACCCGGGCTACCTCGGCGCGCTGGCGCCGGAGAACCTCGCCCGGCCGCGCCCGGCGCCGCCGTTCGACGTCACCGGCACCTGGTTCGTCGACCTCTCCAGGGGGTTCGCCGACTACATGTTCGGCCCGCCCTACCCGAAGTTCTACGCCCCCGGGCGCGAGGCGCTGATCGAGCAGCCCAAGGCCCAGGCCCGCGGCGAGACCTACCGCGACGCGATCGGTCAATGCTACCCTCCGGGCATGCCGATGCTGATGACGCGCGTGTGGCCGCACGCGTTCATCCAGCTGCCGACCGCGATCTACGTCATCAGCGGGTTCAACAACTCGGTGCGGACGATCTTCCTCGACGGGCGCGCGCACAGCGATCCCGATCTCGTCGTGCCGAGCTACAACGGCGAATCGATCGGCCGCTGGGACGGCGACACGCTGGTCGTGCACACGACCTACTTCGAGACCGACAACCACTACATCGACCTCGGCATCCCGGTCTCCGACCGGTTCGAGCTGGTCGAGCGGATCAGGCTTATCGACGATGGCAAGGTCATGGAAGTCGAGTACGTGATGACCGATCCCGCGATGTGGGACGGGGAATGGCGTTCGACCAAGCGCTACAACCGGCAGGACCACACCGACATCAACGAGGCCGTATGCATCCTGCAGTACAACGCCAACCTGCCGGGCACCCAGCTCGGCAGCCAGACCGCCGCCGAGCGCGGGCAGAGCGAGGTCGAAGGGGTGGCCGGCGATGAGTAGGCTCGTTCCCGCCGCGGCGCTGCTGCTCGCCGCCGCCGCGCCGGCGCTGGCGCATCACAGCTTCGCGATGTTCGACCAGCGCAAGATCATGACGCTCGAAGGCACGGTGAGCGAGTTCCAGTGGACCAATCCGCACGCGTTCATCGAGCTCGACGTGCCCGGCGGCCGCCACTGGTCGATCGAGCTCAACAGCCCGAACAACCTCAAGCGCCAGGGCTGGACGCGGACCGCGCTGAAGGCCGGCGACAGGGTTACGCTGCGGATGAATCCGCTGCGCAACGGCAATCCCGGCGGGCTGTTCCTCGACGTGCGGTTGCCCGACGGCCGGCTGCTCGATTCCGGCCTGCCCAAGAACGGCACCCCGGTGAACGTCCCGCAGGCGCGCTGACATGACGAGGCCAACGATGACACGGTTCCTGATCGCGGCGCTCGCCGCCGCCCCGCTGGCGATCCCCGCCGCGGCGCATCACAGCTACGCGATGTTCGACATGCAGCGCACCGTCGCGCTCGACGCCCAGGTCGCCCGCTTCAAGTGGCAGAACCCGCACGCCTTCATCGAGGCCGACGTCGCCACCCGCGGCGGGACCGAGCGGTGGGCGATCGAGATGACCAGCCCCAACAACCTCGCCCTCGACGGCTGGAAGCGCACCTCGCTGCGCCCCGGCGACAAGGTGACGATCTGGGTCCATCCGCTGCGCAGCGGCGCGCGCGGCGGCAGCTACGTCGGGGTGCGGCTGGCCGACGGCTCGACGCTCGGCGAAGCCCGGTAGGGCGGGCCGTGAAGCCGGCGCTTATCCGCGCGATCGCGGCCGCCTCGCTGCTGGCCTTCACCCATCCGGCCGTCGCCCAGCTCGGCGTGGCGACCCGCTCGCCGCCGCCGGCGGGAGTCGCCGAAGGCCAGGGCGCGGCGAATCCGAAGGGGCATTACGCCGAGCTCGACGCGCTGCCCGACTGGGGCGGCGTGTGGTTCGTCATGGCCGGCGGCTCGTCGGGCCAGGCGGGCGCCGAGCCCGCGCTCAAGGGCGAGTACCGCGAGCGCCGCGAGGCATGGCTCGCCGAGGTCCGCGCCAACGACGGCGTGGTCCGCCGCAGCCGATCGAACTGCAGCCCGCCGGGCATGCCGCGGATCATGCGGCTGGCGCAGTACCCTTACGAATTCGTCTTCGCCCCCGGCCGGGTGACCATCCACCAGGAAGCGTGGATGCAGACGCGCACGATCTGGACCGACGGCCGCGCGCACGAGGCCGACCCCGACCCGAGCTTCATGGGCGATTCGATCGGCCGGTGGGAAGGGGATACGCTGGTCGTCGACACCATCGGCATTTCTGGCGAGCTCGAGCTCGACACCGGCGTGCCGCATTCGGACGCGTTCCACCTCGTCGAGCGCATCCACCTCGACCCGGCGGATCCCGACGTGCTGGTCAACGAGATGCGCATGGACGACCCCGAGGCGCTCGCCGAGCCGTTCGCAGTGACTGTCAAATACCGCCGCGACCGTTATGGCCGGCTGCTCGAGTTCCAGTGCTCGGAAAACGACCGCAACCCGGTGGACGCGAATGGCCAGACCCAGTTCGAATGATCCGGCGGCGGCGCAGGACCGTTACAGCACCGTCGCCATCGTGCTCCACTGGGCGATCGCGCTGTCGCTCGCCTTCCAGCTCGCGCTCGGCTTCGCCATGCCCGACGGACCGAGCGGGTTCGACGAGTACCAGCTGCACAAGTCGGTCGGCGTCACCATCCTCCTGCTTACGCTGGTCCGCCTCGGCTGGCGGCTGACGCACCGGCCGCCGCCGCCGGCCGAAGCCGGGCTCGGCGGCTGGCTCGCGAAGGCGGTCCACACCGGGTTCTACCTGTTCCTGATCGCGATGCCGCTGACCGGGTGGGCGATCGTCTCGACCTCGCGCATCGAGGTGCCGACGGTGCTGTGGGGCGTGCTGCCGTGGCCGCACCTGCCATTGTCCGGCGGCCTTCACGATGCCGCCGAGGAAGCGCACGAGCTGCTCGCCTGGCTCGGCGTCGCGCTGTTCCTGCTGCACGTCGCGGGGGTGATCCGCCACCAGTTGCTGCTCCGCGACGGCTTGCTCAAGCGCATGGGGCCCGGCGGCTCGGCAGCGCTGGCGGGGCTGCTCGCGCTGCTGGTCGTCGCCGTCTACTTCGCCACCGGGATGAGGGTCGCCGGCAACGCCGTCGCCTCGGGCGCCTATCAGGAGGCGGAACGGATCGAGGCGCGCGAGGACGCCGCCGAGGCGACCGAGGAAGTGGCCGAGGAGTCCGCCGAGGCGGCGGAAGAAGCCGCCGAGGAGGCCGAGGAGGCGGCCGAAGAGGCGGGCCTCGCGGAGTGGGCGATTCAGCCGGGCGGGCGGCTCGGCTTCGCGGTGACCGCCGGGTCGGATACCTATACGGGCAGCTTCTCCGACTGGAGCGGCGCGATCCGCTTCGATCCCGACAACCCCGAAAGCGCCGACATCCGCATCGAGGTGCGGCTGGCCAGCGCGACGGTGGGCGATGCGACGATGGACGCGATGATGCACGGCGCCGAGTTCTTCGCCGCCGCCGCGAACCCGACCGCGACGTGGCGCTCGACTGCGGTCCGCCGGACCGGGCCCGGCCGCTACAGCGCCGGCGGCACGCTCTCGCTCAAGGGCGCGAGCCGGCCGCAGGCGGTGAGCTTCACGCTCTCGGGCGAGGGCCTGCGGCGCCATGTCGAAGGCAGCGCGAGCATCGATCGCACCGCGTTCGGCGTCGGCACCGGCGATGCAGCGCAAGGGCTGGCGGCGCCGGTGGCGCTCAGCTTCGCCTTCGATGCCGTCGGGCGAAAGCCCTGACCGCCGCGCTCAGTCGTAGCCGAGGCGGGCCGCGGCCCGCCCCGTAGCCAGCGTCAGCACCGCCCGCTCGAGCCGCGTCAACCGCCGCTCGGCCCGCTGGCGATCGTCGGCGAACGAGCTGTTGGGCCGCACCGGCAATGTCGCCACGGTCGGCTCGAGCAGGCTCGGCAGCGGGTCGATGTCGAGGAACACGGCCAGGCGCCCGGCGGCCTCGGCGGGGTTCCCGGCCAGATCCTCGTAGCGCAGCAGCAGGTAGCGCTCGGGCGGCGCGGCCCGAAGCTGTTGGTGCGCGATGCGCAGCGACCGCGTGAGGTTGCGGTAGATCGCGGCGACTTCGCGCCCCGGGCGCCAGCGCGCGCCCATCACGGCCTTGTGCGAGGCCAGCGCGTCCTCCGGCCGCCGCACCAGGTGGATCACTCGGGCCTCCGGGAACTCGGCCCACAAACGGGCCAGGTTCTGCTCGTTGGTCGGGGTCTTCTCGACCCAGCGCACCGCGCCGCCCGCGCCGATCCGTTCGGCATAAGCGAGCACGACCGCGACCAGCGGCCACAGCCCGCGGCGGTCTCCGGCCCGCTCGCGGAGGAGCGGCCACCAGGCGGCCAGCTCGCGCGCGAACTCCACGTACGGTGAAGCCTCCGCGCCGCTGCGGCCGAGCAGCCAGAACGGCGGCTGGTTGCCCGGGTTGGCCAGCCGCCGCAGCCACTCCTGCCCCATTTCGGCGGCTTGCCCGTGCGGGGAGAGCCCGGCCAGCCGCCGCTCGATGTGGGTGTAGAAGGTTCCTTCAGACGGCAGCACCGCCAGCGCCGGATGCCCGTCGAGCAGGTTGCGCACCAGCGAGGTGCCGCTGCGGTGCGCGCCGCAGACGAACACCGGGCGCCGGGCGAGCGCCAGGCCCCGCTCAACCGCCTCGGCCGTCAGCGGCGCGGGAGCCATCTGTTCCGCGTGCTCCCACACCGCGGCGGACCAGCGCCGCGCACAGGCGAGCCAGGCGGGGTCGGGGCGGGCGCCATCGCCGCGTTCGAGCAGGCGGGCGAGGGCCGCCTCGAGCTCGACGATGACTGCCAGGTCGCCCCCCACCGTGACAGCCTAGTCGAGCGCCACCGACACCGCCTTGAGCTCGGTGTAGGCCTCGATCCCGGCCTTGCCGTTCTCGCGGCCCCAGCCGCTCGCCTTGTAGCCGCCGAGCGGGCTCGCCGGGTCGACTCCGCCGGCGCCGTTGATGCGGATCGTGCCGGCCTTGAGGCGGCGGGCGAGACGGTGGGCCATGCCGATGTCGCGGGTCCAGATCGAGGCGGCGAGGCCGTATTCGGTCTCGTTGCCCAGCTTCGCCAGCCGGTCGGCGTCGTCCTCGCCCGAGAAGCGGTGCGCGCACAGCACCGGGCCGAAGATCTCCTCGCGGCGGACTTTCATGCTCGCCTCGGTGTCGACCAGCACGGTCGGCTCGACGAACCAGCCCGGCCCATCCTTGCGGCCGCCGCCGACCATCACCGTCGCGCCTTCCTGGCGGCCGCTCTCGATGTAGCTCGTCACCCGGTCGAGCTGCACTTCGCTGACGACCGGGCCGATCATCGTCTCGGGATCGAGCGTGTGGCCGACGCGCAGCATCTTCGCCATGCCGGCGATGCCTTCGAGCACCTGGTCGGCGACATCTTCCTGCACGAACAGCCGGGAACCGGCGGCGCAGACCTGGCCGGCGTTGAAGAAGATGCCCATCGCCGCGGCGGGGATCGCCTTCTTCAAGTCGGCATCGGCGAAGATGAAGGTCGGCGACTTGCCGCCGAGCTCGAGGCTCACGCGCTTGAAGTTGCTCTTGCTCGCCTCGATGATCGCCCGCCCGGTCTGGGTCGAGCCGGTGAAGGCGACCTTGTCGACGTCCCTATGGCTGGCGAGCGCCGCGCCGGCGGTGCGGCCGTAACCGGTGACGATGTTGACCACGCCTTCGGGAAAGCCCGCCTCGAGCGCCAGCTCGCCGAGGATGATGGTCGACAGCGGGGTCTGCTCGGCGGGCTTGAGCACCACGGTGCAGCCCGCCGCCAGCGCCGGGCCGAGCTTGCCGCAGGCCATCGCCAGCGGGAAGTTCCACGGCACGATCTGGCCGACCACGCCGACCGGCTCGCGCAGCACGTAGCTGAGCCACTCGCCGGGCGCCGACAGCTCGTTGGTCTCGCCCTGGATCTTGCTTGCCCAGCCGGCCTGGTAGCGCAGCTGGCCGACCGCGCCGCCGACGTCGATCATGCGGGAAAACTGGATCGGGCGGCCGACATCGAGCGTCTCGGTCAGCGCCAGGTCCTCGCCGCGCGCCTCGATCAGGTCGGCGAGCTTGTTGATCAGCCGCGCGCGCTCGTCGGGCTTGACCTTGGACCACGCGCCTTCGAACGCCCCGCGCGCCGCCGCCACCGCGGCATCGACATCGGCCTCACCCGCGCTCGCCACGTCGGCCAGCTTCTCGCCGGTGCTCGGGTCCTCGGTCGCGAACGTCTCGCCGCTCGCCGCCTCGCGCCATTGGCCGCCGATCAGCATTTTGCCGACCTTGCCGGTCCAGCGCTGGCGGAAGGCCTCCAGGCGGTTCTCGATCGGGCTCTGGACGGTCACGGGCTTTCTCCTTTGCCAGCCCCCTAACTCCCCATCTCCGTTCGTGTCGAGCGCAGTCGAGACACGCTGATGCAGGGCTGACGTGTCTCGACTTCGCTCGACACGAACGGCAAGGGAACAGGATGGAAGGCGACTGGGACTACGTGATCGTCGGCGCGGGCTCGGCCGGCTGCGTGCTCGCCGCGCGGCTCAGCGAGGACCCGAAGACTCGCGTGCTGCTGCTCGAGGCCGGCGGCGGGGCCGACAAGTTCCTGATCAAGATGCCGCTCGGGATGATGAAGGCGATGCTCAAGCCCGAGCTGACCTGGCGGATGATGACCGAGCCCGAGCCGACGCTGAACGGCCGCCGCCTGTTCCTGCCGCGCGGGCGGCTGCTCGGCGGGTCGAGCTCGATCAACGGCATGGTCTACATGCGCGGGCACTCGGCCGACTACGACCGCTGGGCGCAGAAAGGCGCGCGCGGGTGGAGCCATGCCGAGGTGGTGCCGTACTTCCGGCGGATGGAGCGCTCGTGGCGCGGCACGGACAACTACGGGTCCGGGGGCCCGCTGCCGATCACCAGGAACAACACCGACTACCTGCTCCATCACGAGCTGATGGAGGCGATCCAGAATGCCGGTCTGCCGGTCACCGACGACATTCACGCCGGCGACGAGGAAGGGGCCAGCCTGGTCGAGCTGACGGTCGACGAGAAGGGCCGCCGGGCCTCGACTTACGAGGCCTATCTCAAGCCCGCGATGCAGCGGCCGAACCTGGCGGTGGTGACTCACGCGCTAACCCGCAAGGTGCTCGTCGAGGACGGCCGCGCTGTGGGCGTCGAGTACGAAGTCGGCGGCGAGGTCCGCACCGTCCGCGCGGGCGAGACGATCCTGTCGGGCGGGACCTACAACTCCCCGCAATTGCTGATGCTCTCGGGCATCGGCCCGGGCGAGCATCTCGCCGAAATGGGCATTCCGCTGGTCCACGACCTCCCCGGCGTCGGCCGGAACCTGCAGGAGCACCCGCGCGTCCCGCTCGAGTTCGCCGCCAAGGGCCCAATCACTTTCGTCAACCAGTTGCGCTTCGACCGTGCCGCGCGCGCGGTGGCCCAGTGGTACCTGTTCGGCACCGGCCCGTTCGCGCGCCAGCTCAACAGCGCCAACCCGATGCTGCGCACCGACCCGCGCCTCGCCCAGCCCGACATCCAGCTGTTCTCGAACCCGGTGAAGCTCTCCGCGCACTTGTGGTTCCCCGGCTTCGTGAAGAGCCCCGAGCACGCGTTCAGCGCCGACGTGATCCTGCTCCACCCGCAGGCGCGTGGGCATGTCACGCTCAAGTCCCCCGACCCGCGCGAGCTGCCGGCGATCCGCCTCAACCTGTTCGACAACGAGGCCGACTTCGCCACCGCCCGCGCCGGCCTGCGCCTCGCGCGCGGGATCTACGGCACGGAGCCGATGGCCGGCCTGATCGAGCGCGAGGCGATCCCCGGCGCCGAGGTCCAGAGCGACGAACAGATCGACGCCCACATCCGCGCCACCGCCGGCACCACCCAGCACCCGGTCGGCACTTGCGCGATCGGCCCGGTGGTCGATCCCGAGCTGCGCGTGCACGGCATCGCGAGCCTGCGTGTCGTCGATGCCTCGGTGATGCCCGACATCCCCGGCGGCAACACCAACGGGCCGACGATCATGATCGCCGAGAAGGCCAGCGACATGATCCGCGGCCGCAGCCTCGCGCCCATCGAAAAGGACGCCGCATGACCGAGGACGATTTGCGCACTTACATCGCCGCGTTCAACGCGCGCGATTTCGCCGGCTTCTCCGGGTACTACGCCGACGACGTCGAATTCAATCTCGGCGACCGCAAGCGGATCGTCGGCGCGCGAGGCATCGTCGATTTCTACACGCAGGTGTTCGAGCACATCGCCGAGGAGCTCGAGGTCCTCGACCTGATCGTCGCGCCCGACGGCGCCGCGCTGCACAGCCGCACGAAGTTCACCACGATCAAGGACTGGCCCGACTTCGAGCTATGGCCGACGATGAAAGGCGACGTGCGGATCGTCGAGAGCATCAACATGTACCGGACGGCGGGCGGCAAGATCGTGAAGATCCTGTCGGGGCGGTTTTCGAGCACATGAGCCTCCGCTCGTCTCATAGTGTGAGTCCCTGCGAAGGCAGGGACCTCGTGCCTCGAACGGACCGCAACCGGCCTGAGGCCCCTGCCTTCGCAGGGGCGCACGTTCGTTTGCATAGGATGGGTTCGCGGTGACCCAGGCCACCGACTACATCGTCGTCGGCGCCGGCTCGGCGGGCGCGGTGGTCGCCGCGCGGCTCAGCGAGGACCCGGACGTCACGGTTACCCTGGTCGAGGCGGGCCGGCGCCAGCGCCATCCGCTGCTGGCGATGCCGATCGCCTTCCCGATGGTCATGGCCGACAAGCGCTTCAACTGGGGCTACGAGGGCGAGCCCGAGCCGTTCGCGAACGCGCGCCGCCTGCGCCAGCCGCGCGGCAAGGGGCTCGGCGGCTCGTCCCTGATCAACGGGATGCTCTACGCCCGCGGCCACCCGCGCGACTACGACGAGTGGCGCCAGCTCGGCCTCGAGGGGTGGAGCTACGAGGACGTGCTCACCTACTTCAGGAAGAGCGAGAACCACTGGGGCGCGGCCGACCGTTACCACGGCAAGGGCGGGCCGCTGTCGATCGCCAAGCACATTCCCGACGACCGGCTGTTCCCGCGCTTCATGGAGGCGGTGAACAAGCTCGGCTACAGGACCCGGATCGACCACCACGGGCCCGACCAGGAAGGCTGGGGCAGCCCCGACATCTCGATCCACGACGGCCGGCGCGGCAGCACGGCGGCGCGGTTCCTTTATCCGGCGATGCGGCGGCCGAACCTGCGCGTGATCACCGGCGCGCTGGCCGAGCGCATCGAGGTTCACAATGGGCGTGCAACGGCGCTTACCTATCGCACGGACGGTCAAACCCACCGCCTAGAGGCTCACCGCGAGATCGTCCTCGCGGGCGGCGCCTACAACTCGCCCCAGCTCCTGCTCCTCTCGGGCATCGGCCCGGCCGATGAGTTGCGCGAGCTCGGCATCCCGGTCGTTCACGACCTCCCCGGCGTCGGCCGCAACCTACAGGACCATCCCTCGATCGCGATGGTGTGGAACGCCGCGCGCGAGGTGACGCTGACCAACGACTTGCGCTTCGACCGGTTGACGCGCTCGGTCCTCGAATGGGCGCTGACCGGCAAGGGGCGGATCGCCAACATGCCGGTCACCGCCAACGGCTTCGTCAAGACCCGCCCCGAGCTCGAGCGGCCCGACGCGCAGTGCCTGTTCCAGCCGACCTCGATCCTCGCCCGCCCGTGGTTTCCCGGGGTCAAGGCGCCCCAGCCCGACGTGGTGGCGATGGCCGTCGTCCTGCTGCGGCCCGAGGGGCGGGGCTGGGTCAAGCTCGCCAGCGCCGACCCGATCGCCAAGCCGCGCATCCTCTCCAACGTGCTGTCGACCGAAAACGACCGCGCGTTCTTCCGCCGGGTGATCCCGCAAATGCGTGAGATTCTCGCCACCGCCCCGCTCGCCGACGTGATCAGGGGCGAGCTCCTGCCCGGCTCCGCGGTGCAATCGACCGACGAGATCGACGCCTGGGTGCGCCAGTTCGTCGGCACGGCGATGCACCCGGTCGGCACGTGCGCGATGGGGACCGGGCCCGAGGCCGTGTGCGACCCCCGGCTCAAGGTCCGCGGCCTCGACGGCCTCCGGGTGGCCGACGCCTCGGTCATGCCGCGCATTGTCGGCGGCAACACCAACGCGGCGACGATCATGATCGGGGAAAAGGCGGCCGACCTGATTCGCGAATCGGGCCGCTAATCCCCATCTGAAGGTCAAAGGACTTTGACGGGACTACGGGAATGACCACCCACACCACCAAGATGCTGATCATCGGCTCGGGCCCCGCCGGCTACAGCGCCGCGATCTACGGCGCGCGCGCGGGCATGCAGCCGATCGTCGTCCAGGGCCTGCAGCCCGGCGGCCAGCTGACCATCACCACCGACGTCGAGAACTTCCCGGGCTTCCGCGACGTCATCCAGGGCCCGTGGCTGATGCAGGAGATGCAGGCCCAGGCCGAGCACGTCGGCACCCGCACGATGTGGGACACGATCGTCGAGGTCGACATCGCCAATGGCTCGCCGTTCCGCGCGATCGGCGACAGCGGCGACTTATACGTCGGCGACGTGCTGGTCATCGCCACCGGCGCGCAGGCGCGATGGCTCGGCGTGCCCGGTGAGGAAGCGCTCGGCGGCAAGGGCGTCTCGGCCTGCGCGACGTGCGACGGGTTCTTCTACCGCGGCAAGAAGGTCGCCGTGATCGGCGGCGGCAACACCGCGGTCGAGGAAGCGCTGTACCTGACCAACCATTCCGACGACGTCACCCTGATCCACCGCCGCGGCGAGCTGCGCGCCGAGAAGATCCTCCAGGACCGCCTGTTCGCGCATCCGAAGATCAGCGTGATGTGGAACCAGCGCGTCGAGCGGTTCCTCGGCGACCCGCTGGCGGGCGGCCTGACCGGCCTCGGCCTGATCGACACGCAGACCGGCGAGGCCAGCGAGTTCGCCTGCGAGGGCGCCTTCGTCGCGATCGGCCACTCACCGGCGACCGAGCTGTTCAAGGGCAAGCTGCCGATGGACGCGAACGGCTACCTGCTGGTCGAGCCCGGCACGCCGAAGACTTCGGTGCCCGGCGTGTTCGCCTGCGGCGACGTGATGGATCACGTCTACCGCCAGGCCGTCACCGCCGCCGGCACCGGCTGCATGGCCGCGCTCGACGCCGAGCGGTTCCTCGCCGCGCGCGAGTTCGTCACGCACGAAGCACAGGCCGTGGGAGCAAGCGCTTAGGCCGAGTCGAACGCGCAGGGGGCCGGGTGGAGCAAGCCAGGGGGGCCGATCAATTTCATCTCGCGTGGCGCCTGACCGCCGCCGGGTGGATCGGCTGCGCGCTGCTGCAGTTCATCCTCTACTTGCGCCCCTCGCCTTACGGCGGGCCGTTCCTCCTGCAGTGGAAGGTCTTCATCGTCCGGCCGCTCGCCTACGAGCTGCTGTCGACCTGGCTGATCGCGCTGCCGTTCCTGGTGCTGTGGCTGGCGCTCTATCGCCGTCCGCTGCCCTCGCCGCGGTGGCGCCGGGCCCAATGGGCGCTGGCCGCGCTGATGGCGCTGAACCTGCTGATCACCGCCTTCGACCACGAGCTCTACCGCTTCCTCGGCCTGCGTCTCGGGCCCAATTTCCTCGACGTCTACGCCGATCCGACGACGCTCGCCGACAGCCTGTTCCTCAACGTGCTGCGCGGCGACCGCGGCGGGCCGTTCCTCTCGCCGGTGCTGTGCCTCGGCGCGCCGGGGCTGTACTTGTGGTGGGCCGGCCGGCGCATCCGCCGCGGGCCGCCGCCTTCGGGCCGGCTCGGGGCGAACCGGGCGCTGGCGACCGCGCTCGTCGCCGTGCCGCTGGCCATCGGGCTCACCGCCTATCTCCTCGCGCACGCCAAGTTCCGGCTCTCGCGGCTCGAGCCGGCCCCGTTCGCCATCGTCCGCGACTTCGCGTGGAACTACCAGGACGCCCGGCCGCCCGGCGACATCGCCCGGCTGAGCGCCGAGTGGCAGGCGCGCTGGCTCGCCGGGAGCCGCGATCGCGGCTGGCGCTTCCCCGACCCGCGGTACCCGTTCCTGCGCGTGCCCGCCGATCCCGCCGAACCCGCGGCGGCAGACCGCTGGAACGTGCTCATCATCCAGCTCGAATCGGTGCGCGGGCTCGAGACGGGCGACCTCATGCCCGGGCTCGCGCCCTCGCCCACACCCTATCTCGACGCGCTGGCCGCCCGGCCCGACGCCGCGGTGTGGACCCGGGCGCTCACGTTCGGCCCGCCGAGCATCAACGGGCGCTTCGCGCTGCAGTGCTCGGTGACCCCGTCGTCGCGCCGCTTCATCACCGCGCAGACCACCGCGACCTTTTACTGCCTGCCCGACGCGCTGCGCCGTCGCGGCTATCGCGCCGAGATGTTCGCCGCCGGCGACATCGACATGGACAACAGCACCGTGTGGGTCATGCAGATGTACCACCGGCTGTGGCGCTATCCGCAGGAAGGCCAGCGCGACCGGCAGATCTTCCGCCATGCGGCGGCGCGCATCCGCGAGCTCGGGCGGCAGGGGCCGTTCGTCGCCACGCTGATCTCGGCCAGCAACCACCACCCGTTCCGCTCGCCCGAGCCCGAGCTCGACATGGCCGGGCACGCGACCGTCCACCAGCGCATCCGCAACACCGCGCGCTACACCGACGACGTCGTCGGCGAGCTGATCGGCACGCTGGCGCGGGAACCGTGGTTCGCGCGCACGCTGATCGTCGTCAACAGCGACCACGGCTACAACCTCGGCGAGCACGGCGGGCTCGTCGGCGCCTACAGCCTGTACCGCGAATCCACCTGGACCCCGTTCCTGATCGTCGGCGCGCACCCGCGCCTGCCCCACGGCCGGCACGACGAAGTGGTCACGCTGCTCGACGTGGCCCCGACGATCGCCGACTTGCTCGGCATCCGCGAGGCCAACCCATGGCATGGCCACAGCCTGCTGGCGCTCGACCCGCGCCGCCCGGTGCGCTTCGCGTTCCGCGATTCGGCGACTGCCGAGGCGGACGGGTGGAGCGCGGTGCTCGACGGCCAGGACGGCCGCGCCCGCCTCTACGACGCCCGGACCGACTGGCTGCAGCGGCGCGACCGGGCCGCCGACCATCCGGGCGTGGCCGAACGCATGCTCGGCCAGGCCGAGCGCGAGCGGCGCTTCAACGACTACCTCCTGCGCCAGGGGCGGCTGTGGCCGAGGGCGGCGCGCTGATGCGAACCCGTCGCGCGCCCGGCCGGGTGCTGGCCCCTATCGCGCGCTGCGGCGCAAGTCCGCGAGGAGCGCTTCGTCGCGTGAGGTCAGGCGAGTGAACACCCCCGTCGGCGGAGTGTTGCGCTCCACTCGCCGGGGCGCGCTCCAGCTGCGGCCGCCGTCGCGCGTCTCGTAGCGGTAGTGGACCGTTTCCGGCTCCCCCTCGGCCGAGGCCTGGACCTGTGCGCTGCCGACGACCGCGCCGCTGCCGCCGGCGTCGATGTCGAACCCGCCGAAGTCGAAGTACTCACCGCGCCAGTCGAATGTATAGGGCCGGCCAAAGGAACGGTTGATCTCGCCTGAAGGCTCGATGTGGGTGCAGAAATGCTGGCCCGGCCCCGCGCCGACCCGGAACGCGGTATAGCCGGATGGCGGGGAGCCCAAGCCCTCGAACGCCCAGGCGAACACCGTCCCGTCGGGCGCCTGGTAGACGTCGCGGATGCCCCCCGCGCCGGTCAGGCCGTAGCCGCGCCATCGGCCGTTGCGGCGGACGAACACGCCGACCCCGAGCCCGTCCTGCCCCCGGGCCACCACCAAGGCATCGCTGTCGTTGAGGTGGGCCGTCACGAACGTGCGGTCGATCGCTACCCCTTCGAGGAAATCGGCGTCGAGCGTGACGCTCTGGCCGCAGTCGGCATCCTGCACCTCGCGGGCGAGGGCAGGCGATGCGGCAACGCCCGCCGCAGCAAGCAGCACGGGCGCGACGTGTCGGCTGGTCTTCATGGGAAGCTCCTCTCAACGCCGCTAGGCGAGCTGGTAGTGCGGGCCGTCGATGAACGCCTTCCTGCCCTTCGCCAGCCGGCGCTTGACGTAGTCGTTGACCGCTTTCTCCAGCCCCTTGCGCGTGCCGGGGAGGCTCGCCAGCGGAATGTCCCATACCCCGCCCCACACCAGCTTGACGCCCAGCTGGCCGGCGGCCTGGTGGACGGCCTCGGCGATGACGTAGATCGGGCCCCACTCCCACCGCAGCTTGCCGTTGATGTAGGGGACGAGGTCCATCGCGTGGCCGTAGCCGTCGGCTTGCCGCAAGTGCATCGAGTTCATCGTCTGCGAGGCGCCCTTGGCGACGAGCTTGGCCTGCTCGACCTCGGTCCGCAGGCCGTCGTGGACGCTGAAGTCCTGCTCGCTGATGGCGATGGCCAGCTGGGCGACTTCGACCAGGCTGGGATGGACGCCGACCAGCTCGACCTTCGAGTTCACGCCGAATGAATAGGGCATGCTGAATTCCCCCCGAAATGCAGTAGCCGCCGAGGGGAATGGCACAGAATCCGCCAGCTGCCGAGTCATTATGCGGGTCAGCGCCGCCGATCACGGCGAAGCCGCGCTCCCTCGGGAAGCGCGGCTCCATGCGCCCGTAACGGGCGTTTTTTCCGGCCACCGCCTCAGGCGGCGCGGACGTGGCTCAGGAACTCGTCGACCTGGCTCTTCAACATCGAGGCCTGCTGCTCGAGCTCGGTCGAGCTGGTCAGCACCTGGCTGGCCGCCGCCCCGGTCGCCAGCGAGGTCTCGCGCAGCTGGCCGATGTTGCTCGAGACATCCTCGGTGTTGCGCGCGGCGAGGTCGATGCTGCGCGCGAGGTCCTGCCCGGCGACCGACTGCTGGTCGACCGCCGCGGCGATCGACACCGAGGTGGCCTCGAGCTGCGAGATGTGGCTGGCGATGGCCCGCAACGCCTCGACGCTGGCGCCGGTGGTCTCCTGGATCGCGCGGATCTGTCCGGCCACTTCCTCGGTCGCCTTGCCGGTCTGCGTCGCCAGCTCCTTGACCTCGGCGGCGACGACCGCGAAGCCGCGCCCCGCCTCGCCCCCGCGCGCCGCCTCGATCGAGGCGTTGAGCGCGAGCAGGTTGGTGCGCTGGGCGATGGTCGAGATCATCTCGACGATATCGCCGACCTGGCTGGCCGAGAGCGACAGCTCGGAGATGGTCGAATCCGCTTCCTCGGCCGCGCTCGAGGCCTTGCGGGCGAGCTCGGCCGAGGTCGAGGCCTGGCGGCTGATCTCGCCGATCGACATGGCGAACTCGTCGCTCGCCGCGGCGGCGGCGGTGACCCCGGCCGAGGCCTCGTTGAGGCTCGACGAGACGTCGCCGCTTTGCATCGCCGACTGCTCGGCGGCCGAGGCCATGGAGCTGGCGGTGGCCTGCAGCTGGCTCGAGGCCGCGGCGACGCCGCCGACGATCTCGCCGACGGTGCGCTCGAACTTGTCGGCCAGCTCGTTGAGCATCGCCACTTGCTGCTCGCGCAGTTCCTGGCGCTCGCTTTCGGTCTCGGCGTGGCGGCGCAGCTGTTCGGCCACGGCCTCCTCGCGCTCGCGCCGCACCCGGTCGAACTTGGCCGCCGCCTTCTTGATCACCCCGAGGAAGCGCGCCATCTCGCCGATCTCGTCCTTGCGATCGTCGTGCGGAATCGGCACTTCGCGGTCGCCCTCGGCCACGGCACGCATCGCCGAGCAAATCTCCTCGATCGGATGGACCAGCTGGCGGCGCACCTGACGGGTCGCCACCACCGCCAGCAGCACGGCGATCGACGCCAGGACCGACATGATGATCAGGAAGTAGCGCAGGAAGCTGTCGCCGCCGGAGCGCAGCTCGGACAGCCGCGCGTCGAGCTCCTTGAGGATCAGACCGACGTCGTTGGACACGGCATAGCCCTGTCCGAGCGCGAAGTTGGCGGCGTAGTCGTCACCGGTGCCGTCGAGCGCCGCGACTTGCCCTTCGAGCTCGGCGAGCTCGCCCGACACGCGGTCGACGGCAACGACGTAGTTTTCGCCGAGATCGTTGACCAACGTGCGCAGGTCACCGACTTCCCGGCGCGCCCGTGCGATCGTCTCGCGCGCTTCGGCGAGGTCGGCCGGATCGTGGTTCTGCATGTAGGTGCCGACCGCGAACTGGGTGCCGACGAGTTCCTGGTTGACCTTGCTGGTCAGGCGCGTGGCGTCGAGCAGGCGGGTGACCTGGGCATTGCTGCGGTCGAGGCTGACGAGGCCGGTTATCGCGGCGAGGCCGAGCAGGATCGAAACCAGCGAGGAGACGCCGAACGCCGCGCCCAGCTTGCCGCCGATCTTGGACAGCCGCAGCCAGCCCAGGCGACCGCCGGAATCGCCAATGGCAAGCGATTCCGCTCGCAGCAGGTTCCGGTCTTGCTCGAGTTCGTCCGCCTCGGGGGCGACGGGTCTATCCGACATGTCCATGGCGATTCCCAATACGTTTCTCTTGGTTAAGATTGGTCTTACGCAGCTCGTCGAGATGCGCGCGGATCTCGGGCGCGGTGATGGCCTTGTAGTAGAACCAGCCCTGAATCTGGTCGCAGCCGGACGTGCGGGCGAGGTCGGCCTGGGCCTGGGTCTCGACCCCTTCGGCGGTGACCGCCATGTCCATCGCCCGCGCCACCGCGATGCTCGAGGCCATCATCGCCAGCGAGCCGTGGTCGAGCCCGGCATCGACGATCATCGTGCGGTCGAGCTTGAGCTTCTCGAAGCGGAAGTTGCGGAGGAAGCCGATCGAGGCATAGCCGGTGCCGAAGTCGTCGAGCGCGATGCCGACGCCGAACTTGCGGATCACGTCGAGGTTGCGGTTGGCGACCACCGGATCGGTGACCAGGTAGGTCTCGGTCACCTCGAGCTCGAGCCGCGCGGCCGGGAAGCCGGTTTCCTCGAGGATGTGGCCGAGCTCGATCGGGAATTCGGGATTGCGCAGCTGCGCGGGCGAGACGTTGATCGACAGCTTGATGCCGTCCCAGTCGAGCGCCTCGCGGCATGCGGTGCGCAGCACCCACAGGCCGATCGGATAGATCAGCCCGCATTTCTCGGCGATCGGGATGAACACGCCGGGGCTGACGGTCGAGCCATCGGCGCGGTCCCACCGCAGCAGCGCCTCGACCGCGACGATCTCGCCGCTCTGCGCGTCGACCAGCGGTTGATAGGCCAGGCGGAACTCCGCTTGCTTGAGCGCCTCGCGCAAGTCGGCCTCGACCTGCTGGGTCAGGTCGCGGTTGCGGTCGAAGTCTTCGGTGAACCAGGTGCAGCGGTTCTTGCCGCCTTCCTTGGAGGCGTACATCGCCATGTCCGAGCGGCGCAGCAGCTCCGACGACGACAGCCCGTCGCGTCCGGTGCTGCGCGACAGGCCTATGCTGGCACCGACGGTGAGCTTGCGATCGTCGACCTGCAGCGACCGCCCGAGCCGCGCGATCAGCGTGTGGCAGATGCCTTCGAGGATGTTGCCGGCGATGGGCCCGACGACGAGGATGGCGAACTCGTCCCCGCCGAGGCGATAGGAGCGCGCCTCGTCGCCGCAAACCTCGGCCAGCAGCTTGGCGCATTCCTTGATCAGCCGGTCGCCGACGAAGTGGCCGTACTGGTCGTTGACCGACTTGAAGCCGTCGAGGTCGAGCAAGGCGAGCGCCTTCTCGTGGCCCTCGGCCGCGCGGCCATAGTCGAGATGCAGCGCCCGGCGGTTGGGCATCGCCGCGAGCGTGTCGGTGAGCCCGAGGTCCTCCAGCTGGCCGATGTTGGCGAGCCCGAAGCGCACCAGCACGATCACGGCCACGGCATACGCCGCGCCGCCCGCCGCCAGGATCGCGCCCGACGAGCCCCAGGTCGGCTCGGCCTGGGTCAGAACCATGGCGAGGATGGTCGCCGAAATGAGCGTGAGCACCGCCACGGGGGCGATGACCAGCACCGGCGGACGCACCTGCTTCAGGCCAACGGCGTGCAACAAACTGGGAACCCCTCCCCTGGAAATCCCGCCATGATCGCTTAGGGCCAACTGCTTAAGTTTCGGTAACCCCCGATTTACCTTAATCCCGCCGCGCCCACGGCGGGGGCCCGGAGCGGCGGGGCGGCGGGCATCGGGACGCCCACGGCGAGGTGGTGGAACCCCGTCGCGCCCTTCTCGGGAACGAGCGCCTCGGTCTGTCCGACGCTCGTCTCGCCCGCGCCCATCATCACCCGCCCGTCGGGGGCGAGGGCGGCCGCCAGGCGGTCGAACGCCCGCGCGCGGGTCGGCCGGTCGAAATAGAGCAGCACGTTGCGGCACAGGATCAGGTCGAAGCGGCCCGGATCGGGCGGCGTGTCGAGCAAGTTGTGGGTCGCGAACCGGACCATCCGGCGCAGTGCCTCCCCCGCGCGCCAGCCGGTGCGGGTCTCCTCGAAGAAGGTGACCATCTGCGCGACGCCGAGGCCCCGCTGGATCTGGAACTGCGAGAAATTGCCTTCGCGCGCGGCGGCGACCATCGACGGCGAGACGTCGGTGCCGAGAATGTCGATCGTCCAGCCATGCCAGCGCGAGCCCTGCTCGGCGAACATCATCGCCAGCGAATAGGCCTCCTGCCCGGTCGAGCAGCCGACCGACCAGATGGCCAGCCGGCGCACGTCCTCGCGGCGGCCGGCGACCGTCGGCACGACCGCGCCCATCAGCTGGTCGAACATTGCCCGGTCGCGGAAGAAGTAGGTCTCGTTGTTGAGCAGGGCTTCGACCACCTGCTGCGCGAGGTGCGCCTGGTTGGGCTGGCCGAGCTTGGCGACGAGGTCCTCGAGCGAGTCGAGCCCGCGCTCGCGCAGCACGCCCGAGAGCGCCGTGCCGACGCGCCACAGGCGGTCCTTGGTCAGCTTCTGGCCGGTCCGCGCCTCCAGCAGGCCGGCAACGATGCCGAGGGCGTTCTGGCTGTGGTCCATCGTCACGCCCCCACCGCGGCGACGATGCGCGCGGCAATCTGGTCGGGCGGCAGCACCGCCGAGGCGAGGCCGGCCGTGGCGACCGCGCCGGGCATCCCCCAGACCGCCGAGCTGGCCGCGTCCTGGGCGAGGATCGTCCCGCCGCCGGCGACGATCCGCGCGGCGCCGTCGGCCCCGTCGCGGCCCATGCCCGACAGCACCACGCCCATCGCATGGCTGCCGAACAGCCGCGCGCAGCTATCGAACATCGGGTCGACCGACGGCCGGCACCCGCTCGGATAGTGGCCGTCCTCGAGCCGGATCACCGGCATGCCCTTGGCGCTGGCGGCGACGGTGAGATGCGCCTCGCCCGGGGCGACCACGATCTGCCCGGGCAGCACGGCCATGCCGTCGACCGCCACGGCCACGCCGCGGCCCGAGGCCGAACGCAACTGGCGTACGAACGCGTCCATGAACGAGCTCGGAAGATGCTGCGTGACGAGGATCGGCAGGGTCATCGTCGGCGGCAGCGACCCCAGCAGCTGGCCGAGCGCATGGATGCCGCCGGTGGAGGCGCCGATGGCGAGGATGTGGGGCCGCTCCTGCCCGAGTGCGCGGAGCACCGTCGGCTGCGGCGGCGCCGCCTTGAGCCGCGTCCGCTTGGCGACCCGTCCGAGCAGGCGGACCTTGCGCAGGAGCGTCGCGCGATAGTCCTTGCCGAATTCGCCCGGGCGCGGCTTGGCGAGCGTGTCCGCGGCACCCAGCGCGAGCGCCTTCAGCGTATGCTCAGCGCCGCGCACGGTGAGCGAGGAGACGACGAGGATGCGCGCCGGGGCGGCCAGCTCGAGGATGCGCGGGATCGCCTCGAGCCCGCCCATGCCGGGCATGTCGAGGTCGAGCAGGATGACGTCGGGAGCGGCCTGCAGCAGCGTCGCCAGCGCGCCTTCGGCGCTGTCCTGCGATGCGGCGAGCTCGAGATCGGCCTCGGCATCGATCACCCGGGAGAGGACTGCGCGGACGGTGGGCGAATCGTCGACCACGACCACGCGGACCGGGTCCTCCCGGGAGGGCCTGGCCCTGTCACGAACCGCGAGACCAGGCGCGGTACCCATAGCTGGCGACCTCAGGCTGCGCCGATGAGCTGCAGCTTCATCTGCAAGGTGTCGTGATCGAACGGCTTCATCACATATTCGTCGGCGCCGGCCTCGATCGCCTCGCGGATATGGGCGACGTCGTTCTCGGTCGTGCAGAACACCACTTTCGGCTGGTTGCCGCCGCCGAGGCGGCGCAGCTCGAAGATGAACTCGATCCCGTTCATCACCGGCATGTTCCAGTCGAGCAGAATCAGGTCAGGCATCGCGCTCTCGCACTTGGCGAGCGCGTCCTGGCCGTTTTCGGCTTCGGTGACCTCGAACTCGAAGCTTTCGACGATGTGGCGCGAGACCTTTCGGATCACGCGTGAATCATCGACGATCAGGCAGTGTTTCATGCGCCCTGTCCCTCTTTTCCGGCGACCCTGTTACGCCCCGATTGGTAAGTATTCGCTTAAGCGGCCAGGCTCCGATCCCGCCCGCCGATCAGCGCCTCGATGTCGAGCAGCAGCAGCGAGCCGGCTTCGGTCTCGACCTTGCCCATCGCCACCCGGCGCCACCCCGGCCCGGGATCGGCGCCCAGCGGCTGGGGCTCGGCGAGCGTGGCGACGATGTCGTCGGCGGCATCGACCAGCAGGCCGTAGAGATGACCGTCGTGCTCGACCACGACCGCGCGCCGCGCGTCGCCGTCGGCCGGCGGCGGCGCGACGCCGAGCGCCACGCAGCAATCGATCACCGTCAGCGGGCGGCTGCGCAGCGCCGCGAGCCCGGCGACATGCGCGGCGGCGCGCGGGACCGGGGTGACCGTGGTCAGCTCGATCACCGAATTGACCTCCAACGCCGGCAGCGCGGCGCGGCGGCCCGCGAGGGCGACGACGAGCAGCATCTCGCTCATGCGGCGAGCTCCTCGCCGGCGCGCACGAGCGCCGCCATCAGCGCGGCGCGGTCGTAGCGGTAGATGGTGTCGCTGCCGTCGCCCGAGCCGGGCCGGTCGCGCAGGCGGATCGCCTTGCGGGCGTCGGCGAAAGCCTCCCCCTCGGCGGCGAAGTCGACGAAGGCAATGTCGACCGGCTCGTCGCCGACGGCGATGCGATATCCGGCCGCCTCGATGATCGGCCCGAGGAAGTTGCGCATCCACCCATCGTCGTTGCTCAGCCGACAGGTCAGCTCGCGGCCGCCGCCGCTCCGCTGGCCGTGGCGGGCGAACAGCGCGTGGCAATCGACCAGCTCGGCGGTCTCGCCGTCGACGAGCGTGACGCCGACCAGGCCTCCGTCACCCTCGACCCGCCGGAGCCCGCCGGACAGGGTGGCGATCTCGAGCACCTTGCGCGAGGCGTAGGCGATCTGCTGGGTGCCGTCGCCGAGCCGCATGACCGACAGGCGCGGCGGCAGCTCGGCGCCTTCGGGCACCCCGAGCAGCGGCAGGATCTCGTCGCCGAGCACGATCTGCGCGTTGGGGCCGGGGTTGCGCACCGCCGTCGCCGGAGCGTGCTCGACCTGCTCGACCGCGCTCATGGCGATGGCCCGCCGCTCGCCGCACAAGGCGCTGAACAGCACGACGCGCAGCCCCTCGCGCTGGGCCGGCGCCGCGCGGGCGGTGCCGCTCGCCGGGCGGTGCAGCTCGCGCGGGATGCCGGCGCCGTAGCCGATCGCCGCCACGTCGAGCACGAGCACCGGGGTGCCGTCGTCGAGCTGGGTGCAGCCGACGAACAGCCCGCTCTGCATGATCCCGGGCGAAAGCGGCTTGATGACCAGCTCGTGGTGATCGAAGATGCGGTCGACCGCGAGCGCGTAAAGGTCGCCCCAGCCGAGCCGCAGGATCACGAACAGCGACGCCTCGTCCGCGGTCGCTTCGAGCTCGAGCGCGTCGCCGAGCGAGACGCAGGCCAGCCGCCGGTCGCGGAAGGTCACGTAGCGGCGCTCGCCGACTTGCGCGAACTCGAGGCTGCCGCCGGCGGTGCTGACGATCTCCTCGACGTAGGACCGCGGGATGGCGAACGTCTGGCCCGCCGCCTCGACGGTCAGGCTTGGCAGGATGCTGAGCGTCAGCGGCACGCAGATCAGGAACCGCGTGCCCTCGCCCGGGAGCGATTCGATCTCGAGCGTGCCGCCGAACTTCTCGATGTTGGCTCGGACCACGTCCATGCCGACCCCGCGGCCGGAGATCGCGGTGATCGCCTCGGCGGTCGACAGCCCCGGCTCGAAGATCAGCTCGATGCGCTCCTCGCGGCTCATCGCCGCGAGCTGCTCCTCGGTCCGCAGCCCGGCGGCGAGGGCCTTCGCGGCGAGGCGCTCGCAATCGATCCCGCGGCCGTCGTCCATGATCCCGATGAGGATTGTGTTGCCGCTCTGCCGGGCCGAGATCGTCAGCATGCCGGCCTCGCGCTTGCCGGCGGCGCGGCGGTCGGCCGGCGGCTCGATGCCGTGGTCGACGGCGTTGCGGATGATGTGCAGCAGCGGATCGCGGATGAGCTCGATCATCTCGCGGTCGAGCTCGACCTCGCCGTTCTCGAGCTCGACGAAGACCTGCTTGCCGAGCTCGGCCGAAAGGTCGCGGACGAGCCGCGGGAAGGTCGCGAACAGGCCTTCGATGCGGCGCATCCGGGTGCGGGTGATGGCGTCGCGGACTTCGGCGATCAGCGCCGACAGGCGCGAGAACGGCGCTTCCAGGCCGGTGTCGCTGCCGAGCACCTGCATCCGCCGGGCGAGGTCGTTGCGCGCCAGGACCATCTCGGACACGCCGCTCATCACCTGGTCGATCAGCTCGACCGGGAGGCGGATGGTGCGCTGCTCGGCGGTGGAGAACGAGGGTTGCACGCCGCCGCTGGCGATCGGCGTCTCGGCATCGTGCAGCTCGCCGTTGAGCGCCGCGATCAGCGTTTCGTCGTTGGCTTCGGACAGCGATTCGCCGCGCTCGATCTCCTCGATCATCACGCCGATGCGGTCGATCACCGCGAGCACCGCGTCGACCAGCCGGCGGTCGGCACTGCGGCGCCCGGCGCGGACGTCGGCCAGCGCGTCCTCGGCGGCGTGGCTCAACGCCTCGAGCCGGGGGAAATCGAAGAACCCGCAGTTGCCTTTGACCGTGTGGACGAAGCGGAAGATCGTATCGAGGCGGCCGCGATCGGCCGGGTCGGCTTCCCAGGCGACGATCTCGCCGGCGAGCGCGGCGAGCATCTCGCGCGTCTCGGCGACGAATTCCGTCAGCAGATCGTCCATCGCGCCCGTCCCCACAACCGGTGCGAGCGCTATGGCGCAATGTGGTTAAGAGGCGGTTACGGATCGGCCCGCGGTCAGCCGCGCGAGAACGCGGTTTCCTGCTCGGTGATGAACTCGACCAGCGCCGGCTGCCCGGCCGCGACGGCGGCGATCGCGCGGCGCAGCGCGGGGACGATCTCGCCCGCCTCGGCCACGCGCTCGCCGTGGCAGCCGAGCGCGCGGGCGAAGGCGGCGTAGTCGCCGGAGATGTCGGTTGCGCGGTACTTGTCGGTCGCCACCGGCATGACCGGCAGCTCGATCGCCATCGCCCGGTTGTTGAGCAGGATTGACAGGATCGGGATCTTTTCGCGCGCCGCGGTCTCGAGATCGGTGCCGGTGAAGCCGATCGCCGCGTCGCCCCAGACGTTGATGCACAGCTTGTCCGGGCAGGCGAGCTTCGCCCCCATCGCCAGGCCGAGGCCGTAGCCGAGCTGGGTCGACTTGCCCCAGCCGATGTAGCCGTGCGGGCTCGTGCTCTTCCAGAACGGCACCAGCTGGTCGCGCGGGCTTCCGGCGTCGTGGGTGATGATCGTGTTGGCGACGTCGACCGTCTGCTGCAGGTCCCACAGCACGCGGTAGGGCGAGAGGGGGCTCGTCTCCTGCGTGCACTTGGCCTGCCACCGGGAGAACCATGCAGCTGCGACCTGAGCGATGCGCGCGGCGACCGCGGCGCTGTCGCGCGGCTCCGGCACCAGCCGCTTCACCGCTTCGAGCAGCGCCGCCAGCGTCAATTTCGCATCGCCGACGAGCGCCCGCTCGCACGCCACCGACTTGTCGATGTCGAGCGGATCGAGCGTCGCGTGGATCATCCGCTTGCCCGGCGGAATCGCGAGGCCGAACGAGGTCGCGGTGAAGCTGCAGCCGATGCCGAACAGCAGGTCGCATTCGTCGAGCCACTGGCGCACGCAGCCGTTGACGCCGTTGCCGCCCGAGCCGAGCGCGAGCGGGTGCGTCTCGTCGAAGCAGCTCTTGCCCGGCAGGCTGGTCATCACCGGGATCGCCAGGTGCTCGGCGAGCGCGCGCAGCTCGTCGTAAGCTTCGGCCCAGTGCACGCCCTGTCCGGCGTAGATCGCCGGGTTGCTGGCTTCGATCAGGAGTTGCGCGGTCGCATCGATATCCGCCTGCGCCGGCTGCGAGCGTGCGACCTTGCCGGGTACGTAGTCGAGCTCGCCGGCGAAAGGCTGCTCGAGCACGTCGTGCGGCAGCTCGACGACCACCGGCTGCGGGCGCCCGTTGCGCAGCATCGCGAAGGCGCGGCGCAACACCGGCACGACATCGCCCGCGCTGGTCAGCGGCTCGGCATGCTTGGCGACGCTGGCCATCGAGCGCACCGCGTTGAAGTTGTGCGGCACGTGCGCCTGCGAGAGCGCGTACCCCTGCGGCATGACCAGCACCGGCACGCTGTCGGCGAACGCCTGCGCGACGCCGCCGAAGGCGTTTTCCGCGCCCGGGCCCTGCTGCATCACGAACACGCCCATCCGCGCGCCCTTGGTCAGGCGGCTGAGCGCGTCGGCCATGTGCAGCCCGGTGCGCTCCTGGCGGACGATCACCGTGCGGATGCCGATCCGCGCGCACGCCTCGAGCACCTGGTTGCGGGGATAGCCGAACACCACGTCGACCCCCTCGCGCTTGAGCACCGCGGCGATGGCGTCGGCGACGGTGCCGTTGGCGTGGACCGCGAAGCCCGCATCTCCATTGCCCTGGCGCATCGCATCCCCCTAGAAGGTGCGCCCGGGGCTAGAGGCGGGAGGAAGGCAATGCAACCGATCCAGCTGGGGCGGATGCGCGTGCACAAGGTGCACGAGATCGACAGCCCCGTGCCGCTGCTGAGCCAGCTTCCCGGCACCACCCGCGACGACATGATCCGCCTGCTCGAATGGTACGACCAGCCCGACGAAGTCTCCGCCGATCCCGCGGCGAGCTTCATGACCTTCTCGGTCCACTCGTGGGTGATCGAGCTCGACGGCCGGACGATCCTCGTCGACACCTGCGACGGCAACCACAAGAATCGCTCGCTCGAGGCGGTCCACCAGCTCGACAGCGACTACCTCGGCAACTTGCGCCGCGCCGGCTTCGCGCCCGAGGACATCGACCTGGTGATGTGCACCCACCTGCACTTCGACCACGTCGGCTGGAACACGCGGCTGGAGAACGGCAAATGGGTGCCGACCTTCCCCAACGCCCGCTACCTGTTCGGGCGCCGAGACTATGAATACTTCCAGGCGAATCCCGCCGGCGAGGCGCTGCACTACGAGGCGTTCGTCGATTCGATCGTGCCGGTGATGGAGGCCGGCAAGGGCGAGCTGGTCGACGAGGACTTCGTCGCCCACCGCGAGATCGGCGACGGGGTGTGGCTGGAGCCGGCGTTCGGCCATTCGCCCGGCTGCTGCACGATCAACGCCCAGGCCGGCGGCGCGCCGGCGCTGTTCTGGGGCGACGTGATCCACCACCCGGTGCAGTTGATCCGCCACGACCTGCCGTTCGCCTACGACGCCGACGGCGCGGCGGCGTGCCGGGTGCGCAAGGCGACGATGGAGCGCGCCGCCGACGCCGACCTGATGTGCTTCCCGGCGCACTTCCGGCGGACCTCGGCGGGGTACGTCAAGCGCGACGGGGATGCGTTCCGCTACGAGTGGCTGGCCGAATAAGCCCAACTCCGTTCGGATCGAGCGGAGGCCCCAGGCCGTAGTCGAGATACGCCAGCGCGGCGCGAGCGTGTCTCGACTTCGCTCGACACGAACGGCTAGGGAGGGAAATGATTTCAAACGCAACCGCGCGATGATCGACCGCACCGCCTTGCGCGCCGCCTACCGCCAGGACGAGGCCGCCTGCATCGAGCAGCGGCTGCGCCAGGCGGCGCCCTCCTCGGCGGTTCATCCCGAAGCCGCCGCGCTCGCTTCGCGGCTGATCGCCGGCGCCCGCGCGCGCAAGGCGGGCGGGCTCGACGCCTTTCTGGTGACCTACGGGCTCGGCACCGAGGAAGGCATCGCGCTGATGTGCCTTGCCGAAGCGCTGCTGCGCGTGCCCGACGCCGACACCGCCGACGCCCTGATCCACGACAAGCTCGCCGGGGTCGACTGGGGCGAGCACCTCGGCGATTCGAGCTCGACGTTCGTCAACGCGGCGACGTTCTCGCTGATGCTGACCGGCGAGGTGCTGCGCGGCGGGACGCGGCAGGAGGCGGGCTTCGCCAACGCGCTGCGCCGCGCCGTCGGGCGGCTCGGCGAGCCGGTGATCCGCCAGGCGACGCTGCAGGCGATGCGCATCCTCGGCGGCCAGTTCGTGTTCGGCCGCACGATCGAGGAAGCCCTCAAGCGCGCCGCGCCCGAGCGCAAGCAGGGCCTGACGCACAGCTTCGACATGCTCGGTGAGGCGGCGATGACGTTCGCGGACGCCGAGCGCTACCGGCGGTCGTACGCGGCGGCGATCGCGCGCCTGGCGCGTGAGAGCGGCGAGGGCGTGCGGGCGAGCCCGGGCATCTCGGTCAAGCTCTCGGCGCTCTATCCGAAGTACGATTTCCTCCACGCCGAGGCGGCCGCGGCGGCGCTGGTGCCGATCGTGCGCGAGCTGGCGCTGGCGGCGAGCGCGGCGGACATCCACTTCACGATCGACGCCGAGGAGGCCGAGCGGCTCGAGCTGTCGCTCGACGTGATCGAGGCGCTGGTCGCCGACGAGGCGCTGTTCCGGAACGGGTGGGAAGGCTTCGGCCTCGCGCTGCAGGCCTACCAGAAGCGTGCGGCGCCGCTGTGCGACTGGGTCGCCGCGCTCGCCCGGCGATACAACCGGCGGCTGATGGTGCGGCTGGTCAAGGGCGCCTACTGGGACAGCGAGATCAAGCTGAGCCAGGTCGGCGGCTTCGCGGACTACCCGGTGTTCACCCGCAAGCTGGCGACCGACGTCTCGTACCTCGCCTGCGCGACCAGGCTGCTGTCGGCGGCGGACGTGATCTATCCGGCCTTCGCCACGCACAACGCCTACACGATCGGGGCGATCAAGACCTTGGCCGCGGGCCGCGAGTTCGAGTTCCAGCGGCTCCACGGGATGGGCGAGCAGGTCTATGAGACGCTCGCCGAAGAGGAAGGCGACCGCCCGACCCGCGTGCGCATCTACGCCCCCGTGGGCGGGCACAAGGACCTGCTCGCCTATCTCGTGCGCCGCCTGCTCGAGAACGGCGCGAACTCGTCTTTCGTCAACCGCATGGCCGACGCCGACGTGCCGGTGGCCGAGCTGGTGACCGACCCGGTCGCCGACCTCGCCGCCCTCGAGCCCCGGCGCAACCCGGCCATTCCGCTGCCCGGGGAGCTTTATCCGGACCGCCGCAACAGCGCCGGTATCGACCTCGCCGACCCGCTGGTGCGGGAGCCGTTGCTGGCGGAGCTGGCGGGCCTGGCGACGCGCGATTGGGTCGCCGTTCCGACTGTCATAGCAACCTTGGATAAGCCCCTCCCCTTCAGGGGAGGGGTTGGGGTGGGGCCCGTCGATTCCAGTGCCGAGCTTGCCGACAGACCCCACCTCCCGACCCCCTCCCCTGAAGGGGAGGGGGAGACTCACGACATCCGCTCGCCGCAGGACGGCACCGCCGTCGGCCTGGCGCTCGATGCGACCGCAGCCGACCTCGACCTGATGCTCGCCCGCGCCGAAGCCGCGCAGCCCGCGTGGGACGCGCTCGGCGGCGCGGAGCGGGCGGCCTTGCTCGAGAAGGCTGCGGACCTGTTCGAGGACCACGCCGCCGAGTTCATCTCGCTGTGCCAGCGCGAGGCGGGCAAGACGCTGACCGACAGCGTGCTCGAGCTGCGCGAGGCGGTCGACTTCCTGCGCTACTACGCGGTCGAAGCGCGCCAGCAGTTCGAAGCACCGCACCCTCTCTCCGGCCCGACCGGCGAGCAGAACACGCTGCGCCTCCACGGCCGCGGGGTGTTCGCGACGATCAGCCCGTGGAACTTCCCGCTGGCGATCTTCACCGGCATGGCCTCGGCCGCGGTCGCGGCGGGCAACACGGTGATCGCCAAACCCGCCGAGCAGACCCCGCTGATCGCCGCGCTGGCGGTCAGGATATGCCACGAAGCCGGCATCCCCGACGACGTCCTCCAGCTCGCACCGGGCGACGGCAAGGTCGGCGCCGCGCTGACGTCGGACCCGCGGCTCGCCGGCGTGGCCTTCACCGGCTCGACCGAGACGGCCCGCGCGATCAACCGCGCGCTCGCCGGGCGCGATGGGCCGATCGCCACGCTGATCGCCGAGACCGGAGGGCAGAACGCGCTGATCGTCGACAGCTCGGCGCTGCCCGAGCAGGTCACCCGCGACGTCATCAGCTCGGCGTTCCAGAGCGCCGGGCAACGTTGCTCGGCGCTGCGGGTGCTCTACCTGCAGGACGACATCGCCGAGGCCACGCTGGCGATGATCCGCGGCGCGTTCGAGGCGCTGGTGATCGGCGAACCGACCGATCTCGCCACCGACGTCGGCCCGGTGATCGACGCCGAAGCCAAGGCCGCGCTCGACGCGCACGTCGCGGCGATGCGCGCGGGCGGCCGCCAGGTCTGGCAGCGCGCCCTGCCGCCCGAGTGCGCCAAGGGTACTTTCGTCGCGCCCGCCATCATCGAGATCGATTCGATCGCCGACCTGACCGCTGAGAACTTCGGGCCCGTGCTCCACGTCGCCCGCTTCGCCGCCGACGACTTGGAACAAGTGATCGAGGCCATCAACCAGACCGGCTACGGCCTCACGCTCGGCCTGCACAGCCGCATCGACGCCACCCGCCGCATGGTCGAAAGCCGAGCCCGCGCCGGCAACTTCTACGTCAACCGCAACCAGATCGGCGCGGTGGTCGGCAGCCAGCCGTTCGGCGGCGAGGGCCTGTCGGGCACCGGACCCAAGGCCGGCGGGCCGCACTACCTGCCCCGCTTCGCCACCGAGCGCGTCACCACGATCGACACCACGGCGGCGGGGGGGAATGCGAGCCTGCTGGCTGGAGGCTGACCTTCGCCTTTTCGCGCGAAGCGCGGCCACGAATTTGTTTCTCGCAGAGATCGCAGAGGAGGCAGAGAGCGCAAAGATACGGTTCTCGGCTCTGCGAACTCTGCTACCCCTGCGATCTCTGCGCGAACCAAGACTACGACTGGGTCCCCGCTTTCGCGGGGATGACGAATAAGGTGGGGAAAGGAGGAGCTAGCCCTTGTGGCCATCTGCTCTCTCCGGAATCCCTAGCCCATGGCGATTCTGAGCGACAAGTGGATCCGCGAGAAGGCGCAGGCCGAAGGCATGATCGAGCCGTTCGTCGAGGCGCAGCGGCGCGACGGGTGCATCTCCTACGGGCTCAGCTCGTATGGCTACGACGCGCGGGTGGCCGACGAGTTCAAGATCTTCACCAACGTCGATTCGGCCATCGTCGACCCGAAGGACTTCGCCTCGAACTCCTTCGTCGACCGCAAGACCGACGTGTGCGTGATCCCGCCGAACAGCTTCGCGCTCGCGCGCACGGTCGAGTACTTCCGCGTGCCGCGCGACGTGCTGGTGATCTGCCTCGGCAAGTCGACTTATGCCCGCTGCGGGATCATCGTCAACGTGACCCCGCTCGAACCCGGCTGGGAAGGCCACGTGACGCTCGAGTTCTCCAACACCACCCCGCTGCCGGCGAAGATCTACGCCAACGAGGGCGCCTGCCAGTTCCTGTTCCTGCAGGGCAACGAGCCGTGCGAGGTCAGCTATGCCGACCGCGCCGGCAAGTACATGGGCCAGCGCGGGGTCACGCTGCCCAAGCTGTAGCGGCCTGTCTCCGCCCCCGGCGGCACCGTTCGCGGCGACAGGCGTTAAGTTCCCGCGCGGCAGGGGTCGGCCGCCGATGGAGAACCGCCATGTCGATGATCGCTGCTGTGATCGGCCGCCTGCTGCTGGCCGCCATGTTCATCGTCTCGGGCCTGCAGAAGCTCGCCGACCCGGGGCCGACCGCGCAGATGCTCGGCGCGACCAACCTGCCGGCCAGTTTGGCCCTCCCCACCGGGGTGTTCGAGCTGGTCGCCGGGCTGCTGCTGGCGATCGGGCTGATGACGCGGCTGGTCTCGATCCTGCTCGCCGGCTTCGTCGCGCTGACGATCTTCTTCTTCCACAACGATTTCGCCGACCCGCTGCAGGGCACGCTGGCGCTCAAGAACGTGGCCATCATCGGCGGCTTGCTGATGACGTTCGCCTACGGCCAGATGCGCGGCAGCTACGATCACATGCGCGCTCGCCGCAAGATCTACGACGCCGAGCTGCGCGCGGCGCGGGCCGAGGGCCGCGCGGATGGCGCGACGGCCGTGCCGCGCACCGTGGTCGCCGATGCCGATGGCGACGGGGTGCCCGAAGCGCGGCCGAAGCGCCGCTGGTTCTGAGCCGGCGCCGGCCGGCCGGGAGGATTACAGGCTCAGCCTGACGCTCAGCTTGACGTTGCGCCCGGCGAGCGGGACGAAGTCCTTGGTGAAGCTGGCGTGGCGCCGGCCTTCGGCGTCGAACAGGTTGTTCGCCTGCAGCATGACGGTGAGGTTGTCGCCGCCGCGCAGCGGCTTCCACGCGGCCGACAGGTTGACGTGGGCGAAGCCCTCGGTCGGCGTCTCGAGCGGCGCGGTGCGATCCTGGCCGGCGAACCACTGCACCTCGGCGCGCAAGTCGAGCGGGTCGGACTGCAGCTCGAGCGCGCCGAGCAGGCTCAGCGGCGGGATGCGCGGGACCGGGGTGCCGTCGGCGAGCGTCGCGCGGACGTAGTCGCCCTGCAGGTCGGCGATGGCGCGGAACCCGGCGAGGCGCATCAGCGAGACGTTGGCCTCGCCCTCGATGCCGAAGTAGTCGGCGCCTTGCTGCCGCTGGCGATAGACCGGCACGCCGTCGTTCTCGGCGCCGGTGGCCTGGAGATAGACGAAATCGTCGAACCACGTGCGATACACCGACAGGCCGACGTCGGAGGCGCCGAAATTGGCGCGGACGTAGCCTTCGAGCCCGAGCGCGGTTTCCTGCCGCAGCGCCGGGTTGCCGATCTCGAACTGCCGGGTGGCGACGTGCGGGCCGTCGGCGAACAGCTCCTCGGCCGATGGCGCGCGGGCGGCGCGCGAGCCGTTGACGCCGAGCCGCACGCCGGGAGCCGGGCTGTAGGCGAGGCCGAGCGCGCCCGACAGGCCGTCGAATCGGCGCGACGCGCCGAGCGCGGGCGCGGCGACCGCGGTGTGCTCGTAGCGCCCGCCGAGCTCGACCTCGAACGGCTCGAAGTCGACCTCCTGCAGCGTGAACAGTGCGAAGCTCTCGGTCGTGTTGGGCGGGACGAACGCCTCGTCGCCGAGCGCCGAGAAGTCGCGGAACAGGTACTGCCCGCCGACCGAGCCGTGCCACCCGCCGCGCGCCTGCTGGATCAGCTCGGCGCGGCCCTCGACGCCTTCGACGAGGAACGTCGTGCCGACCGCGTCGCCTTCCAGCTCGGCATGGGTGTAGTCGGAATAGGCCCAGCGGCTGGTCAGCTCGTCGAACAGGCCGCCGCCGAGATCGATCGCGCCGCGCAAGTCGGCGCGCTTCTGCTCGAGATCGATCGACACGCCTTCCTCGCCCTCGCCCGGGCGCGAAGGCACCCCATAGACCGTGTCGTAATAGCCGGCGGCCACGCCGAAGCTGGCGCCATTGCCGAACCAGGCCGCGCCGCCGCCCAGCGAATAGGTCTCGGTCGCGCTGTCGGGCAGCGCGCCGCCGGGCAGCGCGACGTCGCCGGTCTGCCGCCACGACCCGTCGAGATGGAGCGCCAGCCGGGAGCCGAGCGGCACGTCGGCCGAGGCGCCGCCCTCGCGCAAGTCGTACGCGCTGTCGAGCGCGCCGAGCGCGTCGAGGTGGACGCGCTCCTCGGGCACGCGCAGCGGGATGCGCTTGTCGATGACGTTGACCGCCCCGCCGATGGCCGAGCTGCCGTAGAGCAGCACCGCCGGGCCGCGCAGCACCTCGATGCGGTCGGCGGTCAGCGGGTCGATCGTCACCGCGTGGTCGGCCGAGACGTTCGAGGCGTCGATCGAGCCGATGCCGTCGACCAGCACGCGCACGCGGTCGCCCTGGAAGCCGCGCAGCACCGGGCGCGAGGCGCCGGGGGAGAAGCTGGTCGCCGAGACGCCGGGGGTGCGCGCGAGGACCTCGCCGATCTGCCCGTCGAGGTTGCGCTGCAGCTCGGTGCCCTCGAGCACCGAGGTCCCGGCGAGCATGTCGAGCCGCTGCAGCCCGCCGGCGGTGACGACGATCTCGCCGTGGTAATCATCGTCGTCGGCGCGCGCGGCGGGCGTCTCCGTCGGCGCCGGGGAGTCCTGCGCCAGCGCCGGGGGGGTGGACAGGACGAGGCTGGTCGTGGCGGCGAGCGCGACGCGGAGTGGTTTCACGAAAGGGCGGATCCCGAATGCAGTTATTGTTACAATATAACGTGCGGTAGGGCCGGCACGTCGCGCTGCCAAGCCCGATTGCGCCGAGTTGCGGCTATTCGGCGTCAGGCGGCGGCCGCGCGCTCCAGCCGGGCCCGCGCCTCGGCCTCGCCGATCAGCGGCAGCAGCGAATGCATGTCCGGCCCGGCGTCGCGCCCGGTGAGCGCCTGGCGCAACGGGTGGAACAGCGCCCTGCCCTTGCGGCCGGTGGCGTCCTTGAGCGCGGCAGTGAGCGTGCCCCACGGGTCGGGGCCCCACGCCAGCCGCCGCGCCGCCTCGGCGAGATAGGCCCGGTCCTGGTCGACGAACGCGGGCGGCGCGACCGGGCCGGTGACGACGCTCCACCAGTCCGCCGCATCGGCCACGCGCTCGAGGTTGGGCCGGATCGCGAGCCACGCCGGCTCGCCCATGCCATGGGGCAGGCGGGCGCTGACTTGCGCGAACGGCAGCTGGTGGACGATCGCCGCGTTGAGCCGGGCGAGCTCGGCCTCGTCGAACCGCGCCGGCGCGCGGCCGAAGTGGGCGAGGTCGAAGGACGCGACCAAGGTTTCGCGCTCGGCGATCGGCTCGACCGGCTCCGACGTGCCGAGGCGGGCGAGCAGCGCGACGATCGCTTCGGGCTCGAGCCCGCCGTCGCGCAACGCGTCGCAGCCGAGCGAGCCGAGCCGCTTCGACAGCTTGCCCTCGGTCCCGACCAGCAGCGCCTCGTGCGCGAAGCGTGGCGGCGCGGCGCCGAGCGCGGCGAACATCTGCATCTGCACCGCGGTGTTCGAGACGTGGTCCTCGCCGCGCAGCACGTCGGTCACCCCCATGGCGATGTCGTCGACGACGCTCGGCAGCATGTAGAGCCACGAGCCGTCGGCGCGGCGGACCACCGGGTCGGACATCTGGCCGGGCTCGAAATGCTGCGGCCCGCGGATGAGGTCGCGCCATTCGATCGGCGCGGCGTGGTCGAGCCTGAAGCGCCAGTGCGGGGCGATCCCGGCCGCTTCCTTGGCCGCGCGCTCGGCGTCGCTCAGCGCCAGCGCCGCGCGGTCGTAGATCGGCGGCAGCCCGCGCCCGAGGGCAATCTTGCGCTTGAGGTCGAGCTCCTGCGCGGTCTCGTAGGCCGGATAGACCCGTCCGGCCGCCCGGAGCCGCGCGAACGCCGCCTCGTAGTGCGCCAGCCGCTGCGACTGGCGCTCCTGGCCGTCGGGCTCGAGCCCGAGCCACGCGAGGTCCGCGCGGATGGCCGCGACGAACCGTTCCTGGCTGCGCGCGGCGTCGGTGTCGTCGATCCGCAGTAGGAAGCGCCCGCCGTGCTTCTTCGCGAGCAGCCAGTTGTGCAGCGCGGTGCGCAGGTTGCCGACGTGCAGCCGCCCGGTGGGCGAAGGGGCGAAGCGAGTGACGACGGCCATGCGCGGCGGTTAGCGGCGCATCACTGGCCGAACAAGAGAACCGAATGGCCGCCGCCCGTGAACTCGATGCCGTTGGCGGGCGTGCGGGACACTCGCTCGGCGGCGTCGAATGCCGCGGCGAGCGCGCGATGCTCGGGCGGGACGGCCACCGCGCAGACCGGCGGCGGCGGGACTTGCGGCTCGGCCCGGGCTTCGCCGAAGCGGGTGGTGACGAGCCGGCCGCCGACGAACTCGAGCGACCACACGAAGCCGGCGCAGGTCGGCTCGAACGACAGCATCGGCCCGTCGATCGAGACCGCGATGCCGATCGGGGCGTCGAGCGGCTGGCCGTCGATGCCGGCGACCCGGTATTCGCCGATCAGCTCGCCGACGGCCGTGATCGGGGTCGAGCCGTCGGCCGCGGCCGCGCTTGGCTCGGGCGTGGTGATCGGTTCTTCGGCCGGTGGCGGCGATGGCGCCTGGGGCGAGCAGGCGGCGAGGAGAGCCGCGGCGAGCGGGGCGGAGGCAAGACGCATCGCGCCGTCATACGCCCGCACCGGCCACCGCGCAAAACCCGCCGCCGCGGGCAAGCTAGCCCTGACGCCTGGCGGTGAATTCCTCGCCGCCGGCGCCGGCGACATCGCGCTTGAACTTGATCTCGGAGGCCGAGACGATCTGCCCGGTGTAGGTGATGGCGAGCGCCTGGCCCTGGTAATCGAGGTTCTCGACGAAGGTGACCTTGTCGCCGTCGACGGTGCCGCGCACGTCGCCCTCGCCGAGGTTCGACTTGGCATGCCCGGTGAGCGTGTTGCCCTCGACGGTGAAGGTGTAGGTATAGGTCTGCACCCCCACCTGGCTGTCGAACGAGGTCGCCCAGGTCCCGCTGACGTCGGCGGTCGGGGCGGCGGCGACGGCCATCGACGGGGCGACGGCCACGGTGGCGGTCGTGGCGACGGCGGCAAGCAGCAAGGCGAACGATTTCATGACAGGTTCCTCCCCCATGTGATCGGCCGGCAGCTTAGCGCGGAATGAGGCCGGAAAAAGCCCCGCCGGATCGCTCCGGCGGGGCTTTGTTTGCCGTGAGTCCCTGCGCCGGCAGGGACCTCAGGCGGATTCGAGGGAGGTCTGATGCCCCAGCCTTCGCTGGGATCACTCCGCTTCGGGAGCGGCTTCCTCGGTCGCCTCGGTCGTCTCGAGCGCCTCGAGCGTCTCGTCGCTCTGCTGCAGGTACTCGCCCGCATCGGCGTCGGTGCCGTGGGTCTCGCCTTCCATCGTCGCCAGCGGATCGTTGCCGATCGCCGCTTCCGGACCCTGCTCGAGCTCGGCGGCGTGCTCCTCGGCCGCGGTGTTGGCCATGATGAGGTGCTCCTGCGCCTTGCGCCACGAGGCGCGGATCGCCGCGTCGCGGCTGGTGGCGGTCACCCGCAGCCGGTTCATGCCCGCGCCGGTGCCGGCGGGGATGAGGCGGCCGACGATGACGTTCTCCTTGAGGCCGATCAGCGTGTCCTTCTTCCCTTCGACCGCCGCCTGGGTGAGCACGCGGGTGGTCTCCTGGAACGACGCCGCCGAGATGAACGAGCGCGTCTGCAGGCTCGCCTTGGTGATGCCGAGCAGCACCGGGTTGCCGGTCGCCTTGGCCTGGCCCTTGGCGAGCTTGGCGTTGATCTCGTGCATCTCCTCGTAGTCGAGCTGCTCGCCCGGCAGCAGCGTGGTGTCGCCGCCGTCGGTGATCTCGACCTTCTGCAGCATCTGGCGGACGATCACCTCGATGTGCTTGTCGTTGATCTTCACGCCCTGGAGCCGGTAGACCTCCTGGATCTCGGCGACGAG
Organism: Croceibacterium sp.; assembly: GCA_035626815.1. Taxonomy (GTDB): domain Bacteria; phylum Pseudomonadota; class Alphaproteobacteria; order Sphingomonadales; family Sphingomonadaceae; genus Croceibacterium_A. The sequence continues at coordinate 68,460 of DASPMY010000036.1, forward strand.
GTACTCGGCCAGCGCCTCGACCCCCATCACCTCGAGGATGTCGTGCGGGTTCGGGCTGCCCGAGATTAGCGTGTCGCCCTTCTTGACGTGGTCGCCTTCCTGGACGTCGATCACCTTGGTCTTGGGGATCAGGTACTCGACCGGATCGCCCTCTTCCGGGATGATCGCGATCTTGCGCTTGGCCTTGTAGTCGCGGACGAACTCGATCCGGCCGCTGATCTTGGCGATGACCGCGTTGTCCTTCGGCATGCGCGCCTCGAACAGCTCGGCCACCCGCGGCAGACCGCCGGTGATGTCGCGCGTCTTGGCGGCCTCGCGCGAGGCGCGGGCGAGGATGTCGCCGGCCTCGACGTGCTGGCCGTCCTCGACCGACAGCGTGGTGCCCGGGGCGAGCATGTAGCGCGCCGCCTCGGTCTCCTCGCCCTTCTTGCCGGCTTCCTCGCCGAGCAGGGTCAGGCGCGGACGCAAGTCCTCCTTCTTCGAGCGGCCGGTGGCGCGGTACTCGGTGACGACGCGCTGGGCGATGCCGGTGGCCTCGTCGACGCGCTCCTCCATCGTCTTGCCTTCGACCAGGTCCTGGTAGCGGACCACGCCCGACTGCTCGGTGATGATCGGCAGGGTGAACGGATCCCATTCGGCGAGCCGCTGCCCTTCCTTCACCTTGGCGCCGTCCTCGAACATCAGCACGGTGCCGTAGGGCACGCGATGAATCGCGCGCTCGCGGCCCTCGGCGTCGATCACCGCCAGCTCGCCGTTGCGGGCGAGCGACAGGCGGCGGCCGCGCTTGTCGACGATCGTCGGCATGTCGCGGTACTCGACCTTGCCGTCGCTGATCGATTCGAGGTGGCTGGTCTCGTTGACCTGCGCCGCGCCGCCGATGTGGAACGTGCGCATGGTCAGCTGCGTGCCGGGCTCGCCGATCGACTGCGCGGCGATCACGCCGACCGCCTCGCCGATGTTGACCGGCGTGCCGCGGGCGAGGTCGCGCCCGTAGCACTTGCCGCACACGCCCTGCTCGGCCTCGCACACCAGCGGGCTGCGGATCTTGGCCGACTGGACCTCGGCTTCCTCGACCGCCTTGACCATCGGCTCGTCGAGCAGCGTGCCCGACTTGACGATGACCTCGCCGGTCTTGGCGTTGACCAGGTCCTCGGCGGTGGTGCGGCCGAGGATGCGCTCGCCGAGCGAGGCGATGACCGAGCCGCCCTGGATGATCGCGCGCATCTCGAGCGCGCGCTCGGTGCCGCAGTCCTCCTCGATGACGACGCAGTCCTGCGACACGTCGACCAGGCGGCGGGTCAGGTAGCCCGAGTTCGCCGTCTTGAGCGCGGTGTCGGCGAGGCCCTTGCGGGCGCCGTGGGTCGAGTTGAAGTACTCGAGCACGGTCAGGCCTTCCTTGAAGTTCGAGATGATCGGGGTCTCGATGATCTCGCCCGACGGCTTGGCCATCAGCCCGCGCATGCCGGCGAGCTGCTTCATCTGCGCCGGCGAGCCGCGCGCGCCCGAGTGGCTCATCATGTAGATCGAGTTCGGCTGCTCCTGGCGGCCGTGCTCGTCCTTCTTCACCCCGGCGATCTCGCGCATCATGTCGCCCGCCACCTGGTCGCCGCAGCGGCTCCAGGCGTCGATCACCTTGTTGTACTTCTCCTGCTGGGTGATGAACCCGTCCTGGTACTGCTGCTCGTAGTCGGCGACGAGGGCCTTGGTCTCCTCGATCTTCGCTTCCTTCGAGTCCGGAATGATCATGTCGTCCTTGCCGAACGAGATGCCGGCCTTGAACGCGTGGCGGAAGCCGAGCGCCATGATCGCGTCGGCGAACAGCACCGTGTCCTTCTGCCCGGTGTGGCGATAGACTTGGTCGATGACGTCGCCGATCTCCTTCTTGGTGAGGAGGCGGTTGACGATCTCGAACGGCACCGTGTGGTTCTTCGGCAGGCATTCGCCGATCAGCATGCGGCCCGGCGTCGTGTCGACGCGCTTCATGTACTCGTTGCCCTGCTCGTCGGTCTGCGGGACGCGGCTGACGATCTTCGAGTGCAGCGTCACCGCGCCGACATGGAGCGCCTGGTGGACCTCGGCGATGTCGGCCACGATCATGCCCTCGCCGGGCTGGCCTTCCATCTCCATCGACAGGTAGTAGAGGCCGAGCACCATGTCCTGCGAGGGGACGATGATCGGCTTGCCGTTGGCCGGGCTGAGGATGTTGTTGGTGCTCATCATCAGCACGCGCGCCTCGAGCTGTGCCTCGAGGCTCAGCGGCACGTGCACGGCCATCTGGTCGCCGTCGAAATCGGCGTTGAACGCCGAGCAGACCAGCGGGTGGAGCTGGATCGCCTTGCCTTCGATCAGCACCGGCTCGAACGCCTGGATGCCGAGGCGGTGGAGCGTCGGCGCGCGGTTGAGCAGCACCGGGTGCTCGCGGATCACCTCGTCGAGGATGTCCCAGACTTCCTTGCGCTCCTTCTCGACCCACTTCTTGGCTTGCTTGAGGGTCATCGAGAGACCCTTGGCGTCGAGGCGGGCGTAGATGAACGGCTTGAACAGCTCGAGCGCCATCTTCTTCGGCAGGCCGCACTGGTGCAGCTTGAGCTCCGGACCGGTGACGATGACCGAACGCCCCGAATAGTCGACGCGCTTGCCGAGCAGGTTCTGGCGGAAGCGGCCCTGCTTGCCCTTGAGCATGTCGCTGAGCGACTTGAGCGGGCGCTTGTTGGCGCCGGTGATCACCCGGCCGCGGCGGCCGTTGTCGAACAGCGCGTCGACCGCTTCCTGCAGCATGCGCTTCTCGTTGCGGACGATGATGTCCGGCGCGCGCAGCTCCATCAGCCGCTTGAGGCGGTTGTTGCGGTTGATCACGCGGCGGTAGAGGTCGTTGAGGTCCGAGGTCGCGAAGCGGCCGCCGTCGAGCGGGACCAGCGGGCGCAGCTCCGGCGGGATGACCGGGACCACGTCGAGGATCATCCATTCGGGGCGGTTGCCGCTCTCGATGAAGCTCTCGACGACCTTGAGCCGCTTGATGATCTTCTTCGGCTTGAGCGTCGACTTGGTCTCGGCCAGCTCCTTGAGCAGGTCTTCCTTCTCCTGGTCGAGGTCGAGGTCGATCAGCATCTGCTTGACCGCCTCGGCGCCGATGCCGGCGGTGAAGGCGTCCTCGCCGTACTCGTCCTGCGCGTCGAGCAGCTCGTCCTCGGTGAGCAGCTGGAACTTCTCGAGCGGGGTCAGGCCCGGCTCGGTGACGATGTAGCTCTCGAAGTAGAGCACGCGCTCGAGCTGCTTCAATTGCATGTCGAGCAGCAGGCCGATGCGGCTCGGCAGCGACTTGAGGAACCAGATGTGCGCGACCGGTGCGGCCAGCTCGATGTGGCCCATGCGCTCGCGGCGGACCTTGGTCACGGTCACCTCGACGCCGCACTTCTCGCACACCACGCCCTTGTACTTCATGCGCTTGTACTTGCCGCACAGGCACTCGTAGTCCTTCACCGGACCGAAGATGCGCGCGCAGAACAACCCGTCACGCTCGGGCTTGAACGTGCGGTAGTTGATCGTCTCGGGCTTCTTGATCTCGCCGAACGACCAGCTGCGGATGCGCTCCGGAGAGGCGATCCCGATCTGGATCTGGTCGAACGTCTCGGGCTTGGCGAGCTGGTTGGTGAATTTGGTCAGTTCGTTCATTTTTCAAATCCCTTGAGGGGAAAATCCTGGAGCGGAAGAGGCGGCCGGCGCTTTAGACGCGCGAATCCCGATTACTCCGCCGCCTCCGGCCACTGGTCCTCGTCGTCCTCGCCTTCGTGGAGCGAGGACAATTCGACGTTGAGGCCGAGCGAGCGCATTTCCTTGACGAGCACGTTGAAGCTCTCCGGGATGCCGGCCTCGAAGGTGTCGTCGCCCTTGACGATAGCTTCGTAGACCTTGGTCCGGCCGACCACGTCGTCGGACTTCACGGTGAGCATCTCCTGCAGCGTGTAGGCGGCGCCGTAAGCCTGCAGCGCCCACACCTCCATCTCGCCGAAGCGCTGGCCGCCGAACTGCGCCTTGCCGCCCAACGGCTGCTGGGTGACGAGCGAGTACGGACCGATCGAGCGGGCGTGGATCTTGTCGTCGACCAGGTGGTGCAGCTTGAGCATGTAGATGTAGCCCACGGTCACCTTGCGGTCGAACGCCTCGCCCGAGCGGCCGTCGTAGAGCGTCACCTGGCCCGAGGTCGGCAGGCCGGCCTTCTCGAGCATCGCCGAGACGTCGGGCTCGCGCGCGCCGTCGAACACCGGGGTGCCCATCGGCACGCCGGCCTTCACGTTCTCGACCAGCTCGACGATCTCCTCGGTCGAGCGGGCGTCGAGCTCGGCGTGGTACTGCGGACCGTAGATGTCCTTCAGCTTGTCGACCACCGCGGCCGGCGGCTTAGCGGCCGCCGGATCGGGGTTGGCCTCGCGCCATTCCTCGAGCGCCGCGGCGACCTGCTGGCCGAGACCGCGCGCGGCCATCCCGAGGTGGGTCTCGAAGATCTGCCCGACATTCATCCGGCTCGGCACGCCGAGCGGGTTGAGCACCACGTCGACCGGAGTGCCGTCCTCGAGGAACGGCATGTCCTCGGCCGGCAGGATGCGGCTGATGACGCCCTTGTTGCCGTGGCGGCCGGCCATCTTGTCGCCCGGCTGCAGCTTGCGCTTCACCGCGACGAACACCTTGACCATCTTGAGCACGCCCGGGGCCAGCTCGTCGCCGCGCTCGAGCTTCTCCTTGCGGTCCTCGAACTTGTCCTTGATGCGCTTGACGGCCTCGTCGTACTGGCCCTTGACCGCCTCGAGCTGCGCCTGGACGGCGTCGTCGGCGACGGCGAACTTGAACCATTCGTAGCGGTCGACCGATTCGAGCACCGCGGCGTCGATCTTGGCGCCCTTCTTGGCGCCCTTCGGCGCGGCCGAGGCGACCTGGCCTTCGAGCATCTCGCGCAGACGGTTGTAGGTCGCCCGGTTGAGGATGTTGCGCTCGTCCTCGCTGTCCTTCTTGAGGCGTTCGATCTCCTCGTTCTGGATCGCCCGGGTACGGTCGTCGATCTCGATGCCGTGGCGGTTGAACACCCGCACCTCGACGATCGTGCCGGTGACGCCCGGCGGCAGCCGCAGCGAGGTGTCGCGCACGTCGCTGGCCTTCTCGCCGAAGATCGCCCGCAGCAGCTTCTCTTCCGGGGTCATCGGGCTTTCGCCCTTCGGCGTGATCTTGCCGACGAGGATGTCGCCCGGGTGCACTTCGGCGCCGATGTAGACGATGCCCGCCTCGTCGAGGTTGCGCAGCGCTTCCTCGCCGACGTTGGGGATGTCGCGGGTGATGTCCTCCGGCCCGAGCTTGGTGTCGCGGGCCATGACCTCGAACTCCTCGATGTGGATCGAGGTGAACACGTCGTCCTTGACGATGCGCTCCGAGATCAGGATCGAATCCTCGTAGTTGTAGCCGTTCCACGGCATGAACGCGACGAGGCTGTTGCGCCCCAGCGCCAGCTCGCCGAGATCGGTCGAGGGACCGTCGGCGATGATGTCGCCCTGCTCGACGACGTCGCCGACCTTCACCAGCGGGCGCTGGTTGATGCAGGTGTTCTGGTTCGAGCGCTGGAACTTCTGCAGGTTGTAGATGTCGACGCCCGGGTTGCCGGCATCGACCTCGCCCGAGGCGCGCACCACGATGCGGGTCGCGTCGACCTGGTCGACCACGCCCGAGCGGGTGGCGGAGATCGCCGCGCCCGAATCGCGCGCCACGGTCTCTTCCATGCCGGTGCCGACGAACGGCGCCTCGGCGCGCAGCAGCGGCACCGCCTGGCGCTGCATGTTCGAGCCCATCAGCGCGCGGTTGGCGTCGTCGTTCTCGAGGAACGGGATCAGCGACGCGGCGACCGAGACGAGCTGCTTGGGGCTGACGTCCATCAGCGTGACGTTCTCGCGCGGGCTCATCACGAACTCGCCGTTCTGGCGCGCCGAGACCAGCTCGTCGACGAAGTGGCGGTCCTTGTCGAGGTCGGCCGACGCTTGCGCGACGGTGTGCTTCTGCTCCTCCATCGCCGACAGGTAGGTGACCTCGCCGGTGACCTTGCCGTCGACGATCGTGCGGTAAGGCGTCTCGATGAAGCCGTACTTGTTGACCCGCGCGAACGTCGACAGCGAGTTGATCAGGCCGATGTTCGGGCCTTCCGGGGTCTCGATCGGACAGATCCGGCCGTAGTGGGTCGGATGGACGTCGCGCACCTCGAAGCCGGCGCGCTCGCGGGTCAGGCCGCCCGGCCCGAGCGCCGAGACGCGGCGCTTGTGGGTGACCTCGGAGAGCGGGTTGGTCTGGTCCATGAACTGGCTGAGCTGCGAGCTGCCGAAGAACTCGCGCACCGCGGCCACCGCCGGCTTGGCGTTGATCAGGTCGTTGGGCATCACGGTCGACACGTCGACCGAGCTCATCCGCTCCTTGACCGCGCGCTCCATGCGCAGCAGGCCGACGCGGTACTGGTTCTCGAGCAGCTCGCCGACCGAGCGGACGCGGCGGTTGCCGAGGTTGTCGATGTCGTCGACCTCGCCCTTGCCGTCCTTCAGGTTCACCAGCTCCTTGACCACCGCGAGGATGTCTTCCTTGCGCAGCGTGGTCACGGTGTCCTCGGCGTCGAGGCCGAGGCGCATGTTGAGCTTGACGCGGCCGACGGCCGACAGGTCGTAGCGCTCGGCGTCGAAGAACAGGCCCTCGAACAGCGCCTCGGCGGTCTCCTTGGTCGGCGGCTCGCCCGGGCGCATGACCTTGTAGATCGCCTCGAGGCCTTCCTCGCGGTTCTCGGCCTTGTCGGCCTGCAGCGTGTTGCGGATCCACGCGCCGGTGCTGACGTGGTCGATGTCGAGCAGGTCGAGCCGGTCGATCCCGGCCTTGTCGAGCTTCTCGAGGTTGTCCGGCGACACTTCCTCGCCGGCCTCGATGTAGATGCGCCCGGTGCTCTCGTCGATCAGGTCGCGCGCGGAGTAGCGGCCGAACACTTCCTCGGTCGGGATCAGCAGCGTCTGCAGGCCGTCCTTGGCCGCCTTGTTGGCGGCGCGCGGGCTGACCTTCTGGTTGGCGGGGAACACTTCCTCGCCGGTCTTGGCGTCGACCAGCGCGAAGCCCGGCTTGGCGTTGCGCCACTGCTCGGGGACGAACGGAATCTCCCACCCGTCGGCGCCGCGCTTCCAGGTGACGTTGTTGTAGAAGTAGGCGAGGATGTCCTCGGCATCGAGGCCCAGCGCATAGAGCAGCGCGGTGACCGGCAGCTTGCGCTTGCGGTCGATGCGGACGTTGACGATGTCCTTGGCGTCGAACTCGAAGTCGAGCCACGAGCCGCGATAGGGGATGACCCGCGCGGCGAACAGGAACTTGCCCGAGGAGTGGGTCTTGCCGCGGTCGTGGTCGAACAGCACGCCGGGGCTGCGGTGCATCTGCGAGACGATGACGCGCTCGGTGCCGTTGATGATGAACGTGCCGTTCTCGGTCATGAGCGGCATGTCGCCCATGTAGACGTCCTGCTCCTTGATATCGAGCACGGAGCGGGTCTCGGTCTCCTGGTCGACCTCGAACACGATCAGCCGCAGCGTGACCTTCATCGGCGCCGCGTAGGTGATGCCGCGCTGGCGGCACTCGACGGTGTCGTACTTCGGGTCCTCGAGCTCGTAGTGGACGAAGTCGAGCTCGGCGGTGCCGGCGAAGTCGCGGATCGGGAACACGCTGCGCAGGGTCTTCTCGAGGCCCGAGACGTAGCCGGTGTCCTTGTCCGAACGGAGGAACTGCTCGTAGCTCTCGCGCTGGACCTCGATCAGGTTCGGCATCTGCACCACTTCGTGGATGTCGCCGAAGATCTTGCGGATGCGCTTCTTCTTGCTGCTCGGAGCCGCAGGAGCCTGGGGGGCGGCAGTCGCCTTTTTCGCCATGGGAGAGTTTCGCCTCTTGATCGCTGGCCGGCGGCACGCCGGCGGGAAAAATGTCGCTGGCGGATGCGCGAGACGCGTGAAGGCCGCAGCGTCGACGCGCCTTTCGGCCCACCCGGCTGCAGCTCGCATGTCTCACGGAAACCAGGGCTTCCTTCCGTGACGGGCCCCCGCGTCAGGCCCGCCTTGCTCGAAGCTCCATGGCAAGGGCGCGCATATAGGTACCGGCCCGGCGTCTGTCAAACGCCCATCCGCGCGGCGGAAAACGGCACGGTTCGCGGATCACGCTGACCGCGCCGGCCGGGCGCACCGGCCTGACGCTGGCCAACGTCTCGATCCTCAGGACCGGCACGGCCAGGGCGATCCGCGTCTCGACCCTCGCGGCGATCTGCCGCGAGCTCGAGTGCCAGCCGGGCCAGCTGCTCGGCTCGGGGCGAAGCGCGGATCAGGGGCGCTAGAAGAAGTAGGCGACGGCCAGGATGATCAGGATCAGCGTGCCCAGCCCAATGACGACCGGTCGGCCCATGTCTCTTCTCCTTGATGACGAGGTCGGGAGGACAGCGGCCGGCCGCTCGAACGGTTCCCGAACCTTGACTTCCCCGCCGATCTGGCTAATGGCGCGCCCCGACCGCTGGGCCCGACGGCTTGGGGGTCGACCGTCCGAGACAGTTGGTGGGGCTCGCCCCTTAATGTCCAGCCTAGGCGGGGAACAGAGATTTCCGGCGGCGCTGTGGCGCCGTCTCACGCGTTTCGGCGCGCTCCTTCCCCATCGCGGACTCGCCCGTTCCGGCTCGCCGGGGCGGCAAACGTAGCCGGTCGCGCGCAACCCCTTACGCGCGCGATCACATGTGAAGGAGTATGGCATGGATCGTTCGCAGAAAGCCGAGTCGGTCGCAGCCCTCAACGCGGTCTTCAACGAGGTCGGGCTGGTGGTCGTCACCCGCAACCTCGGCCTGTCGGTGGCCCAGTCCACCGCCTTGCGCTCGAAGATGCGCGACGCGGGCGCGTCCTACAAGGTTGCGAAGAACCGCCTCGCCAAGCTCGCCCTGAAGGACACGCCGTACGAAGGGCTGGAGGAACACCTCTCCGGCCCGACCGCGCTTGCCTGGTCGACCGACCCGATCGCTGCCGCCAAGGCCGCGGTCGAGTTCGCCAAGACCAACGACAAGCTCGAGATCGTCGGCGGTGCGATGGGCGCCACGCCGCTCAACGCCGAAGGGATCAAGGCGCTCGCCTCGATGCCTTCGCTCGACGAGCTGCGCGGCAAGATCGTGGGCCTGATCAACGCCCCGGCGACCAAGGTCGTCCAGTTGGTCAACGCCCCCGCGAGCAAGCTGGCCCGCGTCTTCGGCGCCTATGGCGCCAAGGAAGCGGCATAAGCGGTTTTTCCCGAATTCTCGAATTCCCGGTCCCGAGCGCGTCGACGGACCGGTCCATCATTTGAACGGAGTATTTTGACATGGCCGATATCGCCAAGCTCGTTGAAGACCTGTCGCAGCTGACCGTCATGGAAGCTGCCGAACTCGCCAAGGCGCTCGAAGAGGCGTGGGGCGTTTCCGCCGCCGCCGCGGTCGCCGTCGCCGCCCCCGCGGGTGGTGGCGCCGCCGCCGAGGCCGCCGAGGAGAAGACCGAGTTCGACGTCATCCTGACCGGTGACGGCGGCAAGAAGATCCAGGTGATCAAGGAAGTCCGCGCGATCACCGCGCTGGGCCTGACCGAAGCCAAGACCCTCGTCGAGAGCGCCCCCAAGGCGATCAAGGAAGGGGTCAACAAGGCCGAGGCCGAAGAGATCAAGGCCAAGATCGAAGCCGCCGGCGGCACCGTCGAGGTCAAGTAAGCTTCGACCGCAGCGGTCGAACGGAAAGGGCGGCGCCGCAAGGCGCCGCCCTTTTGCGTTGCCGGGCAGGGGGCTAGAGGGCTTGCATGTCGCTGCTGCCGATCGCCAACGGAATATGGTGCGTGAACGGTCGCTTCCGCACGCCGTTCTTCACCGGCAGCGTGCGGATGAGCGCGGTCGCGGGCGACGGCGGAACGGTGCTCTACTCGCCGGTGGCGTTGGCGCCCGCGGACGTCGCCGCGCTCGAGGCGCTCGGCCCGGTGGCGGCGATCGTCGCGCCGAACCTCGTCCACCACTTGTACTTGCGCGCGGCGGCCGAGGCCTTCCCGGCCGCCCGGGTGTTCGTCCCGGCGGGCCTCGAGGCCAAGATCGGGCCGGTGCCGCGGGCCGAGACGATGACTCGCGAACGGCCGCCGGTGTTGCCCGGCGGAATCGACCACTTCATCTTCGAGCGTCACGCGATCCGCGAGACGATGCTGTTCCATCGCCCCACCCGGACGCTGGTCACGGCCGACCTGCTCTACAACTACCAGCCCGAGCACGGCGCGGGCGAGAAGGCGTTCTTCCGGCTGATCGGCAATTACGGCGCGCCCAAGGTCGCGTTCTACCATCGCTTCGCGCTGCGCGGAAAGGACGCCGTGGCCGAGCTCGTGGCGCAAGTGCGCCAGTGGGCGCCGCGCCGCATCGTCATGGGCCACGGGCGGATCATCGAGGACGGCGACGCGGCCGGGATCTTCGCCGCCGCGTGGCGGCGCTTCGGCTGATCAGGCGCCGCTGTCGCTGCCGTCGCGGTTGGCGTCGCGGCCGCGGTCGTCCTCGCTCTGGTGCCGGTTCGGGCGGGCGTCCTGCTGAGCTTCCTGCTGGCGGGTCGCCTCGTCCTCGCGATGCGGCGGCATCTCGCCGCGCTGGCGGTTCTGGTCCACGATTTGTCTCCTGCGGGTGAACCGTCGACCAACGCCCCGCGGCCCGGTTGGTGCCGGAACCACAGCCGCCGGCTGCGGTTCTCTCGGCGATGGCCTCAGCCTTGCTCCTCGCCGCGGCAGCCGCAGCCGGCAGCGCTTCGCCCGGCCCGCCGCCCGACGTCGCCATCGGCGCCAGCGTCCGCATCCGCGAGCTGAAGATCGAGCAGCAGGGCCGCGCCAGCGCCCGGGTGTTCGTCGAGCCGTCGGCCGGCGAGCGGATCGAGGTCGAGCGCAACCTGCCGAAGGGCCGCACCCGCTACCGCAACCTCGAGCTCGAGGTGAACGTCGAGGCGCGGCTCGCCGATCCGCGCGGCGCGGCCGCGGACGCCACTTCCACGCCAGCCGAACCAGCCACAGGGGACCGACCATGACACTGCGCCACGCCACGCTCGCCGCTTCCGCCCTCGCCGCCCTGGCGATCGCCAGCCCGGCGCAGGCGCAGGACGACCGCGGGCGGGCCGCGGCCAACAGCCCGGCGGTGGCGATCCTCAACGCGGTGCCGGCCGACCAGCAGCCCGACGTGGTGCTCGACATCCCCAACCTGTCGGTCGAGCAGATCACGCTCGAGGTCCAGGGGCTCGAGGCCCACGTCGCGCTCGACGCGCAGCTAGCCGACCTGCTCAAGCTGACCGCGGGCGCCGACGTCACGCTCGAATCGGTCAAGCTCGACATCAAAGGCGTGCAGGCCCAGGCCGCGCTCATCGTGCGGCTCGACAACGTCCGCGCGATCATCGAGCGGACGCTGCAGACGCTCGACAACAACCCGCAGATCATCACCCAGCTGACCGGCACCATCGACAATGCGGTCAACGTCACCGGCGGGGTGGTCAACAACACCGTCGACACGGTCGGCGACCTGACCCAGGGCCTGTTGCGCTCGGGCGCGGTGCTCGATCTCGCCCGCAGCGGCCTGTCGACGGTCAGCCAGACGGTCAACGCCGCCGGCGAGACGGTCCGCCGCGTGCGGGCCAGCGACGGCGCGCTCTACGAGGTGGTCACCGACGCCGCCAACCGCATCCTGCGCTCGAGCCGCGTCGCCGGCTAGGCGATCCGCCAGCGCACCGGCCGGATCGTCGCGCACGCCGGGCTGCCGTCCTTGGCGGTGCCGCTGATCGTGCCTTCCAGCACCCCGCCGGCGATCGCGCGCTCGAGCAGACCCGCGTCGATGTCGTGGATGTCGATCTTCATCCGCCGGGTCCACGGCGAAAGGCGCTGCCCGGCGGCCTGGCCCACGCGGACATAGACGAACCGCCGCACCGGGCCCTCGCGGCGCACTTGCTTGCCGAAGAACTTCGGCCCCGGCGCCACGCGCAACGGGAACTCGAACACGAGCGGCTCGCCGGCCCGCGACTGCTTGGGATCGAGCGGGGCGTCGTCTTCCTGCAGGCTGTGCCGCACCCCGGGGACCGGCTGCTCGATGACGAGGCGCGCGCGGATCTCGCTCTGCTCCGCGCGCGCCATCGCCAGGGTCTCAGAGCGTGCGCAAGTAGGCGATCATCGCCTGGCGCTTGGCGGCGTCCTTGAGCCCCGGGTAGGCCATCTTGGTCCCCGGGACGACGCCCTTGGGATCGGCCAGGTAGCGGTCGAGGTTGGCCTGGTTCCAGGTCAGCGCGGAATTCTCCATCGCCTCGGAATAGTCGAACGCGGCGACGTGGCCGGCCCGCGCCCCGAACACCCCGGCGAGCGTCGGGCCGATGCCGTTCTTGCCCGGCTCGGTGCTGTGGCACGCGGCGCAGACGGCGAACTCCGCCGGCTTGGCGGCGGCGGCGGTGGTGGCGGTCGGCGTCGGCGACGGCGTTGGCGTAGCGCTCGGCGTCTCGCTCGGCGCAGGCTCGGGCGTCTCGCTCGCGGCGGGCGTGGCGCCGGTGGCGGGCGTCGCGGTCTCGACCGGCGCTGGGGTGTCGCTGACGGCCACCTCGTCGGCGCCTTCCTCGTCGCCGCCGCACGCCGTCAGGGCAAGCAGCAGCGCCAGCGCGGTGGCGGAAGTCGGAGCGAGTGTCATCGGCGGTGTTCCCCAAGCTGGCGGCGCGTTCGGCGACGCTCCTATCGCCGGTTTGAACGCACGAAAAGGGCTTGTGGCTCCTCCGCCGCAGGCGCCGGGCATTATTTTCGGGCGACCCCGGCGGCGCTTCCCCGCGGGCCCCGACGGGCCTATCCGGGCCGGCTTCATGTTCGACGAGTCTCCCTCGACCTGGCGCGGCGAGCTGGCCGCGACGCTCAGGCTCGCCGCCCCGCTGGCGGCGGCGAACCTGCTGCAGATGCTCGTCTATGCGATCGACGTGATCTTCGTCGCCCGGTTGGGGGAGGAGGCGCTGGCCGCCTCGAGCCTGTCGCTGTCGCTGTTCGGCCTGCTGATGTGGTGCTTCTCCGGGCTGACCGGGATGGTCGCGGCGTTGATCGCCGCCGAGCTCGGCCGCCGCCGCCACGCGGTGCGCGAGGTCCGCCGCAGCACCCGGATGGCGCTGTGGCTCGGGCTCGCCTGCGGCCTCGCGGGCATGGTGGCATGCCTGTTCGGGCGCGAGATCATGCTGCTCGCCGGCCAGGCGCCGGCGATCGCCGAGGCCGCGGGCCGGTTCCTGCGGGTGATCATGTGGGCGATGGTGCCGATGATCTTCGCCAACGTGCTGCGCAGCGTCGTCTCGGCGCTCGGCCGGCCGATCTTCGCCACCGCCATCACCGCGCTGGCGATCGGCGTCGCCGCGCTCGGCAACTACGCGTTCGTGTTCGGCCGGTTGGGGGCGCCGGCGTGGGGCCTCGAAGGCTCGGCGCTGGCCAGCGTGCTGACCGCGCTGTTCATGCTCGCCGCCTATGTCGTCGCGATCCGCTCGGACCGGCGGCTGCGGCGCTATCGCCTGTTCGGCAACTGGTGGCGGCCCGAATGGCAGCGGCTGCGCGAGCTGCTCCGCACCGGCCTGCCGGTGGCGGCGACGATCCTCGCCGAGGCCGGGCTGTTCAGCGGCGCGGCGTTCCTGATGGGGCTGATCGGCGCCTCGCAGCTCGCCGGGCACACGATCGCGCTGCAGGTTGCCGCGCTCGCCTTCCAGGTGCCGTTCGGCATCGGCCAGGCGGCGACCATCCGCGTCGGCTACCACTACGGCGCGGGCGACCGGGCGGCGGTCGGCCGCGCCGGGTGGGCGGCGATCCTCACCGGCACCGGGTTCATGGCGCTGACCGCTGCCCTGATGCTGTTCGCCCCGCGGCTGGTGCTCGGCATCTACGTCGACACCGCGGCCGCGGCCAACGCCGCGCTGATGGGCTTCGCCGTGCAGTTCATGGTCGTCGCCGCGGCGTTCCAGCTGTTCGACGGGATGCAGGCCGTCGCCGCCGGCGCGCTGCGCGGGTTGCAGGACACGCGCACGCCGATGCTGTTCGCGCTGTTCGGCTACTGGATCCCCGGACTCGGCACCGCGGTGGCGCTCGGCTTCTTCACCCCGCTCGCCGGGCTCGGCATCTGGATCGGGCTCGCGGTCGGCCTCGTCGTCGTCGCGCTGCTGATGATCCAGCGCTGGGCCCGCCGCGCCCGTCTCGGGCTGCTACCGGGCTGACGCAAATTTTGTTGCTTAACGGGAGTTGACGGCCACTGGCCCGCCAACCATATGCGCGCCGCTGGCACTCTCGAGGGGAGAGTGCCAATACGTATCACCAACCTGAGGAAGAGGTCATCAACATGGCATTCCGTCCGCTGCACGACCGCGTTCTGGTCCGCCGCATCGAGGCCGAGGAAAAGACGGCCGGCGGCATCATCATCCCCGACAGCGCCAAGGAGAAGCCGAGCGAGGGCGAGATCGTCGCCGTCGGCACCGGCACCCGCGCCGAAGACGGCAAGGTCACCCCGCTCGACGTCAAGGCCGGCGACCGCGTGCTGTTCGGCAAGTGGTCCGGCACCGAGGTCAAGCTCGACGGCGAGGACCTGCTGATCATGAAGGAAAGCGACATCATGGGCATCGTCGGCTGAACGCCGGACTTCTCGCCCAGGACACTGTCAACCCGTCAACTTCGTAACACGAAAGGTTTGCCACCATGGCTGCCAAGGACGTCAAATTCTCCCGCGACGCGCGCGAGCGCATCCTCAAGGGCGTCGACACGCTCGCCAACGCCGTCAAGGTGACGCTCGGCCCCAAGGGCCGCAACGTCGTCCTCGACAAGAGCTTCGGCGCGCCCCGCATCACCAAGGACGGCGTCACCGTCGCCAAGGAGATCGAGCTCAAGGACAAGTTCGAGAACATGGGCGCGCAGATGCTGCGCGAGGTGGCCTCGAAGACCAACGACATCGCCGGCGACGGCACCACCACCGCGACCGTGCTCGCCCAGGCGATCGTCCGCGAGGGCATGACCTCGGTCGCCGCGGGCATCAACCCGATGGACTTGAAGCGCGGCATCGACCTCGCCGTGACCAAGGTCGTCGAGAATCTGCAGTCGCGCTCGAAGGAAGTCGCCGGCTCGGCCGAGATCGCCCAGGTCGGCATCATCTCCGCCAACGGCGACCGCGAGGTCGGCGAGAAGATCGCCGAGGCGATGGAGAAGGTCGGCAAGGAAGGCGTCATCACCGTCGAGGAGGCCAAGGGCCTCGAGTTCGAGCTCGACGTGGTCGAGGGCATGCAGTTCGACCGCGGCTACCTCAGCCCCTACTTCGTCACCAACGCCGAGAAGATGGTCGTCGAGCTGGATAACCCGTACATCCTGATCCACGAGAAGAAGCTGTCGAACCTGCAGTCGATGCTGCCGATCCTCGAGGCCGTGGTGCAGTCGGGCCGTCCGCTGCTGATCATCGCCGAGGACATCGAGGGCGAGGCGCTCGCCACCCTCGTGGTCAACAAGCTGCGCGGCGGCCTCAAGGTCGCGGCGGTCAAGGCGCCGGGCTTCGGCGATCGCCGCAAGGCGATGCTGCAGGACATCGCGATCCTGACCAAGGGCGAGATGATCTCCGAGGACCTCGGTATCAAGCTCGAGAACGTCACCGTCGGCATGCTCGGCGAAGCCAAGCGCGTGACCATCGACAAGGACAACACCACGATCGTCGACGGCGCCGGCGACGGCACCGACATCAAGGCCCGGGTCGAGCAGATCCGCGCCCAGATCGAGACCACGACGAGCGACTACGACAAGGAGAAGCTGCAGGAGCGGCTGGCCAAGCTGGCCGGCGGCGTGGCGGTGATCAAGGTCGGCGGGGCGTCCGAGATCGAGGTCAAGGAGCGCAAGGACCGCGTCGACGACGCGCTCCATGCGACCCGCGCCGCGGTCGAGGAAGGCATCGTCCCGGGCGGCGGCACCGCGCTGCTCTACGCCACCAAGGCCCTCGACGGCTTCAAGGGCGCCAACGACGACCAGACCCGCGGCATCGACATCGTTCGCAAGGCGATCCAGTCGCCGGTCCGCCAGATCGCCGAGAACGCCGGCCACGACGGCGCGGTGGTCGCCGGCAACTTGCTGCGCGAAGCCGACGAGACGCAGGGCTTCAACGCCCAGACCGACACCTACGAGAACCTCGTCCAGGCCGGCGTGATCGACCCGACCAAGGTCGTCCGCACCGCGCTGCAGGACGCGGCCTCGGTCGCCGGCCTGCTGATCACCACCGAAGCGGCGATCAGCGAGCTGCCGGAAGACAAGCCGGCGATGGGCGGCGGCGGCGGCATGCCCGACATGGGCGGCATGGGCTTCTAACGCCCGCCGCGATAGCCGATGCAAGAAAGGCCGGGGGAGCGATCCTCCGGCCTTTTTTCGTTGCGGGATAGGGCCTTAGCTATTGAGCGGTGCCCCGAACGCAGCTTACGATGGACCCGGCTACGCATGATTCGGGGGTGAATGTATGCGAAGCGCGATCCTCTACCTGGCCGCAGCGGCGGCCGTCGTCGCACCGGCTCAGGCCACGCCGCAGGCGCCGCCCCCCGTTCGCTACTTCGAAACCGTGTGCGGCGCGCTGGGCGCGATCGAAGACGCGTGTGGCATGGCCCAGGCCGCGGCGGAGCTGCTTTCGCCGACTTACGAAAACGACAAACGCGGCCGCGGCATCGCCCGGCTCGAACACCTGGGCTATGCAGCCGAGTACATCGCCGCGGGCGGCGGCCTGTTCCGCGACACCACCGACGTCTTCCTGGCCGCGCGCCGGGGAAGCGACCGGCTCTACATCGTGGTTACCGGGACCGAGAGCACGCGCGACTGGTTCGAGAACCTCAAGGCGAAATCCTACACGACGCTTTGGCGCGACGGTTATTACTACACGCCGCCCGCCCACGCGGGCTTCCGCAGCGGCGTGCTCAACGTGCTTGGCGCTGTCCTGAAGCGGAACGAGTTCGACGAAACACCGCTGACCTGCGAGGCGGACGGCAGCGCGCGCGAGGGCGCCAGCCGGCTGACCGCGTTCCTGTGCCGCAGCCGCGTCCAAAGCAGCCCGTCGAGCCCGGTTTCGGTCGTGCTCATCGGGCACAGTCGCGGCGCCGCAATCGCCACCCTGGTCGCCCCGGCGTTCGCCGGCTACGAGATCAAGCTCGATGGTGAGCGTGCGGACGTCGCGCGGCAGGCCCACTGGCCGCTGGCATTCGGCGGATTGGTCGGGTTTGCGCCGCCCTACGCGCTGTACACCCGTACCGACGAGCAGGCGGGCATGCGCCTGCCGCCGGGTGCCCCCGATCAGTGGCAGGTCTACGGTCGGGCCGGTATTCTCGAGCGCACGATCACGTTCTACAACGAGCGCGACATCGTGCCGCAGCTTTCGCTGGGCCTCGGCCGGCAACTCGGTCATCGGTTCCGGATAACCGACACCTCCAAGATCGAGTACATGGGCTACGGCTCGCCCAACACGGTCAGCTTCATCGAGGCGCACGCGTCGGCCGGCTACTGCCACGACCTGCTGCTCGCGTTCGGCCGAGAGGATCGCGACAACCTTTATTGCGACGATCGAACCTATTCTGAGACTGGAGCGAAGTAACGGTCCCAGCGCGCGCGGCCGGCATTGCCATGCGCGGCGCGGGCGGCGATGACGGGGCGATGACCGCCGCGCTCGACCGCTTCCGCGCCGCCGTGATGGCCGACGAGCCGGCTCAGCAGCGGCTGGCGGCGATCGCCGATCCGGCGGAGTTCGTCCGCGCGGCGACGGAGTGGGCCGCCGGGCGCGGCCTGGCGCTGGCGGCCGACGACCTCGCCGCTGCGCTCGGCGCCGACCCGCTCGGCATCGGCCTGCTCGGCGAGGCGCCGCTGCGCGGCGCGAGCTGGCCGCCGCGCCAATGGATGCCGCTGCGCTATGCGCCGGAGGCCGCCGCGGTCGACTGGATTCACTTCGCCGGCCGGGCGCTCGCCGCGCCGCACTTCGAGGCCGACGTGCGCCCGCTCGCAGCGCGGCCGTTCAACCGGCTGTTCCGCTGGCGCACTGCGCTCGACGACTTCGTGCGGGCGCCGCGCGACGGCTCGCTGGTCCCGGACGGGTTCGTGTTCCACATGTCGCGTTGCGGCTCGACGCTCGTCGCGCAGATGCTCGCCGCGGTGCCCCATCACATCGTCGTCTCCGAAGCCGAGCCGCTCGACACCATGGTCCAGCTCGCCCGGATCGATCCGGCGCTCGCGCCCGCAGCCCATATCGAGGCCGTGCGGGCGATGGTCGCCGCGCTCGGCCGCGACCGCACGGGGGGCGCGCGGCGCTATTTCGTCAAGCTCGACAGCTGGCACGCGCTGGCGCTGCCGCTGTTCCGCGCGGCCTTCCCAGACACGCCGTGGGTGTTCCTCTATCGCGACCCGGTCGAGGTGCTCGCGTCGCACGAGCGGCGGCCCGGGCGGCAGACCGCTCCCGGCGCGCTGCTCGGCCACGCCGCCGGCTCGGCGGCCGCCGGCATCGAGCACACCGCGCAAGTGCTGGCGCGCACGTGCGAGGCGGCGGCCGACGCGCTCAGCCGCGGCGGCGGCTTGCTGGTCGACTACCGCGAGCTGCCCGAGGCGCTGTTCGCGCGCATCCTGCCGCATTTCGGCGCCGCGCCGGACGCGGCCGAGCGGGCGGCGATGGCCGCCGCCTCGCGGCGCGACGCCAAGGTCCCGGACACCGAGTTCGCGCCCGACAGCGAGGCCAAGCGCCGCCAGGCCGGCGACGCGGCTCGCGCGGCCGCCGGACGCCATCTCTCCGGCGTCCACGCCCGCTTGGAGGCGCTGCGCGCCGCGCCGTGAGCGCGCCCCGATGCAACCCTAACGCCGCTCGTCCGTTGGCAGGGTGAACGGCCGAGGAGACGATGCGATGAGAGTCCCGCACAACGCGCACGTGGCGCTGGTCGACGGCGAGCGGTTCGTGCTGATGCGCAACCGCGGCCAGCCGTTCGAGCCGCGGCTGGAGCCGCTGCGCGAGCTCGACCTCGAGCTGACCAACTCCAGCGCCGGGGTGCGCCACCAGGATCCGGCCGGGCAGCGCAACGGCAGCAACGACATCGACGAGCTGGCCCACGGCGCGGTCGCCGCCGAATGGCTCAACAAGCGCGCGCTGGCGGGCGAGATCGAGGCGCTGCTGGTGGTCGCCGAGCCGAAGATCCTCGGCGAGATGCGCAAGCATTTCCACGGCGAGCTGGAAGCGCGGATCGTCGGCGAGATTCCCAAGAACCTCGTCGGCGCGCCGGCCGACGCGGTGGCGCAGGCGCTCGTCAACGCCTGATCGCTTGCGCGGCTGGGTGCGCAAGCTGCTGAGGAGGCCGGCCATGGCCGAGCCCGAACGACTACGCGAGTGGATGGTCGAGCGCCACCTGAAGGCGCGCGGAATCGGCAACGCCGGCGTGCTCGCGGCGATGGGCGAAGTCCCGCGCGAGCGCTTCGTGCCCGAGCGGCTGCGCGAGTTCGCCTACGAGGACGGCCCGCTGCCGATCGGCGAGGAGCAGACCATCAGCCAGCCGTACATCGTCGCGCTGATGATCGAGGCGGCCGACGTCGCGCCCGGCGACCGGGTGCTCGAGGTCGGCGCCGGCTCGGGCTACGCCGCGGCGGTGATGAGCCGCATCGCCGGCGAGGTCTTCGCCATCGAGCGCCACCCCTCGCTCGCCGAATCGGCGCAGCGGCGGCTGCTCGAGCTCGGCTACGACAACGTCGCGGTGATCGCCGGCGACGGCAGCGGCGGCCTGCCCGACAAGGCCCCGTTCGACGCGATCCTGGTCGCCGCCGGGGGCGACAAGGTGCCCGAGCCGTTGAAGCGCCAGCTCGCCGTCGGCGGCCGGCTGGTCGTGCCGGTCGGCGACGAGGCGCTGCAGTCGCTGCTGTGCGTCACCCGCACCGGCGACGAGGCATGGAGCGAGGACAACCTCGGCGGGGTCCGCTTCGTGCCGCTGATCGGCGCGCACGGGCGGTGGGAGGACGGCAACCGGGCGGCGAGCAACCACCGCCCGGCGCGCGAGCTGACGCTCGCCCAGTGCATCGCCGAAGCCGCCGAGCCGCTGCCCGAGATCGACGATCCCGGGTTCGCCGCCGCCTTCGACCGGTTCGCCGACCGCCGCGTGGTGCTGCTCGGCGAGGCGAGCCACGGGACGCACGAGTTCTACGCCGCGCGCGCGGCGATCACCCGCCGCTTCGTCGAGCGGCACGGCTTCACCATCGTCGCGGCCGAGGCCGACTGGCCCGACGCCGCCGCGATCGACCGCTACATCCGCCACCGCGAACCGCGCCCGGAGGCCCCGCCGCCCTTCCAGCGATTCCCGACGTGGATGTGGCGCAACACCGTGATCGACCGCCTGGGGCACGACCTGCGCGCGCTCAATGCAGGCCGCGAGCCCGAGGCGATGGCCGGGTTCTACGGGCTCGACATCTACAACATGTCGGGCTCGATCGAGGCGGTGCTGGCCTATCTCGACGAGCACGACCCCGAAGCCGCCGCGGTCGCCCGCGAGCGCTACGGCTGCCTGACCCCGTGGCAGGCCGAGCCGGCGACCTACGGCCGCGCGGCGCTGACCCGCGGATATGCCGAGTGCGAGGCCGAAGTGATCGCGCAGTGCCGCGAGCTGCTCGAGCGCGCGCTCGAGGACGGGGAAGGGATGTTCGGCGCGGCGATGAACGCGCGCCTCGTCGCCTCGGCCGAGAAGTACTACCGGATCATGTACTACGGCGGCGCCGAGAGCTGGAACTTGCGCGACGCGCACATGGCCGACACGCTCGACCACTTGCTCGAGCAGGGCGGCCGGAGCTCGAAGGCGCTGGTGTGGGCGCACAACAGCCACATCGGCGACGCCCGCGCGACCGAGATGGGCCGGGTGCGCGGCGAGCACAACATCGGCCAGCTGGTCCGCGAGCGGTGGGGCGAGCAGGCGGCGCTGGTCGGCTTCGGCACGCACACCGGCACCGTCACCGCCGCCGACGACTGGGACAGCCCGCGCCGGACCAAGCGCGTGCTGCCGAGCCGGGCCGACAGCTACGAACGCCAGTGCCACGACAGCGGCGTGGGGCGCTTCCTGCTCGACCTCGGCGAAGGTAAGCACGAAGCGCTGCGCCGGCGCCTCGCCGAGCCGCGGCTCGAGCGCTTCATCGGCGTCATCTACCGTCCCGAGACCGAGCGCTGGAGCCACTACAGCGAGGCGGTGCTGCCCGAGCAGTTCGACGCCTTCGCATGGTTCGACGAGACCCGCGCGCTCGAGGCGCTCGGCCCGCCCGAGCCCGACCACGGCTTGCCCGAAACCTACCCGTTCGGGCTCTAGCCGAATTGTCACGGCCGCCGATCGAGGCTAACGTCGATCGGGTCGCGATGGAGGAACGGGCATGACCGAAGCCGAGACCGCCGCCACGCCGTGGCTCATCAAGGGCCGCGAGTACATGCACTGCAACTGCGCCTACGGCTGTCCGTGCCAGTTCAACGCCCTGCCGACCCACGGTCACTGCCAGGCCATCGGGGCGATCGATATCGAGCACGGGCGCCACGGCGACACCGACCTCTCGGGAATGCGGATTGCGATGATCGTCCGGTGGCCGGGCCCGATCCACGAGGGCAACGGCGAGGTCGTGCCGATTGTCGACGAGCGCGCCGACGAGCGCCAGCGCGAGGCACTGCTGCGCATTCTCGGCGGGCTCGACACGGTGCCCGGGGCGACGTTCTTCCAGGTCTTCTCGACGACCTTCAGCCAGGTCCACGAACCGGTGTTCGCCGAGATCGACCTCGCGGTCGACATCGACGGCCGCCGCGCGCGGATCGACGTGCCCGGCTATATCGAAGGTCGCGGCGAGCCGATCGTTAACCCGATCAGCGGCGCGGAGCACCATGCGCGGATCAATTTGCCGCACGGCTTCGAATACGACACCTGCGAGCTTGGGCGCGGCTGGGCGACGACGACCGGCCCGATCGAGCTCGGCCTGCGCGATTCGCACGCCCACTTCGCCGAGCTGCACATCACCGGGACCGGTGTCGTCCACTAACGGCCGCGAGCCGCTCCCGCTCGAACGGCTGCTGTCGCGGCCTGTGCTGGTCGCGTCAGCGGCCATCGTCGGCGCCGCGGCGCTGGCGTGGGCGTGGCTCGTCACGTGGCAGATGCCGGCCGGCGAGCCGATGGTCGGCATGCCCGGGATGGTCGTGTCGCCCGATCCGTGGAGCGCGGCGTACCTGCTGGCGACGTTCGCGATGTGGGCGCTGATGATGGTGGCGATGATGCTGCCCTCGGCGGCGCCGATGATCCTGCTCCACGCGCGCATCGACCGCGGCACCCCGGCGCAGCGGGCGCGCGACAGCGGGCTGTTCGTGCTCGCCTACCTGGCGGTGTGGACCGCGTTCTCGGCGCTGGCGGCGGCCGCCCAGGCGGCGCTGGTCGATGCCGGCGCGGCGGCTTCGGCGAGCCTCGCGCTCGGCGATCGCGCGCTCGCCGCCGGGCTGCTGCTCGCCGCCGCGCTGTGGCAATTGAGCCCGGGCAAGGCGGCGTGCTTGGCGCAGTGCCAGTCGCCGCTGCGGTTCGTCATGCGCTACTGGCGCCCGGGCCCGGCCGGCGCGGTCCGGCTCGGGCTGGTTCACGGGCTGTTCTGCCTCGGCTGCTGCTGGAGCCTGATGCTGCTGCTGTTCGTCGGCGGGGTGATGAACCTCGCGTGGGTCGCGTTGTTGGCGGCGGCGGTGTTCGCCGAGAAGCTGGCCCCACCGCAGTGGCGGCTCAGCCGCTGGCTGGCGGCCGCGCTCGCCGCGGGGGCGGCCGCCGTGCTGCTCGCCTGACCGCGCGCCGGCTGCTACAAGGCGGCGACACAACAAGGGGGATGCCGCGATGCGCGTGATGCTGTCACTGGGCCTGGCGCTCGCGCTCGGCGCTTGCGCCAACGGCGCCGAGCTCGCCTCGACCGCCGATTCGCCCGACTTCGAGGCGGCGCTCGCCGACCCGCAGCGCCCGGCGGCCGACGTCGAGCGCGACCGCGCGCGGATGCCGGCCGAGCTGCTCGCCTTCGCCGAGGTCGCCACCGGCGAGACGGTCGGCGACTACATCATGGGCGGCGGCTACTGGACGCGGATTCTCGCCAACGTGGTCGGTCCGCAAGGCAAGGTCTATGCCTTCCAGCCCGACGAGTTCATCGCCTTCCGCCCGGCGTATGGCGAGGAGCAGAACGCCGCCGTCTCGGGACGGGCCAACGTCGTCGCGCTGCGCGGGCCGGTGGCGGCGCCGCCGTTCCCGGAGAAGCTCGACACCATCGTCACCGTGCAGAACCTGCACGACCTCTACATCGGGGCGATGCCGCAAGGCACCGGCGCGAAGGCGATCGCCGCGCTCTACGCCGCGCTCAAGCCGGGCGGGACGCTGCTGGTCGTCGACCACAGCGCGGCCGACGGCAGCGGCACCTCGGCGGCCAACGCGCTGCACCGGATCGACCGCCAGGCGGCGATCGACGCGCTGACCCGCGCCGGCTTCGTGCTCGAGGCGCAAAGCGACCTCTACCGCCAGCCCGGCGACCCGCGCACCGCCAACGTGTTCGCGCCGGAAATCCGCGGCAAGACCGACCAGTTCGTGCTCCGCTTCCGCAAGCCCGGCTGAGCGCGGGTTCCCGCCGAAACCCTCGGCTGGCCCCGCCGAGGAATCCGTTCGTCGCGACCGGGTTGCCGGTCGTCCTCGGGTGGTTAAGATTTTGACAAGATTGGACGGGGTACGCTGCCAGACATGAGATTCGGGATCATTGGACGGGTCGCGGCCGGCTTCGCGCTGGCCCTGGCGACGACTACCGCGCCGGCGCAAGCGCGCGGGGAGAACCTCGAGGCCGCGTTCGACACCACGCTCGGCACCCAGGTGCGCGCGCCGCAGGATTTCTCGGCCCGCTACGACAGCCCGCTGGCGCGGCAGATCGCCCAGCTGGCCGAAGGCTCGCAGGGCCGCATCGGCGTCGCGGCGATCGACCTCGTCACCGGCGAGGAAGTCGCGGTCCTCGGCGACCAGCGGTTCCCGATGGCCAGCACCAGCAAGATCGCCATCGCCGCGGCCTACATGGAAGGCGTCGACCAGGGCCGCTGGTCGCTGACCAGCGAGTTCCCGCTGATGGTCCCGGTGCCCTCGAAGCGCTTCTCGAGCGCGGTCGCGCCGGTGCGCCCCGGGCAGTACTACAGCGCGCGGGCGCTGATCGACATGATGATCACCCGCAGCAACAACCAGGCGACCGACGCCCTGCTCGCCGCGGTCGGCGGGCCGGCCGTGGTCAACGACTGGGCGCGCCGCGCCGGCATCCACGACTTCACCCTGACGCGCGACATCGCCACGCTGGTGCGCGACGACGGCGAGATCAACCCGGCGACGAGCATCGACATCCGCGACAGCGCGACCCCGCGGGCGATGGTGCAGCTGCTCAGCGGTCTCTACCAGGGCAAGTGGCTGACCGCCTCGAGCCGCGCGGTGATCATCGACGCGATGGAACGCTGCCGCACCGGCACCCGGCGCATCCGCGGGATGATGCCCGACGACGTGACGGTGGCGCACAAGACCGGCACGCTCAACAACACCTCGAGCGACATCGGCGTGATCACCGGGCCCGACGGCCATGCGATCGCGGTGGCGATCTACGTCACCGGCCAGGGCTCGCACGCCGGGCGCGACGCGCGCATCGCCACCATCGCCCGGGCGGTCTACGACGGCTACCAGAACTCGGCGCGGCAGTACGCCAACGCGCGCTACAACGCGGGCGGCGCGGGCGCCGCGGTCGCCGCCAACTGAAAAGGGCGCGGCCTTGCGGCCACGCCCTTTCCTTCGAGACGTCGGACGAACGGCTTAGTCGGCGGCCGCCTCGGCCTCGGTCTCGTCCTGCGCGTCGGCTTCGGCTTCGGTCGCCGCGTCGTCCGTGCCTTCGGCCACGTCGCTGACCGCATCGCCGGCTTCGGCGGCGGCGTCGCCCATGGCGTCGCCGGCGGCTTCGGTGTTGGCTTCGGCGTCGGCCATCGCCGAATCGGTGGCTTCACCGGCAGCGTCTTCGGTCTGCTCCGAGCAGGCGGCGAGCGACAGGGCGGCGCCGGCAATGGCGGCGGCGAGAACGATCTTGCGCATAATGGTCAATCCTTCAGCAGCGCCCCTTGCGGAGCAGGCGTGAAACCGCCGAGGCGAATTTCGCCGTCCTGAATAATGGCAACTTTGTGGCAAGGCAAGCCCGCGCCCGGCCGCCTCGGCCCCGTTGCCCGAAATGAGCGCAGGCCCTAACACCGCGCCATGCCCGACAAGCAGCATCTCTACCTGGTCGACGGCTCGGCCTACATCTTCCGCGCCTATCACCGGCTGCCGCCGCTGACCAATCCGCACGGCGTGCCGGTGGGGGCGGTGTACGGCTACACGACGATGCTGTGGAAGCTGGCCGACGACCTCGACAAGGCCGACGGGCCGACCCACCTGGCGGTGATCCTCGACAAGGGCGCAACGAGCTTCCGCAACGCGCTCTACGACCAGTACAAGGCCAATCGCCCGCCGCCGCCCGAGGACCTGGTCCCCCAGTTTCCGCTGATCCGCGACGCCACCCGCGCGTTCAGCCTCGCCTGCATCGAGGAGGACGACCTCGAGGCCGACGACCTGATCGCGTCCTATGCCCGCGAGGCCACGCGGCGCGGGTGGGACGTGACCATCGTCAGCTCCGACAAGGACCTGATGCAGCTGGTCGGCAAATGCGCCGAAGCCCACGACGGGGTCGAGGGCGGCTGCATCGACATGCTCGACACGATGAAGAACCAGCGCATCGACATCCCCGAGGTCATCGACAAGTTCGGCGTCCCGCCCGAGCTGGTCGGCGACGTGCTGGCGCTGATGGGCGACAGCGTCGACAACGTGCCGGGCATCTACGGCATCGGCCCCAAGACCGCGAGCAAGCTGATCCAGGACCATGGCAGCCTGCAAGGCGCGCTCGACGCGGCGCCCGCGATGAAGCCCGGCAAGCTGCGCGAGCGGCTGATCGAGGGCCGCGCGATGGCCGAATTGAGCCGCGTGCTGGTCCAGCTCAAGGAAGACTGCCCGCTGCCGATGGCGCTCGAGGACTTCGCGCTCAAGCCGACGCCGCCCGAGCCGCTCGCCGCGTTCCTCGAGACGCACGGCTTCACCAGCCTGCTCAAGCGGCTCGGCGACGGCAAGGGCAGCCCCGACCGGCCGACCCAGCTCAATCCGGCCACGCCC
This sequence comes from Croceibacterium sp., assembly GCA_035626815.1. GTDB lineage: Bacteria > Pseudomonadota > Alphaproteobacteria > Sphingomonadales > Sphingomonadaceae > Croceibacterium_A. The sequence continues at coordinate 94,717 of DASPMY010000036.1, forward strand.
GAGCGCGCCGGGGCCGGTGCCGCGCCGGAGGGCAACCGGCAGGACTTGCCCGAGTGGCCGGCGGTCGACCGCTCGGCGTACGAGACGGTGCAGTCGATGGAGCGGCTCGAGCACTGGATCGCCCGCGCTTTCGCCGCGCGGCTGGTGGCGATCGACACCGAGACCAGCGACCTCGACGCGATGCGCGCCGAGCTGACCGGGATCTCGCTGGCGCTGGGGCCCAACGACGCCTGCTACGTGCCCCTCGGCCACGGCGGCAGCGACATGTTCGCCGAACGCCCGGTGCAGGTCGACAAGGCCGCCGCGCTCTCCGCGCTCAAGCCGCTGCTCGAGAGCGATGCGGTGCTCAAGGTCGGGCAGAACGTGAAGTACGACATCAACGTGTTCGCCCGCCACGGCATCGCGGTCGCGACGGTCGACGATACGATGGTGATCAGCTTCGACCTCGACGCCGGGCGCAGCGAGGATGGCATCGGCGGCGGCCACGGGATGGACGAGCTGAGCCAGCGCCACCTCGGCCACACCACGCTGACCTTCAAGGACATCTGCGGCTCGGGCAAGAAGTCGATCCCGTTCGGCGAGGTCCCGCTCGACCGCGCCACCGAGTACGCCGCCGAGGACGCCGACGTCACCTGGCGGCTGCACAAGGTGCTCAAGCCGCGCCTCGCGCTCGAAGGCGGCACGCGGGTCTACGAGCGGGTCGACCGGCCGCTGATCCCGGTGGTCGCGGCGATGGAGCGCCACGGGATCAAGGTCGACCGCCACGCGCTCGCCGGCCTGTCCGACGAGTTCGCCAAGGAGATCGCCCGCATCGAGGGCGAGATCTACGACTGCTGCGGGCAGCAGTTCACCATCGGCAGCCCGCAGCAGCTCGGCGACGTGCTGTTCAACAAGATGGGCTACAAGGGCGGCCGCAAGGGCAAGAGCGGGCAGTACTCGACCGACCAGGCGATCCTCGAGGCGCTCGCCGCCCAGGGCGCGCCGGTGGCGCGGATGGTGCTCGACTGGCGCCAGCACTCGAAGCTCCGCAGCACCTACACCGAGGCGCTGCAGGCGGCGATCAATCCGGCGACCGGCCGCGTGCATACCTGCTACTCGCTGGTCGGGGCGCAGACCGGGCGGCTCTCCTCGACCGACCCCAACCTGCAGAACATCCCGATCCGCACCGCCATCGGCCGGCGCATCCGCGAGGCGTTCGTCGCCGAGCCGGGCAACGTGCTGCTCGCCGCTGACTACTCGCAGATCGAGCTGCGCCTCGCCGCGCACATGGCCGACGTGCCGCCGCTGAAGGAGGCGTTCGCCGCCGGCGAGGACATCCACGCGCGCACCGCGCTGGAGATGTTCGGCACCCTCGACCGCGACACCCGCGCGCGGGCCAAGACGGTCAACTTCGCCATCCTCTACGGCATCTCGCGCTGGGGCCTGGCGACGCGGCTCGGGACCGACGCCGACGAGGCGCAATCGGTGATCGACCGCTACTTCGAGCGCTTCCCCGGCATCCAGCGCTACATCGTCCACACGCTCGAGAGCGTGCGCGAGCGCGGCTATTCGGAGACGCTGTTCGGCCGCAAGACCTGGTTCCCGCGGATCAACGCCCGGATCCCGCACGAGCGCCAGGGCGCCGAGCGCGCGGCGATCAACGCGCCGATCCAGGGCACCAGCGCCGACATCATCAAGCGGGCGATGGCGCGGATGCCGGCGGCGCTGGCCGACGCCGGCCTCGGCCACGTCAGGATGCTGCTGCAGGTCCACGACGAGCTGGTGTTCGAGCTGCCCGAAGGCGACGTCGCCGCGGCGAGCCCGGTGATCGAGCGGGTCATGGCCGAAGCCGCGCTGCCCGCGGTCACGCTCGACGTGCCGCTGGGGATCGAGATCGGCCACGGGCCGACCTGGGACGCGGCGCATTAGGCCCGAAATCCTCCTCCGCAGGGGGAGGATTAGGAATCCGGCGCGTGCTTCCGCTCGCGGGTCGACTCCAGCATGCCTTCGTGGATGAAGCCGATCGGGCGCACGGCCATGGCGCGCTTCTTCAGCTCGCCGCGCATCCGCAGGTATTCCTCCTCCATCTGCTCGGTCACCGTCGCCCGGCTGTCGTCGAGCGCTTCGGCGAAGTCCTGCGCGGTGACCTTCTTGGCGTCCTCGCCGCGCTTGCGGATGGCGATCAGTCCGGCGCGGCGGACGACGTCCTCGAGGTCGGCGCCGGTGTAGCGCTCGGTCCGCGACGCGATCGCGGCGAGGTCGACGTCCTTGGCCAGCGGCATGTCGCGGGTGTGGATGCCGAGGATGTGCCGGCGGCCTTCCTCGGTCGGCGCGCCGACGTAGACCAGCTCGTCGAACCGGCCGGGGCGCAGCAGCGCCGGGTCGACCAGCCACGGCCGGTTGGTGGCGCCGATGACGACGATCGAGTTCATCTCCTCCATCCCGTCCATCTCGGCGAGGATGGTGTTGACCACGCGGGCGGTGACTTGCGGCTCGTTGGCCTCGCTGCCGCGCGCCGGGACCAGGCTGTCGATCTCGTCGATGAACAGCACGCACGGCGCCACCTGGCGCGCGCGGGCGAACAGGCGGCTGATCTGCTGCTCGCTCTCGCCGTACCACTTGGACAGCAGGTCCGAGCTCTTCATCGAGATGAAGTTGGCCTCGGCCTCCTTGGCGACCGCCTTGGCCAGCAGCGTCTTGCCGGTCCCCGGCGGGCCGTAGAGCAGGAACCCCTTGGCCGGGCGGATGCCGAGCCGCTCGAACGCGGCCGGGTTCTTGAGCGGCAGCTCGACCCCTTCGCGCAGCCGCTCGGCGGCGTAGTCGAGCCCGCCGATGTCGGCCCAGCCGATCGTCGGCGCCTGGACCATGACCTCGCGCATCGCGCTCGGCTGGACGCGCTTGAGCGCGGCGCGGAAGTCGTCCTTCTCGACCTGCAGGTTGTCGAGCACCTCTGGCGGGATCGTGCGCGCGTCGAGGTCGAGCTTGGGCATGATTCGCCGCACCGCCTCGATCGCCGCCTCGCGGGCGAGCGCGGCGAGGTCGGCGCCGACGAACCCGTGGGTCGAGCGCGCCAGCTCCTTGAGGTCGACGCCTTCGCCGAGCGGCATGCCGCGGGTGTGGATGCCGAGGATCTCGCGCCGGCCGCTCTCGTCGGGCACGCCGATGACGATCTCGCGGTCGAAGCGGCCCGGACGGCGCAGCGCCTCGTCGATCGCGTCGGGCCGGTTGGTCGCGGCGATGACGACGAGGTTGGAGCGCGCCTGGAGCCCGTCCATCAGCGTCAGCAGCTGCGCCACGAGGCGCTTCTCGGCCTCGCCGGTGACGTTCTGCCGCTTGGGCGCGATCGAATCGATCTCGTCGATGAACACGATCGCCGGGGCCGAACGCTGGGCCTCCTCGAACACCTCGCGCAGCCGCTTCTCGCTCTCGCCGTAGGCCGAGCCCATGATCTCGGGGCCGTTGATGGTGAAGAAGGTCGCGTCGCTCTCGTTGGCGACCGCCTGCGCCAGCCGCGTCTTGCCGGTGCCCGGCGGGCCGTGGAGCAGCACGCCCTTGGGCGGATCGACCCCGAGCCGGGTGAACAGCTCGGGATAGCGCAGCGGCAGCTCGACCATCTCGCGCAATTGCTTGATGGTGTCGTCCATTCCGCCGACGTCGTCGTAGTTGATGATCCCGCGCCCGTCGCGCGGCTCCTCGAACTCGGCGCGCAGCTCGACCTCGGTGTTCTCGTCGATGTGGACGATGCCCTTGGCCGGGACGGTGGCGACGACCTGCAGGCGGATCTCGGTCAGCGCGTAGGCCGGCTGGGCGAACATCCGCCGCACTTCGGGCGGCATGTTCTGCACCGGCTGCTGCCCGGTGGTGGCGACGAGGTCGCCGGCGGTCAGCGGCCGGCGGGCGAACACCCGCTTGAGCGCCTCGCCCTGGCCGTGCAGCCGCATCTCGCGCTGCGCCGGGGCGAACACCACCCGGCCAGCGGGGCGCGATTCGGCGCGGCGGATGGTGACGTGCTCGCCCGAGGCGGTGTCGGCGTTGGCCCGCAGCAGGCCATCGAGGCGGACGACCTCGAGCGCCTCGTCCTCCTCGTAGGCCGGGTAGGCGGTGGCCGCGGTCGTCCGCTTGCCTTCGAGCTGGACCGGATCGCCCTCGGTGATGCCGAGCGCCTGGAACGCCGAGCGCGGCAGGCGGGCGACGCCGCGGCCCGATTCTTCCTGGCGCAGGGCCGCCACCGGGAGCCGGACGGTGCCCTTCTCGATCGTCGCCGCGTCCGCGTCTGCCATCCGCCCTCTCGCTCTCGTCCGTTGCTGGGGGACAGCTAGGAACGCCGGCCCGCGAATGCAAACCGGCGGCGCGGCCGAAGGTGCCGGGAATCGTCCGCCGAGCCGCCGGAGCGGGCGGCGAGAAAAAAAGGCCCGGCAGTCGCCTGCCGGGCCCTGGAAGTTTTGGGAGAGGATGCCTGAAAGGCCCGCCCGATATGCCGCCGGCACCCGCATCTCGCAAGTGCGAAAAGCGCAACCGATGTTGCATGTTTTGCAATTCTAAGCCGGCTAGCCTGTTTTTGCCCGCTAATTAACTGACACACGTGTCGATGTTGCGCTCCGACTGCACACGCGCGCCGGCGATCTTTTGCAGCGCGTCATATTCGCTCGGGCGCCGTGACAGCGCCGCCGCAATCGCCTAATCCCGCGCAGCAACCAGCGGAGGGCGCGCATGAACAAGCTCTATCCCGATGCCGCCGCGGCGCTCGACGGGGTGCTGCGCGACGGCATGCTGATCGCCGCGGGCGGGTTCGGCCTGTGCGGCATTCCCGAGCGGCTGATCGCGGCGATCGAGGCGAGCGGGGTCAAGGACCTGACCTTCGCCAGCAACAACGCCGGGATCGACAACGAAGGCATCGGCAAGCTGCTGCGCACGCGGCAGGTGAGCAAGATGATCAGCTCCTACGTCGGCGAGAACAAGGAGTTCGAGCGGCAGTACCTCGCCGGCGAGCTCACGGTCGAGTTCTGCCCGCAAGGCACGCTCGCCGAGCGGATGCGCGCCGGCGGCGCCGGGATTCCCGGGTTCTACACCAGGACCGGCGTCGGCACCCAGGTCGCCGAAGGCAAGGAGACGAAGGTCTTCGACGGCCCCAACGGGCCCGAGGAATACGTGCTCGAGCGCGGCATCTTCGCCGACCTCAGCATCGTCAAGGCGTGGAAGGCCGACCCGACCGGCAACCTCGTGTTCCGCAAGACCGCGCGCAATTTCAACTTGCCCGCCGCGACCTGCGGCAAGGTGTGCGTGGTCGAGGTCGAGGAGATCGTCCCGACCGGCAGTCTCGACCCCGACGGCATCCACCTGCCCGGCGTCTACGTCCAGCGCATGATCGTCGGCGCGCCCTACGACAAGAAGATCGAGTTCACGACCACGCGCGAGCGGGAGGCGGCCTGATGGCCGAAGCTTCGCGCGATTCTGAAGCCGTCGATCTGATTCGAGCATGGATAAACGATGACGGATACGCCGATGTGAGGATCGCAGCCTTCCAGCTGGAAGGCCCGGAAAACTTCGGCCGCTTCTTGGCAGATGTCGCCCGTCACGGAGCGCTGGCGTATGCCACGACCTGGTCTATCGATGAGGACGACGCGCTCCAGGCGATCATCGATGGCCTCAATGGACAGCTGCGGGACCAATTCTCGAAAGTGACCAAGATTCAAGCCGGGAGTTTGAGCTGATGCCGTGGGACCGCAACCAGATGGCCGCCCGCGCCGCGCAGGAATTGCGCGACGGGTACTACGTCAACCTCGGCATCGGCATCCCGACGCTGGTCGCCAACCACATCCCGCCGGGCATGGAAGTGACGCTGCAAAGCGAGAACGGCATGCTCGGGATCGGCCCGTTCCCCTATCCCGACGAGGTCGACGCCGACCTGATCAACGCCGGCAAGCAGACCATCAGCGAGCTGCCGCAGACCGCCTATTTCGACAGCGCGGCGAGCTTCGCGATGATCCGCGGCGGGCACATCGACCTCGCCGTGCTCGGCTCGATGGAGGTCTCGCAAGACGGCGACATCGCCAACTGGATGATCCCCGGCAAGCTGATCAAGGGCATGGGCGGGGCGATGGACCTGGTCGCCGGGGTCAAGAAGATCATCGTGGTGATGGAGCACGTCTCGAAGAACGGCGACGCCAAGTTCATCCCCGAATGCACGCTGCCGCTGACCGGGCGCAACGTGGTCGACATGATCATCACCGACCTCGCCGTGTTCCACCGCCCCGACCACGCCAGCCCGTTCCGGCTGGTCGAGCTGGCGCCGGGCGTGAGCGCCGATGAAGTGGCGGCGAAGACGACGGCGCGCTACGCGAGCTGAGGCCGAGCGCGCGCGTCGGACAACGCGGGCTCAATTCCGCATTCGACCCATTGAGGGCATCCGGCGACCGAGCGACGGCTCGCTTCATGCCCGTCGGCCCACTCGAGGTAAGCTGGTCACTGGCTGAAAGCCGTCCTGCGGGGAGCGGCTAAATGTCTGTTTTGAAAACGACACCGGTAGACTCGGCGCACCTTATCTGTACACTTTGCCCCTCGCAGCGAGCCCTCATTTCCCATCGTCCGGCGATCCACCGGCAGGAGAGCGAAATTGGATGTCGAAGGTACCATCAACGGCGAAAGCCTGAATGGGTCGGAAAGCGCCGACGTCATCCGCGGCAAGGGCGGACATGACGTCATCCGCGGGCTTGGCGGCGATGACACCATCTATGCCGGGGGCGGTCACGATACCCTCCACGGGAACGATGGAAACGACGTGATCTACGGCGGGGGCGGCTGGG
>DASPMY010000037.1:0-14830 GCA_035626815.1 Croceibacterium sp.
TGTCGTCGTTGGTGGCGACCGCGGTGAACCCGAACGGCGTGTCGAAGCCAAGCTCGATGTACGGATCGAGCGCCTCGCTTTCGGCGGTGAGCACGATCACCTGCCCGCTCGCGGCCAGCCGCGCCGGCGAGGTTCCGTCGGGCAGGCGGTAGAGCGCGTAGGGCCACAGGCGGCGCTCGGTGTGGTCGGTGATGAACGGCGACTGCTCGCCCAAGCGCGCGGCCGCCGCCCCGTCGAGCGACAAGGTTTCGAGCGTGGCCTGGCGCATCGCCATGCGCGCGATCCCCAGAGTCGCCCTGCCGGCGTTGGACAGGCTGCTGACGCGCACGGTGTAAGGGCCGTCCTCGGGGATCTCGGCGACGATCCGGGCGCCGAGCCCACCGAGCGAATCGTCATCCTGGGCCAGCGCCGTGCCGATGGCCCGATCGCCCTGGAACAGCTCGAGGAAAGGGTCGCTGGCCGGCTCGCCGCCTTCCTCGGGCGCGAGGGTGATCAGCAGCACCTCGCCGCGGCGGCCGGCGAACGTGTACAGCGCGCGCGTGTCGGCTGGGAACTCGATGCCGCGCTCGGCCGGCCCGCCGGCCAGGCTCAGCTCGACCGGGGCTTGCGCGCGGTACGGGCTCGTGCGGGCAAGCAAGGTGAACGCCCCGCCGCCGCCGACGGTGCCGACCTCGACGCGGTACAGCCCGCCCGCCTCGCTGCCGACCTCGAGCCGCGGATTGAGCGCGCCGCCGCCGTCGTCGTCCTCAGCCACGAGTCCGCCGTCGGGCGCAAACGCCTTCAGCGTCAGGTCGACCCCCGCCGCCGCGCCGGCGCCCGGCAGCGCGTCGAGCTGGACCGACTGGCCGGGCGACAGGCGCAGCGGGACCGAGGCCGGCTCGCTCGCGCCGGCCACGGTGCCTTCGGCCAGCCGCCCCGCCTCGAGCGCCTCTTGCGCCATGCCCGGCGCGGCCGCCATCGACCCGGCCAGCGCCGCCGCCAGCCACCGAAATCCCGCTGTCCTCATCCCCGCCTCCCCGGCAACACCTGCGCACATGATAGGCGCGCGCCGCGCAAAGGGGAAACGGCGATCGCCGAACCGGTTGCCACCGCGGGCGGGGCCGGTATCCTTGTCCGATGCGGACCCGCGAGGCCCCGATCGTCGCGTCGCTTTCGCCGGGGCTCCGGCGATGAGCGGCGAGGGCGGCTACGATCTCACCGGCGAATGGAGCGGGATCTACAACTACCCTGCGCACCTCCCGCCCAACACCTTCGAGGCCTCGCTCCGCGATTCGGGCGGCATCATCACCGGAGTGATCCGCCAGCCCGGCGAGATCATCGAGCCGCCCGGGATCGTCCAGCATTCGGTGATCAACGGCAGCCGCGAGGGCAGCACGGTGCGTTGGATCAAGCTCTATGACGACCTCAGCCGGGCAACGCCCCACTATCACGGCCGGATCCAGCCTGGCGGCGACGAGATCGAAGGGGAATGGACCATTCCCGGCGACTGGTCCGGGACATTCCTGATGATCCGCCGCGGTCGGGCCGAGGCAAAGGAAGCGCGGAAGACGAGCGAGGAAATCCGGGCGCGATAGCGCCTCACTCGCCGGTCAGGTGCTCGACGAGCTCGCGGACCTTCTTCTGCCGCCACTGCGGGCGCGGGGCCACCAGCCAGTAGGCGCGGCGGCTGTCCTCCGGGCCGTCGAGCGCGGTCAGCCGCCCGTCGGCCAGGGCTTCCTCCACCAGCGGCATCGGCATGATCGTTCGGCCGAGCCCGGCCAGCGCCGAAGACAGCGCCTGTCCGGCGTTCCCGACCTGCAGCAGCACGTCCGCGCCTTCCGGAGGCGGACAGGTCGGCCACGCAATCCACCCCTCGGGCGCGCCCGGGGCGGACACGGTCACGCGCCGGGCCGGGGCCAGCTCGATGCCCTCGAGCTCGTCGGGACCTTCGACCAGGCGGATGGCGACGTCGAGGTTGGCCTCGGTGAAGTCGGCGTCCTCGTCGGCGATAAGCTGGTAGCGCACTTCGGGGTGCGCGGCGCGGAAGGCGGCGAGGCGCGGGGCGAGCCACTGGGCGTAGAACTCGCGCGGCACGGCAATCGTGTAGCTGTGGCTCGACTGGCCGGCCTGCATCGCCTGCACGCTTTCCTCGAAGCGCAGGAACCCCTCGCGCAGCGGGTCGAGGCCGGCCTCGGCTTCGTCGGTCAGCTCGAGGCCTTTGCTGGTGCGGCGGAACAGCACCACCCCGAGCACGTCCTCGAGCGCTCGAATCTGCTGGCCGACCGCCGCGGGGGTCACCGCCAGCTCGTCCGCCGCGCGGGTGAACGACAAGTGCCGCGCGGCGGCATCAAACACGCGCAAGGCGTTCAGGGGAAGATGCGTGCGCTTCATGGCGGCAAGCGCTCTATTGCGCGGCGGGCGGCGCGGCAAGCGCGAGGCGCGGCGATTGCGCCTTGCCCGACGCCCGATTGGCCGTAAGTATCTGGCCGGTCGCGCCTATCGGGGGACGGGAATGCGATTGCCCGAGCGATTGCCGGAGCTGGAGGGCCCCTGGCTGGCGGGCTACAAGCTGCTGTGGTGGGCGATGCTGGCCGTTAGCGTGGCCGCGGTCACCGCTGGGCAGTGGTTCCTGCTCGAGCGAGGCAACCGCACCGACCTGCAGTATTTTTCCGCCGGGCTGCGTGCCAGCGACGAGAGTGCGCTGGTGGTCAGCCCGCTCAGCCCCGCCGCCCGCGAGGCAGGCGTTCCCGCCGTCGGCGAGCTGCTGGCGATCGACGGCCAGCCCCTCGGCAGCGCGGCCAGCTACGAGCAGGTCTCCGAGGCGCTCGCCGGACCCGACGGCCGGCCGGTCACGCTCCGGCTGAAGCCGCCGGGCGGCGATCCAGTCGAAGTGACCGTCGTGCGCGGGCCAGAGCACCTGGCGGCTGCCGACGCCGAGTCTCCGGCGACGCACCGACAGCGCTATCTCATCTACGGGGTCACCGCGACGGCGGGCTCGCTCATCGTGCTGGTCGGAGCAATCCTCCTGTTCCGCCGCCGGCCCAGCGACCCTGTGGCCGCGTTGCTATCGCTCGGACTGCTGTCGGTCCCGGCGAACGATATCTCCGCGCTGTTCGGCGACCACGCCCTACGGCGCATGCTCGACAACGGCTTCGACGTGATCCCGATGGCCTGCAACCTGCTGGCGTTCACCACCTTTCCGGCCGGCCGCTTCACCCCCCGCTGGACGCTGCTGATCCTCCCGGCGATCGTCGCCTGGGGCACGCTGATGCTGACCGGCGGCAACGAGACGCCGCTGTGGCTTCAGTTCTCGATCGCGATCCCGGCGTTGTTGCTGGCCCTCGCCAGCCTGGGCTGGCGCTTCGTTCGCATGGAGCCCGGACCGCCGCGGCAGCAGCTCAAATGGGTCATGCTCGGCCTTGCGGGGTTCCTCGCGACCGGACTCATTCAGTTCGCGCTGTTCACCATCGACAGCGCGCAAAGCGACAATGCCACCCACTTCGTCATCTTCCTCGCCAACGCCTTCGTCAGCACGCTGGGAAGCTTCTGCGTGGTCGGCGGCATCCTGATCGCCCTGCTGCGATACCGGCTTTACGATGCCGACGCGGCGATCAGCCGCTCCGCGTTGTACGCCCTGCTGACGCTGTCGCTGATCGCGGTCTTCGCGGCGAGCGAAACGCTGATACAGAGCATCGGCATGCAGTGGTTCGGCGCTTATGCCGGCACCGCCGGGGGCGCGTTCGCGGCGGCGATGGCTGCGCTCCTGCTGGTGCCGCTGCACCAGCGCCTGAGCAAGTGGGCCGAGAAGCGCTTCCAACGCGACCTCGCGCGGCTCAATGCCGAGCTGCCGGTGCTGCTCGCCGAAGTGCGCAACAGCAGCGACCCCAGGGAATTTGCCGACAACGCGCTGCAACTGGTGATGCGCGGCGTGCACGCGAGCCACGGCGCGATCCTGCTGGCCGACGGCGACCGCCTGGCGCTTGCCCACGCCCAGGGCATCCCCGCCGACGGGCTCGCGGACCGGCTCGCCGCGGAATTGCCGGCGCATCCCGAGCGCGGAGCGAGGCGCGCCGACGACCCGCTACTGCCGCTGCGCCTGCCGCTCGTCACGGCGGGCGGGACGACCACCGGCTGGATCGTGCTCGGGCCCCATCCCGACGGCAGCCATTACGGCAAGGACGACCGCGAGGCGCTCGAGGATCTGGCGCCGCCGCTGGCCCGCGCGATCGAGCTGGCGATCGAGCGCGCGCGCCGCGAGGCCGCCCACGAGGTCGAGCGCCGCACGCTCACCGAGCGGCTGGCCCAGCTCGAGCAGCAGCTCGCTCAGGTCGTCAACCTGACCCCGCCGCCGCAGCAGGGCATCGCCTGAGCAACATTTGGCAACCCGGGAGCCTGGCGGGCGCTGCCGCGTTGGTTAATGCGCGCAGTACAGGGGATCGAGGCGGGTGAATTTCCAACAAGCGCTGAGCTTCGCGGTGCTGGCCGGCGTGATGGCGCTGTTCGTCTGGGGACGGTGGCGCTACGACCTCGTTGCCGTGGCCGGGCTGCTCGCCGGGCTGCTGGTCGGAGTGATCCCGCCGGAGAAGGCCTTCAGCGGCTTTGCCAACGACATCGTCATCATCGTCGGCAGCGCGCTAGTGGTTAGCGCCGGGGTGGCGCGCTCGGGCGTGGTCGAGCGCGCGGTGCAGGCGATCTCGCCACACGTCACCGCGTTTCGCGGGCAACTGCTCACGCTGATCGTCGCGGTCGCACTGATGAGCGCGTTCGTGAAGAACATCGGCGCGCTGGCGATCATGATGCCGATCGCCTTCCAGATGGCCAAGAAGTCGGGCTCGCCGATCTCGCGCTACCTGATGCCGATGGCGTTCGCCTCGCTGCTCGGCGGGCTGATGACGATGGTCGGGACATCGCCCAACGTGATCGTCGCCGGCATGCGCGAGGAGCTGACCGGGCAGCCGTTCTCGATGTTCGACTATACGCCGGTCGGCCTCGGCCTGGCGGCTGCGGGCGTGGCGTTCCTCGCGGTCGGCTATCGGCTGCTGCCGTCGGGCCAGACGCCGGCCGTGGCGATGGGCGAGGCGCTCGACGTTCAGGACTACATCACCGAAGCCCGCGTGCCCGCGGGATCGGCGGCCGAAGGCAAGACGATCGCCGCGCTCGGCGGCAAGCGCGATGACGAGGTGCTCGTTACCACCGTGGTGCGCGACGGCAAGCCGCACCCCGAGCTCGCGCGCAACACCAAGCTGCGCGAAGGCGACATCGTCCTCCTCGAGGGCTCGCCTGAAGCGCTCGAGCGGCTGATCGCCAGCGAAGGGCTCGAGCTGGAGGGCCAGGATCGGTCGTTCGACAAGCCGCGCAGCGGCGAGGAGATCGGCGTGGTCGAGGCGGTCATCGGGCTCGATTCGATCCTCATCGGCGAGGCGGCCGGGCGGCTCGAGCTGCACCGCCGGTACGACATCAACCTGCTCGCGGTCAGCCGCAGCGGCGAGCGCTTCGTCAAGCGGCTACGCGACATCCGCCTGCGCGCCGGCGACGTGATCGTGCTGCAAGGCGTGCTGTCGCAGTTCCCGCTGCGCATGCAGGAGCTGGGCTGCCTGCCGCTGGCCGAGCGCGAGGTGCGGCTCGGCAACCTCAGCCGCAGCATCCTGCCGATCGCCATCCTCGGCGTGGCCATGGCGCTGACCGCGCTCGGGCTGGTGTCGGTCCAGATCGCCTTCTTCGCCGCCGCCGCGGCGATCGTGATGGTCGGCGCGCTGCCGCTGCGCGAGGCGTATTCGGCGGTCGACTGGCCGATACTGATCATGCTCGCGGCGCTGATCCCGGTCAGCGGCGCCCTGAGCGAGACCGGGGCCACCGACCTCGTCGCGGGCGGGCTATCGCATCTCGCCAGCGGGCTGCCGCCGTTCGGCGCGCTGGCGCTGATCCTGGTCGCGGCGATGGCGGTGACGCCGTTCCTCAACAACGCCGCCACGGTGCTGGTGATGGCCCCGATCGCCGCCGGCTTCGCGACCGGGCTCGGCTACCGGCCCGACGCCTTCCTGATGGCGGTGGCGGTGGGCGCGGCGTGCGATTTCCTGACCCCGATCGGCCACCAGTGCAACACGTTGGTGATGGGCCCCGGCGGCTACCGCTTCGGCGACTACTGGCGGCTCGGCCTGCCGCTGTCGATCCTGGTGGTGCTGCTCGGCGTGCCGCTGATTTCGCTGTTCTGGCCGGTGTGAGGGCGCCCGCCCGGGATCAGCTGCCGCTGCGCTCGGTTGTGCCGCCGGCCTCGGCCAGCTCGCGCTCGTTGTCGGCGCGCCACTGGGCATAGCGCGGGCTGGTCGAGCGGATGTTCGCGATCACCAGCGTGTTGCCCTCGTGGCAGGCATACTCGAACGGTTCGTAGGCGTCGTTGCGGGCCCACGGGTAGGCAATCTTGAACGGTCCGGTGAGCACCACCGGATCCTCCACCCACGCTTCGTAGTAAAGGCCCTCCGGCCCGGGCGTGAAGTGCTCGACGATCCTCATCGATGGGCTGGTCGGGATGCCGGCGGTTCCGTTGCTCGGGCCGACGATGACCATCGGCGCGAGGCCGTTGAAGTGGGTCGTCTCGACCACCAGCGTGTCGCCCTCGAAATGACCGCGCGAGCTGCCGAGCCAGGTGCTGATGGCGCGGTCGAGCTGCGGCCGGCCGTCGAGCGGGATGAACCGCTGCTCGTGAATCATCTCGTGGTTGATCACTACCCAGCCGGGGGACTGAAACACGCGTACGCCGTTGTTGTACGGGAATGGCAGCATCGTCGCCGGCATGCCGCGGGTGATGCAGCGGTCGAGGGGGTTGAAGTCGTCGAGGTCCTCGAACACCTCGCCGTTCCAGCTGCTGCGCATGCCGCCCTGCAAGCGCTTGCCTTCCTCGGTCAACGCCGGGATGCGCCCGGTTTCCGCCGGCTCGACGATCAGCGCGGTCTGCCTCAGCGCGGTGCCGTATTCGAACCAGTTGCCCGCGCCAAGCCTGTTGCCGGCGTCCTCGCGGTCGGCGCCGGCTTCGACCTCGGCGGCAGCCCTGACCGCCTCGTCGTACTCGGCGTCGGTCATCACCAGCCGGTCGCCGTACTGCGGGCGGCGCTGCATCGGCGTGCGGCCGACGGCATCGAGCGGGTAAGTGCCGCGCAAGTCCGGATCGCCCCACGCGGTCCGCGGCGCGGTCCAGCCGGCCGGATTGGGCGGCGGCTTGCCGACCGTCTCCTGAGCGACGAGCGGGGTGGCAAGGCCGAGCAGAAGAACGCCGGTCGCGGTCGCCAGCAGGTGCTTCATCGCCATCGCCCACTCCCGGCCGGCTAGCCCGCCGCGGAGGCCGGCGCCGCCAGCGGGAAGAACGGTATCGCCACCTCGAGCAGCGTGCCGTCCCCGCGCGCGAAGGTGTAGTGCCCTTCCATCGAGCCCATGTTGGTCATCAGCTCGCAGCCCGAAACGTAGTCGTGCGTCTGCCCCGGCGCGAGCACCGGCGTCTCGCCGACCACGCCCTCGCCGTCGACCAGGCTGACCATGCCGCGCGAATCGGTGATCCGCCAGTGCCGCGTGCGCAGCTGGACGGTGTCGTCGCGGTGGTTCTCGAGGCGGATGTGATAGACCCAGAACCAGCGCCGCGCCTCGGCGCGCGACTGGTCTGGCATGAAGTTGACCGCCACGCGCACGGTGATGCCGTGGGTGATCGCGGCGTGCTGGAAGAGGTTCGCGAGGACGTCCTGCATGGGCCCGAGCGTAACCGCTTTGTCGCGCCGGTCAAAGGGGATGCGGCGAGCCGTTCGCGCCGGCGCCGAATCAGCCCGGTCGCCCGCCGGAGCGCCGCAGCAGAAACTCGAGCGAGCCCCATTGCACGATCAGGTGGTCGCGGTCGTACAGGTAAGCGAGCTCGATGCCGTAGGACTCCTCGACCGTCATCTCGGCGACGTGGCCGCTGCCGTCGTCGGGGAATTCGGGCCCGCCGGTGCAATGGATGATGAGCGGGCGGCCGACCGATGACCGCTTCAGGCCGAAGTGCTGCCACAGGTCGATCAGGTCGGCCATGGCGCCGGCCGAATGGCGCATGTCGGTTTCGAACTCGGGCCGGGTGCAGCGCGGGTACAGCTCACCGCCATCGAACGCGCCCTCGCGCATGACCGGGGCGCCGGCCGCGGCCTCGATGGTGATGGCCTCGCGCGTAACCGAGACGGCGCTTCCCAGCCACACGTCGCGATGGGCGTAAGTGGCCACCCACGTGCCGCCGGCGTCGCGCCCAATGCGCTCGATCGCGGCGGCCACTGTCCATTCGCCCAGGGCATCCTCGACCGACAGCTTGGGCTGGAGCCGCTCTTCCTGCTCCAGTTGCTGCATGAGCTGCTCGTTGAGGCAGGCGACGTCGGTGTCGCCGCACGCCTCGGCGACCGGCTCGGCGGCTGTCGGGGCGGGTTCGGGCGGCCGGTCGCACGATCCCGCCAGCAGCGCCGCTCCGACGAGAACGAAGCGCCGCACGACCGGGCTCAGAGCCCCGCGCGGACCAGGGCCCGGTCGAGGTCCTCGATCAGGTCGTCCGGATCCTCGAGCCCGATGTTGAAGCGCAGCATCCCCTCGCCGACCTCCATCTGCTCGCGCGCCTCGGCGCCCATGTTGGCGTGGGTCGTGCTCGCCGGGTGGCACGCGAGCGACCTGGTATCGCCGATGTTGTTGGAGATGTCGATCAGCTCGAGCGCGTCGAGCACCGCGTGGGCCTGCGCGCGGCCGCCGTCGAGCACGACGCTGAAGATCGGCCCGCAAGCGTCCATCTGGCGCATCGCCAGGTTGTGCTGAGCGAAGCTGTCGAGCCCGGGATGGAGCATCCGCGGCACGCGCGTCTCGACGAACCGGCCGACCTTCATCGCGTTGTCGCTCTGCTTGTGCGCGCGCAGGCTGAGCGTCTCGAGCCCCTTCAGCACGACCCATGCATTGAACGGCGACAGGTTGGGCCCGGTGTTGCGCTGGAACGGCAACAGCACGTTGTCGATCCACTCGCGGCTGGCGCAGACCGCGCCGGCGAGGACGCGGCCCTGGCCTTCCATCAGCTTGGTCGCCGAGTACGCGACCACGTCGGCGCCAAATGCGAGCGGACGCTGCAACACCGCGGTGGCGAACGCATTGTCGACTACGCTGACGATGCCGCGCGAACGGGCCAGCCCGCAGACGAACTCGAGGTCGACGATGTCCATCGTCGGGTTCGCCGGGGTCTCGAAGAAGAACACCCGCGTGTTGGGCCGCACAGCCGCTTCCCACGCGGCGTTGTCGCGCGCGTCGATCACCGTGGTCTCGATGCCGAACCGCGGCATCAGCGTATCGACCAGCCAGCGGCACGAGCCGAACGCGGCGCGCCCCGCGACGACGTGGTCGCCGCTCTTGAGCTGGCACAGCAGCGCGGTGGTCATCGCCGCCATGCCGGTCGCCTGCACCCGGCAGGCCTCGGCACCCTCGATCGCGGCGATGCGCTCCTCGAGCATCGCCACGGTCGGGTTCTGCAGCCGCGAGTATGTCATCCCCGCCGCTTCGCCCGCGAAGCGCGCGGCGACGGTGGCGGCGTCATCGTAAGTGTAGCCCGAGTTGAGGAACAGCGCCTCGCTCGTCTCGCCGTGCTCCGAACGCCAGGTGCCGGCGCGCACCGCCCGGGTCTGCGGGCGCCATGTCGACGTGATCGAGCGGTCGGAGCCAGTGGTCTTCTTCATCTCGACCGCGCCTCTAGGTCTGCGGCGGGCCGGGGCGCAACGAAAAAGCGGGGCCGCAAGGCCCCGCTTCTCGGTCAGCATTCCGGACCGGTGCGATCAGGGGCTGGTGGCGTTGTCGTCGTCGTTGAACAGCAGCACCAGAATGACGCTGAGCGCGATGAACACCCCGACGGGGATGTACCACTTGCCCCGCAGGTCCTCGCTGTCGCCGGCGACGGGCGCAGGTGCCCGCGCGGGCGCAGCCTGCGCGGCGACGGGAGCGGCGGCCATGGTGGCAGCGGCGGCAGTCAAAAGCAATTTCCGAACCATCATGAACTCCTCCGGGCGACGTCCTGAATCTCGTAGCCTCGCAACGCATGGAATGCATTACGCGTTTCCACCTATTCTTGCCTCGGCCTTCGGTCAACCCTATCCGCAGCACGAATGAGCGCGGCGTATCCCCCCGGCCACACCCGCGATCCGATCGGCTGGACTGCGGCGCTGGCCCTGGGTTTCCTGGCGCTCGCGCTGGTCCGGCTGACGGTGCCGTCGAAGCCGTTCTTCGACGAGGTCCATTACCTGCCGGCGGCGCGGGCGATGCTGGCGCTGTCGCAGCCGCTCAACACCGAGCACCCGCCGCTTGGCAAGGAGCTGATCGCGCTCGGCATCGCGCTGTTCGGCGACCGCCCGCTCGGCTGGCGGATCATGCCGGCCCTGTTCGGCGCGCTCGGGCTGTTCGCGGCGATGCGGGCGCTGTGGTTCGCCTCGCTGTCGCGATTCGCCACGATCGCCTTCGGCGTGCTGCTGGCGACCACCTTCCCGCTGTTCGTGCAGGCGAGAATAGCCATGCTCGACGTCTTCATGGCGGCGTTCGCGCTGCTCGGGCTGTGGATGGGCGCCGCCGCCCTGCGCGAGCACGAGACCGCGCGCTGGCGGCTGGCCATCGCCGGCGCCGCGATGGGCTGCGCAATGGCGAGCAAGTGGAACGCAATCCCCATCGCGGTGCTGCCCGGACTGGCCTTCCTGGCGATTCGCCTCCGCTGGGCGGGCCGCAGCTTCGTCACCGCCTCCCGCGGGGCGCCGATCGGCGGCATGACGCTCGTCGAGGCCGGCGTGTGGCTCGGCCTGGTGCCTCTCGCGGCGTACGCGCTGAGCTACTGGCCGTTCCCGCTTTTTGAGCATAACGCGGTCGGGCCCTCGGGCCTGCCGGCGCTGCAGGCGCGGATGCTCGCGCTGCAGGAGCAGGTCGTCGAGCCGCACACTTATCAGAGCGTGTGGTGGCAATGGGCGGTCAACTGGCGGGCGATCTGGTATCTCTATGAGGTCACCGACGGTGCCCAGCGCGGCGTGCTGCTGGTCGGCAATCCGCTGACGATGCTGCTGGGACTACCAGCGCTGGCGTGGTGCGCCTGGGCCGGCCTGGCGCGGCGCCGGTGGGACGCGCTGGCGGTGGCCACGCTTTACGCTGCGAGCCTGGCCTTGTGGATCGTCGCCCCCAAGCCGGTGCAGTTCTACTACCACTACCTGCTGCCGAGCTGTTTCCTGATGGCTGCGCTGGCGCTGGCGCTCGACGCGCTGTGGCGGCGCGGCTGGCGCAGGCTGCCGCCGGCGGTGCTGGCCGCCTCGTGCGCGCTGTTCGCCTTTTTCTGGCCCATCCTCAACGCCGCCGCGCTCGACGGGAGCGACGCCTTCCAACGGTGGACCTGGCTCGCCGGCTGGGTCTAGCGGAAGCGGCCCCAGACGAAGCGGCTCGACAGCGCGTAGTTCCACACCGAGCCGACGAGGATGCCGGCGAGCGCGGCCGGGTAGGGGTGCACGCCCATGCGCACGAGCACCGCGGCCACGCCGACGTTGGTCAGCAGCCCGACCGAGCAGGTCAGCGCGAACTTGAGCCATCCGCGCAGCAGCGCCAAGGCGCCGCACAGCCGCTGGTCGGCGTACGTCAGCGCGTTGTTGAGCGCGAAGTTGAAGGTCATCGCCACGAGCGCGGCGAGCGTCTGGCCGGCTTCGAACGTCGACACCTGGTCCTCGAAGCGGCCGCCGAACAGCGCCAGGAACGCGCTCAGCACCGCCATATGCACGACCACGCCGACGGCGCCGATGGTGCCGAACAGCGCGTAGCGCGTCGGGATCACCCGGCCGAACCACTTGTCGTAGAGGCCGACGAGGAACTCGAACACGACCGTCCGGTCGAGCTTGCTCTCGCCTTGCGCGCGCGCCGCGAAGCGCAGCGGCAACTCCCTGACCCGTAGCGGCGCCTCGATCGTGGCGAGGATGTCGAGCAGCAGCTTGAAGCCGATGCCCGACAGGCGGTGCGCGTCGCGTCGTAGGGTTTCGCTGCGGAGCATGAAGTAGCCGCTCATCGGGTCGGTCAGCTCGACCCCGGTGACCTTGCGGGCGAGCGCGTTGGCGAGCGCCGAGGCCCGCTCGCGGTCGGGCCGGTTCCATTGCTCGGTGCTGCCGCCGGCGACGAAGCGCGAGGCGACCGCGAGGTCGCATTCGCCGGCGCGGATCGCGGCGAGCATCTCCGGCAGCAGCGCCGGATCGTGCTGCAAGTCGGCGTCCATCACCGCCACCACCGGCGCGGCGGTGGCGCACATGCCTTCGATGGCGGCGCTCGCCAGCCCGCGCCGGCCGATCCGGTGGATCACGCGAATGCGCGGGTCGGCGCGCGAGATTCCGCGCGCGGCATCGGCGGTGCCGTCGGTGCTGTCGTCGTCGACGAAGATCGCTTCCCAGCCGGTGGGCCCGAGCGCCTGTTCGAGCCGGGCGACCATCGGCGCGATGTTGGCCGCCTCGTTATAGGTCGGCAGGACGACCGCGAGCTCCAATTCCTCCCCGGTACGGGGAGGGGGACCAGCCGCAGGCTGGTGGAGGGGCCTCTCGGGAGGCGCAGCGCTTTGGGGCGCGCGCCCTCCACCACCGCCTTCGGCGGTGGTCCCCCTCCCCGTGCCGGGGAGGATCCTAGAGCCGCTCAAGCACCGCCTCGCCGATCTCGGCCGTGCCGGCGTCGCCGCAGAGGTCGGCGCCCTTGACGCCGTCGGCCAGCGTCCGCGCCACCGCCGCCTCGACCCGCGCCGCGTCGGCCACGCAGCCGAAGCTGTGGCGCAGCATCATCGCCAAGCTGAGGATCATCGCCAACGGGTTGGCCTTGCCCTGCCCGGCGATGTCGGGCGCGCTGCCATGGATCGGCTCGTAAAGGCCCTTGGTGCCAAACCCGGTTTGCGCCTCGCCGAGCGAGGCGCTGGCGAGCAGCCCGATCGAGCCGACGCACATGCTCGCCTGGTCCGAGAGGATGTCGCCGAACAGGTTGCCGGTGACGACGACATCGAACTGGCCGGGATCGCGCACCAGCTGCATCGCGGCGTTGTCGACGTACATGTGGGTCAGCGCGACGTCGGGGTATTCGGCCGCCACCTCGATCACCACCTCGCGCCACAGCTGGCTGGTTTCGAGCACGTTGGCCTTGTCGACCGAGCACAGGCGGCGCTTGCGGCCCTGCGCGGCGCGAAAAGCGACGTGGGCGATGCGGCGCACCTCGTCCTCGGCGTAGGACATGAAGTCGAAGCCCTGGCGGCGGCCGTCGTCGAGCGTGCGGATCGCCTTCTCGCCGAAATAGACGTCGCCGTTCAATTCGCGGACGATGAGCAGGTCGATGCTGCGGGCGATCTCGGGCCGCAGCGCAGAGAGGTTTTCGAGACCCGGAAACATGGTCGCCGGGCGCAAGTTAGCGAACAGCCCGAGGGCCTGGCGCAGGCCGAGAATCGCCTGCTCCGGCCGCAGGTGCCGTTCGAGATTGTCGCACGACGGATCGCCGACCGCGCCGAACAGCACCGCGTCGGCCGCCCTGGCCATCTCGAGCGTCTCGGGCGGCAGCGGGTGGCCGTGGCGCTTGTAGCCGATGCCGCCGACGTCGCCTTCCCATACCGTCAGCCCGGGTAGGTCGAGCGCCTGCAGCACGCGCCGCGCCTCGGCCATGATCTCGGGGCCGATGCCGTCTCCGGCGAGGCAGGCGATCTTCATTCGGCCATCCGTCCCAACAGCTCGCGCAGCCGAGCGCGCGCGGCCATAACATCGCCGCGCCGGTCGGCAAGCAGGTAGTGGTCGAGTGCGCCCGCGAGTCGGTCCAGCTCAACAAGGTCTTGCGCGAAATCGCCTCGCGATCGCGCCGCGCCGCCGCCATAGCCGAGCTCGCGCAGCAGCAGCGCCTCGTAGCCGGCCAGCGCCCCTGCCCAGCCGCGCGCCGACGGGGCATGACAGATCGCGCTCAGCAGCCCTCCGAGCGCTTCGTACAGGGGGGGATACGGCTGCCGCTCGGGCAGCGCGGTGGCGGTGAGCGCGCAGGCCCAGCCGATCGCCGCCGCGGGCAGTGGCTCGCCGAGCCACGGCCCGCGGCTCTCGACCAGCTCGAGCCGGGCGAACGGCAGCTGGCTGTCCGACCGCGCCGAGAGCTGCAGCTCGACCCGGTTTCCGGGAATCAGCACTGGCCTGAGCCGCCGCCCGCGCCCGCCTGCGACGTAGCCGGCGACGACGCCGAATTCCTCGGTCAGCATGCGCGCGACGACCGCGGTCTCGCCGTGCGGGCGGGCGGCGAGAAGGATGGCGGCGGCGCGCAGATGCATGGTGAGCGCTTTATGGTCTTCGCGCCAAGCCGCAAAGACGCGAAGCGCCGCTACCCAAGCTCGTCATCCCTGCGAAAGCGGGGACCCGACCCGGTTCCCGCGTTCGCGGGAATGACGAAGGGAAAAATTGAATCTTCGGGCCTTCTTTGCGCGAGATTACTTCGCCTTGGCCTCCAGCGCGGCAATCCGCGCTTCCAGCTGCGCGCAATCCTCGCGGCAGCGGCTGGCCATGTCCTTGACCGCGTCGAATTCCTCGCGGCTGACGAAGTCGAGCCCGCCGAACGCTTCCTTCATCCGCTCGCGCGCGGCGTCGCGCGCCTCGCGGGTCATGCCGGCGAACGTGCCGGCCGCGGCGTTGGCCATCTTGACCAGATCGGCGATCAGGGGGTTTTCGCTCTGCATGGGCGCTATGTGGTTCGGCCGCGGGCCCAACGCAAGCGGCTAGATCGCGATCCGCTGCACGGCGTTGGACACTTGCGCCCCGTCGGCTTGCGGGTTGAGCTGGAGGAATTGCCAGTTGAGCGCGGTGGCGAACAGGAT